>JASGGP010000033.1:0-22864 GCA_047604985.1 Lacrimispora sp.
TGTCCGGATATCCTCCGCCTCTGCGCCGGGAAGCCCTAAAAGATCATGGTTTACTGTGAGAAAGGTTTCCGCCACAATGTAGTTGTGGTATTTGATGAGAAGATCGTAGTTGTCGCTGACCGCCCCGGCCGAAGAATTTTCGATGGGCAGCACCGCATAATCGGCTTTCCCTGCCTCCACCTCTTTCATGGCATCCTCCCATGCTTCCACATGGTACATATCCGCATCCCCTCCGAAATACTGAAGAGCCGCGCCATGGCTGTAAGCCCCTTCCACGCCCTGGTACACCACCCGGACATGGTCTGCGGGCAGGCTCTTTACAGGGAGGAAGCTGTTCTCGGCCGTCAGGCCGTGCTCGGCCATAAGTTTATACTGGAACCGGCGGCTGATGGTCATCATCTGGATGAAAAGCTCTTTCACAGCCTGCTTCTGGAACTTGTCCTCCACCATGGCTGTCACAGCCTCAAGCTTCTGATGCTCCCTTTCCCCGTCGTAAACCTCTTTCCCTGTCCCGATCTTAAATTCCGCCACATCGCCTGTAAGCCTCATACGCTCTTCAAACAAGGAGACGATTTCTCCGTCGATCCGGTCAAGCTGTTTTCTGATTTCCTGCAAATCTAATGTTTTCATGGGTTTTTCATTCCTTCATTTTATCTGTTGGTATATGGACACCGCTCTGCTCCGCCAGCATGGCCTTTATCTGCATTTCCGCATAAGCTCCCGGAAACTTTTTAAATTCCGGCTCCAGCTCCTTTAAAAAAAAGGGCTTGCCGAATTCAATGGTCACATTGCCTGGCCGGATATAGGGAAAATGCTTTTCAAAAATTTCCGCAGTTCCTGTCATGGCTACGGTCACTACAGGACATCCGCTTTTTTCTGCGATTTTAAGGCTTCCTTCCTTAAAGGGAAGCAAGTCCATTAAGTCTTCCTGCTTATTCCTGGTCCCTTCCGGGAAAATCCAGACAGAAACACCGTTTTTCACCTGATCAATGCCTTCCAGAATGGTCTTTAAACCTTCCTTTAAATTCTTTCTGTCAAGGAACAGGCAGTTGACGTACTTCATCCAGGTGGAAAGAAGGGGGATTTTCTCCATCTCCTTTTTCGCCACAAAACCCACAAGGCCGGGAACCGTTGTGTAGCCCACCAGGATATCAAAATAGCTTCTGTGATTTCCCACGTATAAGACTGCCCGGTCCTCCGGAATATTTTCCTTTCCTTTTACGGTAATCTTCACCCCGGCAATCTTAAGAACTACCCGGAAGATCCATTGGACCGCCGCCAGGCTCTGCACATCCCGTAAATGGCGGTCCTTTTTCCCGATAATCCATTCCAGAATCATGACCGGAATGGTAAATATCAGAAAAAGAACGACTGCTGCTGCAACAAGAATAAATCGTATCATTAGTCCAATCCTCCATTTTATCTATTATATAAAATGGAGTCTCTAATTACAATACTACCTGCCTTTCTTTTTTGTAATTTGTTCAAACAGCAGTCCTGTGGCAAACCACAGAGGGGCGAAGTCCAGACGGATCAGGCCGTCGATATTGGTGTTCCGGCCGCTGTAATCCCAGGGGCACATTCCCCTGCCGCGTAAAAGAAAACCGGAAAAGTACTCCGCCACAAAAATCAGTACCATGTAGAGAAACCCGTGACGGATGGCCAGATCCGTCTTCTTTTCGATCCCTACCTGGCTGGAACCGACCCACCGGTCAATCAAACCGCCGATGGGGCCTAAAAGAGCTCCGCATCCATAGATGGGAAACATTAAAAGAGAGGTCTGCCCCATGAGCCTCCAGTCCTGGCGCAGGATGGATTCCGTGGAGGTAAAAATAACCTCCAGGCACCAGCCTGTCACTCCGCATTTACAAAAATTAAGGGGCAGTTGTTTTAAGTTTTGTGTGATTGTCTTCATAATCTCCATTATGCTCCGGACATGGAGATATTATGTTTGACTGTAAAAGAATTCTATAAAAGTGGAGACAAAAGCCTGCTTCCCTGTTCCTTGATCCGGATGATAAGGTTTCTCCCTATATACCGTTCCGGTGTGATTTCCTTACATACCTTTAAGTCCTCTAAAAACAGTTCCTCCAGCTTACGGGTGGTCTCTTCATCATAGATCACCGCATTGACTTCAAAATTCAGTTCAAAGCTTCTGATGTCCATGTTGGCGGTGCCGTAGGAGCTGACCTTTCCGTCTGTCATGACACCCTTGGAATGAAGAAAGCCGTTTTCATAGGTATAGCACCTGGCGCCTGCGGACAGTAAATCCCCCACATAGGAATAGGACGCCCAGTAAACGAAAGGATGGTCCGGCTTGCAGGGAATCATGAGACGTACATCCACGCCGGAGCGTGCCGCCATCTGAAGGGCAGATAGGACCGCGTCATCGGGCACAAAATAGGGAGTCTGGATGTAGATGTGATCCCTGGCCTTGGAAAAGAGACGAAGGTAATTGTCCCGTATCTGCCGGCTTCCCGAGTCCGGACCGCTGGCAATGATCTGGATTCCAAGGTGCTTTTCCTCTTTTTCCATTTCCGCCATGTCAACGGAGCCATAATTCTCCAGACACGATTCGTCCTCCTCCTCGCAAAAATATTTCATATTCCTGAATAAATTTTCCCCTGCCGCATAATTCCAGTCCAGAGCAAAACGGATCTGAAGGCTTAGGACTGATCCGCCCTGAAGCTTTAAATGGGTATCCCGCCAGTATCCGAATTTGGGGTCCTTGGAAATGTACTCCCGGCCAATGTTAAAGCCTCCCACATAACCCACCCGGTTGTCAATGACCACGATCTTCCTGTGGTTGCGGTAGTTCACCCGAAGCTGCAGACGCCCCAGAAACGGCGGAAAGAAAATACCCAGCTTTACGCCGTTTTGCTTCAGCAGCCTCCATTTGGATTTTGCCATAAAGCGTCCGCCCATGCCGTCGCAGAGGATTCGCACCTCCACACCTGCTTTGGCCCGGTCAATGAGAATGGGGATGATGGAATCAAATAGTTCGTCGTCCTTTATGATGTAATACTGCAGGTGGATAAAACGGCTGGCCCTTGACAGCTCCTCCCGCAGATCCGCAAATTTTTCCTCGCCGTCTGTGAAAATAGCGACACTGTTATCCACCGTTAAAACGGCCCCGGAGGTCTCTAAATTATACAGCACCAGATCCTCGTAATCCTGGGCCAGGGTGGAGATCAGGCCGATGTCATGACTCCTTAGAAATTCTTCCTGGTTTTTTGCAGAATAGCGCATCCGGTCTTCCACTTCCTTGACCCGGAACATCTTGCTTTTCCTCATGTCCTGACCCAGTAGCAGGTAAAAGAGGATGCCGAATACAGGGATGAAATACAGAGCCAAGAGCCAGGTCCAGACCGCCTTCGGATCCCGCCTCTGGAAGAAAACGATAATAATTGATAAAACCAGGTTAATATAGATCAGATGGTCTATTAACCAGTTCCACAGGCTGACCGCCTGCAGCCAGATGCTATACATAAATATCCCTCCCGTCTGTTTCAATTCTCTATCGGATCATGGGGTCTGAAGCGCTTTTACATATTATGTACACTTTGCCTGTATATCCCGCTTTCATTCCCCTTATTTTTCTTCTGTTTTAAAAAAAAGATCACCGCTGCAGCGACGACCCCTTTTCATTTATGTCTTCCTCATGAGCCATTTTTTCTTAATGCCCATGTCAGATAAACTGGTTTCTCTCTTTACTATAATAATAATCAATGGCGGCCAGGGAAGTCATCAGATCCTCTGCCCTGATTCCCAGACTATGGCAGCATTCTTCCAGTGACGGATAGTAATCCCGAAGCTGGGTATTGATATAACTTAGAAGTATTACCGGGTCTTTTGGTATGTTCAACATTGGTCAACTCTCCTGTGCCTGATTTCGGAATCATTCTATCACAGTTTTTAAATATTTTCAAGGAATGGCCTGTACGAATAAAAGAAGAAATGCTACAATCAGGTTGAGAATTCTTAAGGAGGCACGATCCCATGAAAAAAATACTGATGCTCGGAACAGGGGGAACTATCGCATGCAAGCGGGGCGACGCAGGGTTAAAACCTCTTCTCACCTCCCATGAGCTTCTTTCCTACGTTCCCGATGCGGCGAAATTCTGCAAGGCGGACAGCCTGCAGATACTCAATATAGACAGCACCAACATGCAGCCAAAGCACTGGCTCATTATGGCAGAAGCCCTTGAAAAGCATTATGAAGAATACGACGGCTTTGTCATCTGCCACGGTACGGACACCATGGCCTACACAGCTGCGGCCCTTTCCTATCTGATTCAGGATTCGGAAAAGCCCATTGTCATTACCGGAGCCCAAAAGCCCATTGATATGGAAAATACCGATGCCCGCACCAACTTGTCGGACAGCCTGCGCTTTGCCAGCGAAGCCAGGGCCCATGGGGTGAATATTGTTTTTGACGGCAAGGTCATCGCCGGCACCCGGGGAAAAAAGGAAAGAACCAAAAGCTACAACGCCTTTTCCAGCATCAACTTTCCTTATATTGCGGCAATACAGGACAGCCATGTTATTTTCTACCTGGATGACAAGGATTCTTGCTCCCGCAAGGTGCGGTTTTTCCACGAAATGAATCCTCACGTGGCCTTAATGAAGCTGATTCCCTCCATGGGCTCTGATGTTCTGGACTATATGGCGGAACATTATGATGGGCTGATCATCGAATCCTTCGGCGTAGGCGGTCTTCCCTCCTATGATTCAGGAGATTTTTATAAGGCCATCAAAAAATGGATTTCCCTTGGGAAAACGGTGGTCATGACCACTCAGGTGACCAATGAGGGCAGCAATATGTCCGTCTATGAGGTGGGACATTCAATTAAGAAAGAATTTGGTCTTCTGGAAGCTTACGACATGACCTTAGAGGCTACGGTTACAAAGCTTATGTGGATTTTGGGTCAGACCACAGATGAGAAAAAGGTGCGGGAAATGTTTTACCATACAATCAACAGGGATATTCTGTGGCGGGTGTAAGGAAGCCGGATATTCCGGTATCCGAAGCAGTTGGTTTTAAAAACTCCGTTCCCCTGCCGCAGCAGGTCAAATCCAGCCTGTGCATGGCCCGGGTACAGGCAATGTATAAAAGGCTTCTGTCCAGCTGGGTCTTATAAAATCCGGCAGAAACCCCGGGTACAATCACCTGGTCAAATTCAAGCCCCTTGGACATATGCACGGAAGTAATGACAATTCCGTCCTGAAACAGGCTGCTGCCAAAGTCCAGCAAAACCGCATCCTCATAAATCCCGTGAAGCTGCTCAAAAAGCGCTCCCGCATGATTTTGTGACTTACATACGATACCCAATGAAGCAAATTCAGATTTCCTGAAATCCTCAATCAGGCACTTGATCTTCTCAAGCTCTTCCATCTCGGTCTTACATGCCGTAACCGTTGGGATCTGACCGTGGCGCTCCATTGGGATTAACTTTTTATTCTCTAAAATCATTTTTGTGAATTCGGTGATTTCTATAGTTGACCGGTAGCTTCTGCACAATTCCAGGCATTGGCACCCGGCAAAGTAGGGTTGGATCTTTTCTGCGGCAGATGAGCTGTAGGGATTCACGCTCTGATAGCTGTCGCCTAAAATGGTCATTTTGCAGGAAAACAGCTTTGCCAGGACTGCATATTGTATGGGAGTATAATCCTGCATTTCATCAACCAGCAGGTGCTGGATTCCTTTGTAATCCGGTTCCCCGCCTTCAAAATACATCTTTGTATAAATAAAAGGATAGACGTCACAGAATTCAAAGATATTTTTCCCTATGAAACAAAACATGTCCTCTTTCCCTGCGTGACGGTAAAAATCCTGATACAGCAAAATTGCATCGCCAAAGGGAAACATCCCTTGTATGCTGTTCCTGATCTGGCGGGAAACGGAGGCATCCACTTTTTTACCGGTATTCCGTTTGTATTTTTCTATAAATTTATCAGCGATTCTGCGCAGCCGAATCTTAATGGGCACACCTTTCAGCCCACGATAGCTGGAATGCAGTTCTTCACAGGAAACAAAGAAGCTGCCGAATCTTAAATCCTCCGGAGCAAAATAAGTTTCATCCGCATATTCCAGATAGGATTGAAGCTGTTCTGCAAAAAGGTTTGTTGCTTTGAATTCAATTCGGGCAATCACTTCGGGGTCCTCAGCTTTTAATAAGCGTTCCACCTGCTCAGAAAATGTCTGATATTGATATTTATTTCCAAGCAGATCATCGGCAATGTCGTCAAAGCCCATTTCCGACACGTTTTCCTCTCCCAATTCCGGCAATACATTGGAGATATAGCTTGCAAATACCTTGTTGGGTGAAATAATCATAATATTCTTTGACTTTAAGGTTTCTTTGTAGCGGTACAGCAAAAATGCGATCCTGTGCAGCGCGATTGAGGTTTTTCCGGAGCCTGCTGCCCCCTGTATAATCAGCACTCTTGCAGCTTCATTTCTGATAATGGAATTTTGCTCCTTTTGAATGGTCGCTACAATATTTTTCATCTTGTCGTCGGAACTGCGGCTCAATTCCTTTTGCAATATCTCGTCTCCGATATTTAAGGAGCTTTCAATCATATATTCCATCTGTTCCTGCCGGATCCTGTACTGCCGCTTCCTGGCCAGTATCCCCTCAATCTTCCCGTCAGGAGCCATATAAAAGGCGGGACCGGTTTCAAAATCATAAAACATGCTTGAAACAGAAGCCCGCCAGTCAAAAATTATGTTTTGAAAGGTCTGCGGGTCAACAAAGGCATGTACACCAATATAAAATACTTCTTCCTCTTTCTCTTCTTTTGTTTCCCCAAAGTCAATTCTTCCGAAATAGGGAGACTGGATCAGCTTTTGAATCCTCCCCTGTTCCCTTACCGCCTCTTCTCCAAATGTAACGGCGTCATAAACAATGACCCTGTTTGCTGCCTTTTCGGCAGTATCAAACTGTGCAAGATTTTCAAACATATACCGCTTTGTTTCTAATATTTCTTTAAAGTAGCTGTCTATTTTCCGGGTTATCTGCTCCAGCGCTGCCTTAAGCCTGCCCTGAACCTCCACCAGGTATTTTCTTTCGTCACTCTCTTTTTGATTAAACATAGCCGTCCTCCTTTATCCTCTCGTAATTTATATCCCAATTATAGAGGAAAACAAAAAAAATAATAGACTTTTTCTTTCGGCCATGTTATCCTATAGCTAGAGTGCGGCCCAGAGTAAAGGGTTATTATTTTCATAATTTAAAGATTTTTCAGGAAATTTTATATAACATCATATATAATAGCCATTTTTTTAATTACACTTAAGAAAACGGCTATTTTTTTGTATAATCATTTCTTTCTCAAGAGGAGGCAATTGCTGGTATGATAATGGTATGGTAATAATAATTGAGAAAACAGCTGTTCAAAAATCAATTCATGTATCTATGGGAAAGATATTCTGGCTGCTTAGGGCAGATATTCCAGATCCATTTGGCAGATATCCCGGTGCTATCCAGCAGGCATTTTTGCTCCATTTGGCAGATATTCTGCTTCCCTGGGGCTGCCATAAAAATGCTCCCTGCCCATAAGAATTTCTATATTGTAATTCTTATGGGCAGGGAGCCGCATTTTATAAAAGACACAAATTAACTTACGCTATTCTATTTTGTCTGTGCTCTCCCTTTTCCGTTTTCTCATTCAAGGTAAGCAATCAGCTGATGTCCGTCTTCCGACACGTCGATGACAATGACATTGCCGGCCCGGATCTCGTCGCCCAGAATCATCCGGGCAGCCAGGGTCTCCACATGCTTTTGCAGATAGCGTTTCAGCGGACGGGCTCCGTATACCGGATCATAGCCCTGTTCCACCACAAAATCCTTGGCTTGGCTGGTGAGCTCCAGCTTTAATTCCCTGTCTTCCATCCGCTTATTCAAATCTGCAATAAGAAGATCGATAATGCCGGAAATATTTTCCCTGCTCAAGGGCTTAAACAGGATGATTTCATCCAGACGGTTTAAGAATTCCGGCCGGAAATGGTTTCGTAAATCACTCATCACCATATCCTCCGCTTCTCCCCTGATTTCCCCGTCTTCATCTATTCCCTCCAGCAGAAACTGGGAACCAATATTGGAAGTCATGATAATGATGGTATTTTTAAAATCAACGGTCTTTCCTGTGGAATCCGTAATCCGCCCATCGTCCAGAACCTGAAGCAGCACGTTAAACACATCGGGATGGGCCTTTTCCACCTCATCAAACAGCACTACGGAATAAGGCTTCCTGCGGACCGCTTCTGTCAGCTGACCACCCTCATCATAGCCTACATATCCTGGAGGCGCTCCGATCAGACGGGAAACGGAATGCTTTTCCATATACTCGCTCATATCAATCCGGACAATGTTATTTTCATCGTCAAACAGGCTTTCTGCAAGAGCCTTGGCCAGCTCTGTCTTTCCTACGCCGGTAGGGCCTAAGAACAGGAACGAACCAATGGGCTTTGTAGGGTCCTTGATCCCTGCTTTGGACCGGATGATGGCCTCCGTCACCTTTAAAACAGCCTCTTCCTGGCCGATTACCCGCTTATGAAGCTCCTTATCCAGATGGAGGGTTTTGTTTCTCTCCCCCTCGGTCAGCCTGGCTACAGGGATTCCCGTCCACTTGGAAACGATTCTGGCGATCTCATCCTCAGTCACGTTTTCGTGGACCAGGCTTAAACTCTGGCTCTTAATCCGCTCTTCTTTCTCTGCCAGCTCTTTCTGAAGCTGTGGCATTTTCCCGTATTGCAATTCTGCCGCCCGGTTCAAATCATACTTTTGCTGTGCATCCTGGATTTCCCGGTTCAGACTTTCTATTTCTTCCCGCAGAGAGGATAAGCGTTCCACAGAAGCTTTCTCATTCTCCCATTGGGCCTTTTGAGAGGCAAATTCATCATGGAGTTCGGCCAGATCCCTTTGAAGCTCAGCCAGACGGTCCTGGCTTAAGCGGTCCGTTTCCTTTTTCAGGGCGGCTTCTTCAATTTCCATCTGCATGATACGCCTGGAAAGCTGATCCAGCTCCGCAGGCATGGAATCCAGTTCTGTCTTTATCATGGCACAGGCCTCATCCACCAGGTCAATGGCCTTATCCGGGAGAAACCGGTCGCTGATGTATCGGTCCGACAAGGTGGCCGCCGACACCAGGGCGGAGTCGGTGATCTTCACCCCATGGTAAACCTCATACCGTTCTTTTAAGCCCCTTAATATGGAAATGGTGTCCTCCACCGTAGGCTCATCGACCATGACCGGCTGGAAACGCCGCTCCAGGGCCTGGTCTTTTTCAATATACTGACGGTATTCATCCAGTGTTGTAGCTCCGATACAGTGAAGCTCGCCTCTTGCCAGCATGGGCTTCAGCATATTGCCCGCATCCATGGAGCCTTCCGCTTTTCCGGCGCCTACAATGGTATGAAGCTCGTCAATGAATAAAATGATCTGTCCGTCACTCTTTTTCACTTCATCCAATACCGCTTTCAGCCGTTCCTCAAATTCTCCGCGGTATTTGGCCCCTGCTAAAAGGGCGCCCATATCCAGGGCAAACAGCTTTTTGTTTTTTAATCCCTCCGGCACATCTCCACGGACAATCCGCTGGGCCAGGCCTTCCACTACAGCAGTCTTACCAACTCCGGGCTCTCCGATGAGAACCGGATTGTTTTTCGTCTTTCTGGAAAGGATTCGGACCACATTCCTTATCTCGCTGTCCCGTCCGATGACAGGATCCAGCTTTTGATCCCTGGCCCGCTCTACCATGTCATAACCATATTTATTAAGAGTGTCATAGGTTGCTTCCGGATTGTCGTTTACCACCCGCTGGTTTCCCCTCACTGTGGACAACGCCGCCAGAAAATTCTCCCGGTTAATGCCATAGAGCCGAAACAGATCCTTTACCGCTTTAGACGGCTGCTTTAGCATGACCAGGAATAAGTGCTCCACGGAAACGTACTCGTCCCCCATGGCCTTTGCCTCATCCTCGGCGCTTATGAGAACCTTGTTCAAATCATTGCTGATGTAGATCTGCCCGCCGCTCACCTTGGGCAGCTTTCCAATGGCCTGAGACGTTTCATTTAAAAACTGTTCTTTCTGAATGTTCATCTTGGTGATGAGCTTTAAAATCAGGCTGTCTTCAATGGTTAAGAGACTGTAAAGCAAATGCTCCTGCTCGATCTGCTGATTTCCATATTCATACCAAGCTTTTCACAGCTCTGAACAGCTTCCATGGACTTCTGCGTAAATTTATTGATATTCATAAAGGTACCCTCCTCTTTTATTCTATGTAAATTTTCTGCATTAGTTGTTATATATGTACTATAACAAATGCAAAGTTATGTGTCAAGATATTTTCAAACAAAATCGAACAAAATTAAAACGAAAACCTTACGGTTCCATTTCCTGCATTGTTTTTTCTTTTGGGGACACGTATAATTAAATCAGAGGTTCGTGTATTCTGGGGGCAGGTTTATTTAAGGTTTCCAGTTTATTTGGATTTCCGGTTCGTTCGGTGCTCCGGTTTATCCGGCCCTTCGCTTTATCCGGCCTTTCGTTTTATCCAGCCTTTCGCTTTATTCGGTGTTCTGGTTCATTAAAGGCTTCTGTCTATTAAGTTTTCATTTCATTAGGTTTTTAATTCATTAAGTTTTTGGTTCATTAAACTTTCGATTCATCATATTTTCGATTTTATTAGGAGGTATCCATATCAATGAAAAAGCTTTCACCCTATCTCCGGATGAAGCATATCAAAACGACAGCTGCCGTTCTCTTGCTTTTGGCCGCCGGATTAGGCTCTGTCACCAGCCTTGCCCACACGAAGGATGAATCTATTTACTTATCCGGCTCCTGGCAGAAAGATGAAAACGGCTGGAAATTTCTCCGGCAGAATTCTTCCTATGCAGCGGGACAATGGGCGGAATATCAGGGCAATTCCTATTATTTTATGGATAATGGATACATGGCCATAGGCTGGCTCTTCATCAACAGCCACTGGTATTACTTTAACCCATATGCAGGAAAACAGGAGGGAGCCATGTTCACTGGCTGGATCAATGATCTTTCCTACGGCGGCTGGTTCTATACAAACCAGAATGGAATCATGGTCACCGGCTGGCATAAAATTGACGGTTACTGGTACTATTTTAACCAGAATTCAGACGGCGTACCCGGACAAATGGCTGCAAATCGCGTCATTGATAACGCATACGTGGATTCCAGCGGGCGCATGAATGAGCTCCGGTAAACGTCAAAAAGAGCGGCTCTGTTTTTAAGAAACAGACGCCGCTCTTTTTACGATTCCCCGAAATCTCCAACTAAATACAACTGCCCGGAATATCCAGTCAATGAACATTCCATACCAGACTCCCATCACTCCTGCCCTGGTGTAACGGACGAAAAAATAGGCGGAAGCGATTCGAAACAGCCACATGGAAAAAATGGACACCGCCATGGTAAACTTTGCATCCATGGAGGCACGAAGAGCATAAGGAATGGTAAAGGCCAGAGGCCATATCACCATGGCATAGCTGTGGGCCACGATCATCCGTGCGGATATTTCCGCCGCCTCTTTCGAAAGGTGGTAGACAGAAACAAGGGGCTCGGCGAATAAGACTACTGCTGTACACAGAACAAAAAGGATCCCGTAATTGACCCCGGCCAAAAGCATGGAATATCGCTTTGCCTGCTTTTTCTCCCCGGCTCCCACGCATTGTCCCACAATCGTAATCAGTCCCAGACCTATGGCATTACCGGGCAGATACAAAAGGGTTACCAAATTGGAAGCCACCGCGTAACTGGCAATGGCCGCCGTTCCCAAAGACGAAATCAGGCTTTGCAGAACCAGCTTCCCGAACTGGAACATGCCGCTTTCCAAGCCGTTGGGGATGCCGATGGACAGTATTCTTTTAATCATCGGAAGATTTGGCCTAAGCTCTGCAAGGCGTTGGATTCTCACCGTATTTTTAGGGCTCTGGATGAAAATAATCATCAGCACTGCGGCCGCCGCCCGGCTCAAAAGCGTCGGATAGGCCAGGCCTGATACCCCCATATGAAAGCCGTAGACGCAGACCGCATTTCCGATAACATTTATAACATTAATCACGAGGGAAACCGCCATGGAAACCTTGGAATTTCCCATGGAACGGAATAAGGCGGCGCAGGAATCATAGACTGCGATAAAGGGATAAGACAAGGCCATGATCCGAAAATAAATCACGGCATTATTCATAACCTGCCCGTCCACTCTGCCGAAAATAGCCTTTAACAGGCCTGCATTTCCCACAAGTGCGATGATCGTGACAATCACGGACAGCATGGACGTGACTCCAATAAGCTGCCCTGCTGCCCTGCAGGCATTCTCCGACTGCTTTTTACCCAGATACTGGGACGATATGACCGCGCCTCCGGTTGCCAGCGCCGCCATGATCTGAATGATGAGAATGTTAATGGATTCCACCAGGGAGACTCCGGAAACAGCTGACTCTCCAACAGCCGCCGCCATCACAACATTCACCATTCCTACCAGAACAATTAAAATCTGTTCCACCACCAGCGGTGCGAGCAGCTTTATTAAATCTCTTCTTGTAAACATCCTGATTCCTCTTTATTTTCGCGAAAGCAACGCGCCAAGGTCAAGCTTACTTGACCTTGGCGACTGCCCGCGGTTATAAATATACCTTAGCTTATTGAGGGTATTAAACTACTGTTCAAACGGATAGCGGATTCCCCACTGGCGTCTCAGCTCATCCATAACTTTCATCACACTTAATGTGGTTTTATGAGGCATCTGGGGGCATTCTGTCCAGCCATTATTGATAGCTGTCCTGCTGGCCTCAATCTGATATTCATATCCAGAAATCTGTTCCGGCCTTATATGAGTTTCAACCAGCTGCCGGTTAGCATCGTAAACCCGTATGGACTCAAAATTGTTGATATTTTCAACTACAAGAAAGCCTTTCGTACCGTAAATGATTCCCTGACGGTCAGACAGCACCCGAAGAGAGCTGTTAAGAACCGCCATCTTTCCGCCCGGATAGCACAGAGTCATGCTGTTTTGCGCATCCACGCCTGTATCCGTTTTTATGACGGTGGAATTAATCTCCGAAACCTCATCTCCGAAAACAAGAGAGGCAAAGCTTAAGGTGTAAACTCCTACATCCAAAAGAGCGCCGCCCGCCAGTTCCGGTTTCACAAGGCGCGGCTTATCAGACACCAGATAGCAGAGATTTGCAGTGAGGGTCATGGGTTCTCCGATAATGCCTGAATCAAGAACCTTTCTTAAGGTTTCAGCCATAGGCATATAACGCACCCACATAGCTTCCGTTATCATAAGCTTTTTTTCTTCAGCCAGGGCGATCATTTCCTCTGCCTGTTCATGATTGGCAGCAAAGGATTTTTCACATAAAACATGCTTTCCATGTTCCAGACATAACTTGACATTGCTGTAATGCTCTGAATGGGGAGTTGCAATGTAAACCAACTGGATTTCCGGGTCCTCCACAAGCTCCTCATAAGATCCATAGGCCTTTTTAACGGAAAAACGGGCTGCAAATTCTTTCGCTTTCTCCAGGTTCCTGGAAGCAGCCCCATAAATAGTGACCTGCGGCATCCGTACCATCGTATTAGCCAGAACAGATGCGATATTGCCGGTTCCTATAATTCCAATTCTTAACGGCTCCATATGTTAGACCTCCATAAATTTATTTTAATATGTATTTTCTGCATTCATTGCTAACAAGTATATCACATTAAAACTGCCTGCACAATCATTCTTTTAGAGCGGCCGTAGCAGGTTGAAAGCGTGATAATGGGACGTTTTGCCGAGGGATGAAATTGGATGTCATAGAGGGAAGAGGTTTTCATTTGGTCTATGAATTCCTGTTTTTCTTTTGAATCGGAAAAATCTGTTTGATAACACCGGAGGTCTTCCTCTTCTCTTATCTGGCAGGAAAATATATCGCCTTTTTGCCATTTTCCTTTGTAATGGATTTGGATGGTCTGATGGCTGCGGTAGAAGTTCTGGTTTCTGTAACTTTTTAAATCTGCGAACATGGAGCCGTCTTTCATATTGTGGCCGAAAACAACCGTATTTCCATGATTTAAATTTTTCACTTCGCCCTGTACAAATAGACTTCCGCAGGGATTTGCAGTTCCCTGAAATGTATGGTTTAAGTAGTAGCCCGGTTCCGCGCTCCTTGCCACCGGATAATTGACCACAGTTCCGGGAATGTAAAGCCAGAACATGTAGTCGGGGTTCAGATTTTGTAAGTATTGCTCAGGGAGTTTTTCGTTTTGGTTGGGGGAGAATTCGTTTTTGCCGGAATAGTACTTTGATAAGGAAAGGTTAAGCTCTTTGTATTCTTTTTTTCCTTCTATGTAATTGTGTATGCATGGGGATAGGTGGAAGCTGAATGTGAGGAATCCGATGAGCCATAGGGTGGGGATGAAGTATTGGATTTTGTTGGTTACATTATTGTTTGGTTCTTTGTTTGGTTCCTCATTTGGTTCTTCGTTTGGTTTTTTATTTATTCTTTTGTTTATTCTTTTGCTTATCATATTATTTACATTTCTTTTCTGGTTTTTCTTTACTTACTTCTTTTTCTATTCGCTTTCTCATCTTCTTTTTCTTGTCTCCTTTTACCACTTTTTTCTATTTTCTTTTTCTATCTTCTTTTTTTCGACTTTATCTTCTTATCGCCTTTTTCTACTCTTTTTGTCTTCCTTTTTATCTTTCCTCACTTTCCCCCTGTTGCTCATGGTCCAAAGAAATCCAGAGAGGCAGAGAACCATTCCCAATGTCAGAAAAAAGGCAAAGCCCTGATCTCCGGTCTTTTCTCCACGGCTCCCCTTTCCCTTTCCCTTTCCATATGCCAGTTCCAGCCATGCCGGATTCAATGGGGGAATTCTATAGCTGGCTGTAATCACTCCGGCCTTAGCAGACTCCGGAAAGGTATCAGGTTTGGGAACTGGTATAAGAATTGGCGGAGGGACTGTCCCTTCCGTTCCGGGTATCATTAAATCGATCATGGTAACCTCCAATTGCTCTGTATTTCTGGGGACAATAAATTCTTTATCCATAGCCTGTAAATAACCATCCGGTGCTTTTACTTCATGGAGATAATAATTTTCTCCTGCTGTTAATAATCCAGTTACATCAAATGAATTTCCGGTTGTTTCAAATTCAATAACAATAATATTGTCTTTATCGAGGATTTGCAGTACAGCTCCTATTAGCTGCATACCGGCTGCGTTTTCTTTATTGATTCTTACTTTTGTTTCTTCATTCCTCATTTCTACCTGATCCACGCTGCCATCCCGGCTAACTGTAAAGACCACAACTGGTCCATACGCATATCCCGGACTTGGAGTAACTTCATGAAATCGGTAAGCCTCTCCGGCATTTAGTTTTCCGATGATTTCATGAGGATGTTCCCCAGATACCCATTCCTCTATAAGCTTGCCGTTTTTATCCATTACGCTCATGTGGTTCCCTGGAAGTTCCTCCTCGCCCGTTATGGCCTTTTTGGACAAGATGACATGGGTTGGATCATCTATCATGATTACCGCATTTTTATGACCGTTTAAGCTTATTATAAATGAGATATCTTCTGCATAGGCATAACCATCTGCCGGTTTTACTTCATGGAGCCAGTAACTTCCCCCGGCTTTCAGCTGGCCTTTTATTTCCTTGAGCTGAGTCCCGGTTGTGAAAATAAGATCATCCCCAGCTTTAAAATCATTGTCATTGCGCAAGGCTTTCACCGGGGTTTTATCCTCGTTTAAGATCTGCAGCGTGCTTCCCGGTAACGGATTGGATATTTCCGACGGGGAGGCTTTTGTTACGGACTCTCCCAGCTTTTCAATGGAAACCTCTGTTTTCTTGTCTTTCATGGTGATGGTAATAGCTTCCGGCTCCTTGGAAACCGTAAACTCCACGTTCTGGCTGTAGGCATATCCGGACGGTGGTTCCTCTTCGATCAGCTTATAAGTTTTTCCTGCAATCAAGAGACCCTTTAAAAGGACCGGCTTTCCATCGGCTGTGAACCTGGTGATAAGATCCCAGGTTTTCTTGTCCCGGATGGAGTAGCTTCCGCCGGTAAGCAGCTCCCCGGTTTCTGCATCTTCTTTCCTGATCTCGACCTCTGTTTTCTTATCCTGCATAATAATGGTTTCCGGCGTGCCACTCTCCTCGGCGGTAAAGCGGATCTCTTTCTCCCAGGCATACCCGGCCGGAGGCTGTTCCTCCCGGAAGATATATTCCTTTCCTGGGATAATCAGCTCTGCCGGAATGAACACCTTCTCCTTTTCCTTTATAAATTCATAAATGGTTTCTCCTGTTTCGACATCAATCAGACGATAGCTGCCGTCTGCAAGTTCATTGCCGGTAGCTCTGTCCGTCTTTGAGAAATACAGGTGGGTGGGCCGGTCCTCCATGTCTACGTTGTCGATCTCTCCGGAAGCATTTAACTGGAAACGATATATCCCGCTCATAAGGCTTGTTCCGTCGCTGTAGGTTGTAGTTTCGGTGATCCGGTAGCTTCCACTGGCCTTCAGGATTTCCCGGATGGATTCATCATCCCGGTTGTTTTTAAATACTGCGCTCTGGAATGTTTTTGATATTTCTCCGGTTATGGCGGTTTGATCTGCTTCATATTCGTCGTTTGGCTCCTGGGTGATCTCATATTCGGTCCCGTAAGGCAGCCCAGAAAAGGTCAGGAAATCGTCTCCGGTTAAGGTTATATTCCCCTCTCCTTTAATCCGGCCTTCCACGGAGCCGCTAAATGCCTGATATCCGGTTAAGATGGCACCATTCCGGTCTGTAAGCCTTACATGATAGGTAAACGCATCTGCCTGATTTTTTCCTGTTCCGGTCATCTTGTTTATGACAGTTATCGATCCATCCGGGACAATGGGGTTTGTTAAGGTAGTTTTCTTTACAATCCCCCCTGTTTTTGTTTCAAAGGAAGCCTTAATCTGCCCTCCCGTTTTTCCCTCTGCAACGGCCACGACATCTACCGTGCCGCTTTCATAGGGTGCGATGCCTGTAAGGCTCCAGATAACAATTCCGTTTGATTCTACGCCGTTATTCGTCGATCTTAAGTATTCCAGTCCGTCTTCTAAGGAGGCTTTCACCTGAATATCTGCCGGAGCGTCATATGGATTGTTATAGGCAATGGTGTACTTTATGACGCTGTTCTTTTTTACTGAGCTGTGATCCGCGCCGGTGGCGCTGGTGATCCGGGCAATAGGTACTTCCTTTGTGACAGGATTCATGATTGTGTATTCGGGATTGTCCCCGCTGGATATCCAGCTTGCAAGGATGTTTCCTTCCTCATCCGTCAGCTCCTGCCTGGCTTCTAAATAGGTTCTGGATGGGAGTCTATAAGCTCCGTTTTCATCCAAGTAAATTCTCCTGGTTTCTTTTTGGGACTTTTCTGCTCTTCCATCAGAATAAACCGTATATTCAGTGATCTCATATAAATGGCCGTCTATAATTCCATTCTCAGCAGTTAAGCGTTTACCGCCTCCCGTTCCTGCAAAGGCCGGAAGCTCTGCTCCTGTATCCAAATCCTTTAATACGGTATATACCTTTACAGGTACCCGTCCGGTAATCGTCAGGGCCTCGATGGCTCCATTTTCGTCCGCCAGCTTTAAAACATGGAAATCATCTGATACACTATGGATTCCGGTTCCCGCTTCATTTACTGTAAAGATAATTGGCTCTGAAAGAGCATACCCAGCCGGAGCTTTCCGCTCCTCCATAATATAGACCCGGTTGGCTGACAGTTTCTTTGTAAGAGTGAAACCATCTGGCCCGGAGGTCATGGTAGCAATTGCTTCCCCGTTCTTCTGGTATTCCCCATCAACGGCCACCGCCTCATAAACGGCAATCTCTGCCCCCTTTACGGCCATCCCGGTGTGAAAATCTGTCTTTTTAAACTGAATGCTTGTCGGATCATTCACAATCTCACAGGTATAAAGTACTTCTTTTCCGCTCCCTTTCCCGTCAAATTGGAATGTTTTCGTTCCCCCGGAGATCTGGTAAAAATCCGGTGAGGAAATTTCTTCCATGGTATAGGTGTAGACTTTTACGGTTCCGTCCGGTTGCACAACTCCAGTTGGAAGTCCAGGCAGCTCCGCTTTTCCATCGGCTCCGGTAGTTATGTACCAGACGTCTCCGGTATCCTTGTTAGTCACCTTAAACCGGGCATGTTCCAAATCCTCCCCGGTATCCGATGCTTTCTTAAGGATCTCCAGTTTGCCTATGGTAGGCGTGTTTACAAGCCGGTAAACAGGGACTTTCTCCGCCCCCACCATGATCTTCACCGGCTCCGCTTTCTGCATGTAGGCCGGGGGCTCTGTTTCAGCGATATAATAGGTTCCGTAAGGGATTTTATCAATCCGGTGTGGCTTTAAATCTCCCACGTATAATCCCTCCGGGAGATCTCCGTTAAACCTATCATTTTCCGTATATTTCCCGTCTGATCCTGATATCCAGGCTTCTACCAGGTGTGATTTATCTTCTGCAAGATTTCCTGCTTCTTCTGCCCGGTAGAGGGCCAGCTTCGCCCCGGACGCTGCATACTCTTTTGTACCATTGGAGACCACCTTTAATACGTTGATGTACTTTTCCTCATTTTCCAGGCTGATACGCTGCACATTTCCGGTTTCAGTAAGGACAATGGCTTTCGGGTCTGCTGTTTCGAATCCCGCTGGTGTTTTTTCCTCCACCAGAACATAATTCCCTATTCGGTTCCCTCCCTTTTCTGCATTGATAGGTAAATAATTGATCCGGTGCATTCCCTCTAAAGTGTCATAGCTTTTTATTCCGTTCTGCTCCCTGTAGTTGAACTGGTATTCAAAGATCAGAGGAAGCCTACCATCGTCATCAAGGGACCCGTTCTGAACATTTCGATAAACGGTGATCCGGATGGCTTTTCCCTCATCGGTAATCCAAGTCTGGACTACACCCTCTCCCTGTGCGGTAGAAAGGCTTTCGCTCCGCTCGGCCCACCGCTCCCCGTCTTTCGTGTACCAGGTAAAGGTGGTTAATCCCTCTCCAGCTTCCCGGTAGGCCGCTTCAAAGTCTGTAATAAAGCTTGACTGATTTTCTGACAGACCAAGAAGGTCTTTGATACGGTCTATAAAGCCGGTACTTTTTTCTGTTTTCTCTGTGTATTCTTTCAGGTCATCGGTGTTCCATGCTTCAAGTCGTTTCGTCTTATCGTATACTGGTATCCCTCCATCCATTAAAATGTTTCCGTCCTTGTCTGTTTTCGCCTCATAGAGGGCCAGGCCTGCCGCGTGATCATTGGGAAGCAGAACCTTTTTGCCAGTGCTGTCCGTATAATACTTATAAACCTCCAGCTTGGTATGGTCATTTTTTAAATTGACGGTCTGCGCTTCCCCTGTTTCTTTCACCACCAGCTCCATGGAGCTGCGGATGTATCCGTCCGCCGCCTCTATTTCCTCCAGAATATAATCCCCGGCAGGGATTCCCTCAAAATACTTCGGGTTCCCGTCCGTGATCCAGTCCGCCGTGACCGTCACCCGCACATTATCAGTCGTATTTTCCACGGTCCACTGTGCCGGTTGATCCTCGGCCTTTACAAGGTAATATCCTTTCGGGTAAGTCACGTTATCGGTGCTGTAGACCCTTTTTGCCTTATAAAGCGTTAAGTGTGCGTTAGTAATCTGGCTGTAGCTGTAGGCCCCTTTGGGCTCTGTAACGGCAAGGCTCTCTTGATAATCACTCTCCACTTGAAGCCGGTACTGGCCCGGCGTATCGGTTTTGACGATTTCCACCTTGATCTTTTCATCTTCCATCCCGGCATTCTGGACCTTATCGCTTTCAGTGACCGTAATACCCACCGGGAGGCCCTTTGCATAGCCGGAAGGCGCCTTGACCTCTTCCATGATGTAGGTCCCCGGAATCACCCGCTTTAACATATCTACCTGGCCTACGCTCTGATCCTTTAGAAATGGATCATTGGGATACTTTTCTCCAGTGATCCAGGCGTTTTCCAGCACCCAGGCTTCGCCCTGCCGGTGGTAGAGCTTTTTATCATCTGTGGTATCTTCCTCATTCCCAATAGCCTCCATGTCGGCCTTATTATTGATCCCATAGGCGGCATTATTATAGGCAGGAAGAAGATCCTCATACTTATAGCGGACGTAATCTCCGTCAATGTCATAGACCGGATTCCCCTTTTTGTAGGTTTCTCCGGATTTCTGGTAATACTCCGGGAGCCCGTAGCCGTTAAGGACCGGATTTAGGCGTTTAGCTAGGCTGTTTCCGTTGTAGGTTCCTGTGATGTATTCTTGATCCGTGTCGGCATGGATAGAGGCAATTCTCCAGGTTTTAATCTTTTCCCTGGCAATGACCGCGCCGGTAGTCGTTTTGGAAACCTTTACCGGCCATACCATAAGCTTTTGCCCCTCTTTTGTATAGGCCATTCCGGTGTTGGGGTTAACAAAGGCATCCTGGTTTCCACTGCTGTCCAGGTGATACAAGATGGTTCCATGGCTTAAAGTAAAGATCTTATCCGCAGCTGAATACTTCACCGCAGTTAAATCCCCGCCCGTCAGTTCAAAGATCGGCTGGCCGCCTTTCAGCACATAAATGGATTCCTGGTTTTTTACCTGAACTTTATTTCCGTTCCGGTCATAGCCGTAAAGCTTCCCCTCTGCCCCTGTTTCTGTCACCCTTAAATCTCTCAGGGAGTAGTAAAGGATATCGGTATCTCCCCGTTCTATGGTCCGGTAAGTCCAGGTACCGGCTCCGCCCTCACCGGCAAGGCTTCCTGCTTCATCCTCTTCCCGGATAAATTCAACTGTCGTTCCGGCATAGCTCTTTTTCACCTTCATGGACTGAACGTTGTTATTCCGGTCCCTTACCACCTCTATGCCATCGTAGCCGTAATCTCCGCTGTCCCCGTTTTCTTTGATCTCAATGGCATCGTAAAGGGCCATCTGCGCCCCCGCCACGTAGCGGTTTAAATCATCGGCGGTATCCAGGGGCCTGGAGATCAGACCGTAACCGGCAAACACACCGTCTACATAGACCGGGTTCACATCTTCCCCGGCGGCCTTTCTGGATTCCAAATATTCCAGGGTTCCCTTATACCAGGCATAGCCTAAGTAAGTTCCGTTCTTATAGGCAAATTCCAGGTTCTCGGTTCCGTACTTTTGCTTCAGCTCCAATTCCGTTCCTGTAAGCCTCGTATCGGTCCGGTAGGTCACGGTATTATCTGTATCCTTAATCTTTGAAACTTCTAAGCGTAACGGGGTGTTTCCTATGTAAATCCTGGCAGTGTTCGCCATGTCAGGGGAGGCTGCGCCAGGCTCATCATAAACGGCTGCTGTCACCCGGTTGTCCCGGTTCCCATCTAAGTAGTACGTAGTTTTGTCCGAATAAATCTCAATCGCTACGGGCTTTGTTCTCACATAACCAGCCGGAGGCTTCACCTCACAAAGGACATAGGTTCCAGCTCCGAGTGGCTGTGGTGTTACAAGATATCCGGCATTCTGATCCTGATAGGAGGTTTGCGCCGCATCCTCTTCCTGGGCCTGTTGGCCATCCCTGGTGGTTGTAAAGGTTTCAAACTGGCCGGTCCGGTTCCCTTTGTCATCCGTAAGTACTACCTGCTCCGATTCCTTACATACCGGGGTCCCCTCCGGGACGATTCCGCTATAAAGAGTTCCGGCCTGGGTGATATTTCTTGCTCCCATGGCTTCCAGAAATTCCTTAGATCCTTCGATCCGGGTATCTGCCCCGTAAAACTTCACCAGACCGTCTGTATTTTCCCCGTCCTCCCTGGAAGCTGCATAAAGAGTAAATAAAGCTCCGTCATGGAGGAGGTTTTCCCCGGTTTCTGCATCCAGCTTTTCAATCCGCAGCTTGCCTGTATAAAAGGTATTCCGGTACTTCCGGTAAGCATAGCCCTTATAGCTTGCTGTCCCGTCCCCGTCCTGGACGGTATCTGTGGTTTCACTGGCCGGCTCTGCCACGGTCCACGGCACCAGCATCGGGGCATATTTCCCGTCATAGGCTGTCTGTATTCCCTCCATGGCCGTCACATGATCCCGGTAAACCTCTCCGGTTCCTGATGGAAAGGGAACGTTATTATACGTTTGTTTATCTTCGGATACAGAGCCGTAACGGTAAATCTTTTCTACTCCGTTTGTTTCATAGGTTGACCCGTTTGCGGTTCTCTTCCCGGCATTTCCATCGTCAGCCAGGTAATGGCTGTTTGGATTTCCTCCGGCTGTTTCCGGGTCCACCAGAGGATTATAATAATCCTTTAGCGGATCATTCGCTCCCTGGGTGATGGTGAAATGTCCGGAAAGCTTATCAAGGTCTAAACCATAAGGATAAATTTCATAATTACCCAAACGGCTGTGCGCCCGGATCACATACCTTTTTAAATCTTCTCCTCCCTCTCCCGGCCATTCCTCATTAAACCGGATGTGATATTTGGCTGAGAGCTGGGAAACCGTGTTTGCGGCATGGTATTGGTAATAGTCCGCCAGCTCTTCCGGTGTTTTATCTGCTCCGGATTTTCCGCCTTTATAAACGGCTGGAAGTTCAATTTCTTTCGGAGCATCAGTTTTATAGTGCTTATTAAAGAGATCCCCTAAGTCCTTATTAAAGGGTTGCTGTTCTACGGCCACATAAGTTCCGTAAGGTAAGTATTCTGAGACTCCGTAACAGTACCCGGCGCTTTCATCTTCCTGATTGGCGCTTAAGGTCGTTGTATCGTGGTCCTTTCCTCCATCTGCCTCACTGTCCCAGGCAATTGCATAAATTTCATCCAGGTCATAAGCAAAGAACGGATTTAAGTAGTTTTCTGTCTTCTTAATCGCTTCAG
>JASGGP010000034.1:0-22705 GCA_047604985.1 Lacrimispora sp.
CTGAAAAAGCTCTGGCAGGTGTTTTCCGGAGAATGCGAGCGGTACGGGATACTTTACAGGATGAAGGATATTATTCATGGATACCGGAAAGATTATGAGGTGACCCAGTTAAGCCTTTTTGATTGATCTGTATCCATCTGTTCCCTGAAATGAGTCACGAATTCTTTGGCTATGTTTGTAACATAGTCATTTTTTTTGTATACCGCGGCCATGCGTGTGACAGTGTCTTCAGAGTCTATTTCCTTTAAGACAAGATCCGTGTGATTTTCCATTTTGCTGATGGATTCCGGCACCAGAGCCACGCCGAGGCCGGTCTTCGCCCATTGAAGACAGGTCCTTGCATCATCATTGCGGCAAAAGATATTGGGCTCAACGCCGATATTCTGAAAGGCAAAGGAGATGATGGATTCAAATCTCCGGTAATAAATCAGCGGCTTGCCGGAAAGCTCCGTCAGTCTGATTTTGCCTCCGGGCAGGCCTGAAAAATAGGATGGGAAGCCCACCGCCATCAAAGGCTCTTCCTGCCCGTAAGCGCATTCCAAGCCTTCCGCATTGAAAGGTGTGCGGATAATGGCACATTCTATGATCCCGCTTTTTATCTTTTCCAGAAGCTCATAAGTATTTCCCTCCGTAATATCGAATCTCACATTGGGATGGGAGGTGCAGAAATTCTTCAAAAGATCGCGGAGCAGATTGCCGGAAGAAGAGATAGTGCCCAGCTTTAAGATTCCTCTGTCAGCGGAGGGGAAATGGTGCAGCTCCTCCCTGACGGCCTCCATCATGGACAGAATATCCTTTGACCGGGAATAGAGAAAAGCCCCCGCTTCCGTCAGCTTGGTTTTTCTGGAGCTGCGCTCAAACAGCTTGACTCCCAGCGCATCCTCCAACAGTATGATCTGCTTGCTTAAAGGGGGCTGAGAGAGCCCCAGCTTTTTGGCAGCGGAAGTAAAGCTGCCGCATTCTGCAATTACAGTAAAATAATAAAGCTGTTTCGAATTAATAGGATTCATTTTGCACACCCTCTATATTGGATTATTTGCGCTTAACTATTGTATTATTATACCAAAATGATATAATAATACAATGTGTTATTCCGAAAAAGTATTTAATATTCAAAGGCGGAGGAATTGGGAATGAATAAGCTCCTGAAATATTTGAAAAATTATAAACTGGAAAGTATCCTGGGACCGTTGTTCAAGCTTTTGGAAGCCAGCTTTGAGCTTCTGGTTCCTCTTGTTATGGCGAAAGTCATTGATGTGGGAATACGGTCCCAGAATCTGCCCTACATTTTCAAGATGGGCGGCTGGCTCGTATTGCTGGGCATCATAGGCCTGGTCTGTTCCGTTACGGCCCAGTATTTTGCGGCGAAAGCGGCAGCTGGCTTTGGCACCTCTCTCAGAAATGATTTATTTGCCCATATCAACAGACTTTCCTACAGGGAGATTGATACCATCGGAACGGCTACCTTAATCACCCGCATGACCAGCGACGCCAATCAGGTCCAGTCGGGAGTCAATCTGTTTCTCCGCCTGTTCCTACGCTCTCCCTTTGTTGTTTTTGGAGCAATGATCATGGCCTTTTCCATCAATGTCAGATCAGCCATGGTATTTGCTGTGACAATTCCGGCCCTGTCCGTAGTAATATTCGGCATCATGCTTTTTAGTATGCCGCTGTACAAAAAGGTGCAGAAGCAGCTGGATCAGGTACTTCTGGCTGTCAGGGAGAACCTGGGAGGAGTCCGGGTCATCCGGGCCTTTGACCGGCAGGAAGAGGAGATTCATCGGTTTGACCGGGAAAATGATTTCCTGGTAAAGCTTCAGGTATTTGTAGGAAAGATTTCCGCGTTAATGAATCCTCTTACCTATGTAATTATCAACCTTGGCATCATCGTCCTTATTCAGACCGGGGCGGGTCAGGTGCAAAACGGTATCATCACCCAGGGAGAGCTGGTGGCCCTGGTAAACTACATGTCCCAGATTTTAGTGGAGCTGGTAAAGCTGGCGAATTTAATTATCACCATTTCCAAGGCCCTGGCCTGCGCCAACAGGATCAACTCCGTGTTTGAATTAAAGCCTGGAATTGTGGAGATGATACATGAAAAAGTAAGTGGCAATGACAATACCCCGATGGTGGAATTCGACCGCGTTCATTTTGCCTATGAAGGAGCCAAAGCCGAAGCCTTAAACAGCATATCCTTTCAGGCCATAAAGGGGGAGACCATTGGAATCATCGGGGGTACAGGCTCCGGCAAGACCACTCTGGTGAACTTAATTCCAAGGTTTTACGATGTGACAGAGGGGGCCTTGAGGGTGTCAGGAGAAGATGTGAAAAGGTATCCTCTGGGGCAGCTTCGGGAGCTGGTAGGTATTGTCCCTCAAAAGGCGGTGCTTTTTAAAGGAACTCTTCGTGAAAACATGCAGTGGGGGAAAAAGGATGCCACGGATGAAGAGATTTATCAGGCCCTTTCCATTGCCCAGGCAAAGGATTTTGTAGAAGAAAAAGGTGACGGTCTGGGATTCATAATCCAGGCGGGGGGCAAAAACCTTTCGGGAGGGCAGCGTCAGCGTCTTACGATTGCCAGGGCCCTGGTTAAAAATCCCCGGATTCTCATTATGGATGACAGCGCTTCTGCCCTGGATTTTGCCACAGATGCAAAGCTTCGGAAAGCCATTAAGGAGGGAACAAAGGATATGACCGTATTCATCGTATCCCAGAGGGCTTCCACCATTAAAAATGCGGACCGGATCGTGGTGCTTGATGACGGGGAAATGGCGGGCTGCGGAACCCATAAAGAGCTTTTAACTTCCTGTGAGGTTTACCGGGAAATCTGCCTTTCCCAGCTGTCAGAGAAGGAGGCGCAGTAAATTGAACATGAAAAATCATAAATCCACAATAAAACGGATTATTTCCTGTATCAGCCGGTATAAGTGGGGCGTTGCGGCCTCCTTGCTATGTGCGTTTCTTACGGTGCTTCTGACCTTATATGTCCCGATTCTCATAGGCCGGGCCATTGACCGCATTGTGGGAAAGGGGAATGTGGATTTCACGGGGATGAGCCGGATATTAATACAGATAGGGACCGTTATCCTTATCACATCGGCGGCTCAATGGCTCATGAGCCATATCAACAACTGGATCACTTACCGGGTGGTAAAGGATATCCGGACACAGGCCTTTAACAAGCTGGAAATACTCCCCCTCAAATATATTGATTCCCATGCCCACGGGGATATTATCAGCAGGATCATTGCGGATATCGACCAGTTTTCAGATGGACTTTTAATGGGCTTTACACAGCTGTTTACCGGGGTTCTCACTATTTTCGGAACTTTGATTTTTATGTTTTCCATTAATCCGGCCATTGCGGCTGTGGTGGTGCTTGTGACGCCGGTATCATTGTTTGCCGCCAGCTTCATAGCAAAAAAGACTTTTACCATGTTTAAGATGCAGTCCAAAACCAGAGGAGAGCTGACCACTCTTGTAGAGGAAATGCTTGGAAACCAGAAAGTGGTCCAGGCCTTTGGCCATGAAGCCGATGCCCAGGCAAAGTTTGAGGGCATTAATGAACAACTCCGTGTCTGGAGCCTGAAAGCCACATTTTTTTCTTCCATTACCAATCCGGCCACCCGTTTTGTCAACAGCCTGGTTTACGCCTGTGTGGGAATCGCGGGAGCATTTGCGGCTATTAAGGGACTTTTGTCTGTAGGTCAGCTTTCCAGCTTTTTAAGCTATGCCAACCAGTATACAAAGCCCTTTAATGAGATCTCAGGTGTTATAACAGAGCTTCAAAATGCCCTGGCTTCCGCTGCCCGGGTGTTTGAGCTGATCGACGAGGAGGCCCAGGTACCTGATGATTCTGACGCCAGAGTGATGTCTGACGCCAAAGGAGAGGTTTCTCTGGAACATGTGGATTTTTCTTACAGCCCGGAGGTTTCGCTGATTGAGGATATGAACCTTAAGGTGCAGCCGGGCCAGCGAGTTGCCATTGTGGGGCCTACCGGATGCGGGAAAAGCACGGTCATCAACCTGCTGATGCGTTTTTATGATGTAAATTCCGGTTCTATCCGGGTGGATGGGACGGATGTGCGTCATATTACCAGGCAGAGCTTAAGGACCAGCTACGGCATGGTGCTTCAGGAGACGTGGCTGAAAGCAGGGACCATAAGGGAGAACATCGCTTATGGAATGCCGGAGGCGACAGAAGAGGAAGTCATTGCTGCGGCAAAAGAGGCACACGCCCACAGCTTTATCAGGCGCATGCCCGATGGATATGATACGGTCGTTTCCGAGGATGGGGGGAATTTATCCCAAGGCCAGAAGCAGCTTCTCTGTAATGCCAGAGTGATGCTCTGACTTCCTCCGATGCTGATCCTCGACGAAGCCACATCATCCATCGATACCAGAACGGAAATACGGATACAGAAAGCCTTTGCAAAAATGATGGAGGGGCGTACCAGTTTTATTGTAGCGCACCGGCTTTCCACAATCAAAGAAGCGGATGTGATCCTGGTCATGCGGGATGGACATATCATTGAACAGGGAACACATGAAACCCTTCTATTACAAAATGGATTTTATGCACAGCTGTACAACAGCCAGTTTGCGGTCTGACGAAAAACTTACAAAAGGCGGTAGAATTATGTTTGAAATTGCTGTTTGTGACGACAACACCTTTGATAGGAAACAATTAATTCAGCGAATATGCAGGAACATGACGGAGCCGGAAAAAATCAGAATACATGAGTATGAATCTGGTATGAGCCTGTTGGCAGCCATTAAGAACATCCGATTTTCCATTATTTTTCTGGATGTTCAGATGAATGGACTGGATGGGGAAGAGACGGCGGTCAGGCTTCGCGGTCAGGACAATAACGTGATCCTGGTATTTTATACAGGATTTGCAGAGCCGTCTCCCCGAAGCTTCGAAGTTCAGCCGTACCGGTATATCATGAAAAATATGCCGGATCAGGTGATGGACCGGTACATAAAGGATTCCTTGAATAAAATGATCGAATTTAGCCAGATACCTTTTCTTACAGCAAATGTAAATAGAGAAAGACTGTATCTTCGTGTGGATGATATTGTGTATATTGAAAAATATAAGAAAAATACGAGGGTTCATATTTCAGAAAGTGCGTTGAGTGTTTATGGGGTGAAGAATGACGAGAATGGGCAAATTCCAGATATACGCATCCCGGAAAGGCTGGATCTTATTTATGAAAAGCTGAAAGGTTATGGTTTCGGTTATCCACATGATAGTTATATTATAAATTTTAAGTATCTTGTTTATTGTACAAGTAAGATTATAAAATTAAAGGATACAGATGACGTTTTTCAAATCACTCGAAGTAAAGCACAAGAATTTCATAGACTCAAAGAAGAATTTATGTTATCAAAATACTGGGAAGGTGATTATGATGGAAAATGATTTGCTGTCAGCAAGCCGTCTACTTTTTTGTGGGGCTGATGTATATATGCTTCATCGCTTTTTTGCTGCTATGTTTCAAGAAAAGAGGGAAAAGAAAAAGTGCATTGTATTTGGTTTGCTTATGACTGTTGCCTTATATTTGGAAAATAGTTTCGGGAGCGTTGCACTGAATTATATAGCTATACCATTACTCTTTTATATATACGTACTCATTTCATTTAATATTTCCTTATATAATGGGATGGCCTATGCTATTATTTGCTATTCTTTTATAGCTGGTAAAGAATTTTTATTTGAATTCATATATCGTCTGCTGTTAAATATTATGCCATTTTATATACCTCCATGGTATACTTCTGGAGGGATGTATTTTCTACTTATTGAATATTTGGTAGGATTTTTATTTCTTGTTTATATGGAAAAATGTATTAAAAAGTTGGAGATTAGAGGCAATAACACTTTTTCATGGTATTTAGTGATTTTCCCCATCTTATCTTTGGCTATACCAAGTTGTTTTTTATACATAGATTCCTCTGGTTCTGTTCTTGTGCAGATATTTATCTGTGGTTGTGGCATTCTGCTTTTTTTCACAAATGCAGCAATTTTCATCATATTGGAAAGATATACAAGTGTAATAAACAAGATAAAATATGCAGAATTTTATATGATAAAAAGAGACATGGAAAATGAACATTTTGAAAATATACTAAAAGTAAATGATCGCTATCGATGTTATATGCATGATATGCAATCTTATTTTAATAATCTACGGATTCTTGCTATGAATGGAGAAAATAAAAAAATAGTAGAAGTTATCAATGGATTAAAAGGAAAAATTCAAGAAGAGATAAGTACTGTAATATACAGTAGTAGTCCTGTTCTGAATGCAATTTTATCAGAGCGTGTCTCAAAAGCTAAGGAAGAAGGAGTCAAGTTATCAATTTTTGTTGAAAAAAATTTAAAGGTCGATTTTATTTCTGATGCGGATATGATCTCCATGTTTGGCAATCTTTTGGATAATGCTCTTGAAGCAGCAGTAAAATGCAGTCCGGAAAATCGTATTATCAAGGTAAAATTGTTTATGGGTACCACTTATTTTTTGATATTGTACATAGAAAACAGTTATACGGTTTCAGCAAAGAGAGTTGGATCTCGTCTATTAACAACAAAAGAAAGTTCTGGCCATCATGGATTGGGCGTTGGAATTGTCATGTCTTTGGCTGAGAAGTATGGGGGTTCTTTAAGTTTCAGGAAAAGGGAGACATTTTCGTCACAACTCTTTCTATTTCGTCTTGTATTGGAGAATCGAATGCAAATTTTGGCACTCAACATGTATAATTTTGGCACTTGGCTTGAAATTTGTCGTATTACGGTATATGATGTAAAAAAAAGGAGTGGTACTACTATGAAAAAGACATGGAATACTTTAAGAAGGAAATTATCAGTAGTAAGTGTAATGAATTGGTGTGCATTGATTGCTGCCGCTTATTCAATTAATGTAGCTTGTGTGGCGATTCACCACCAGCCAGAAGTACCTGAAGAAGCTAAAATGCTTCGGAAATTCTAATGCTTCGACGGATTTCGGAATATATTGTCGATTGGCAGATTAGAAAAAGTATTTTAACCGGCAGCCAAAGAGTAGTGTATTTATATGCTTATGAGGTGTTTCTCAATCAAGTAATAAATATACTGATCGCATTTTTCCTCGCACTTATAATGCGTGCTCCCATGCAAGTTTTAATATTTGTTGCCAGCTATATTCCATTGAGGTCCTATTGCGGCGGATATCATGCAGAAACGAATGGCGGTTGTACGGTTGTATCCGCTTTTCTGATCATTTTGGTATGTTTGGCCGAAAGAGTAATAACTGGTAATTTAGTTTTTATTTTGTTACCAGTCGCATTGATGATTTCAGGGGGATTAATTTTTCGATTTGCACCTGTTTCTTCTAAAAACAAGCCGTTGGATGAGGAAGAAACAACCCGCTATCGAATAAGGAGCAGATGGATTTGGTTGGCAGAGGCTGTGATTGGGCTGGTTTTCTGTTTCATCTGGACCAGAGTTAGCGTGATTATGGCATTAAGTCATATTCTGCTATCCTTTATGATGGTATACGGAATGTTAAAGAAAAGGGTATGAAAAATACATAAATCATGTTTCAAGCAGGGTCTCAGAAACTATTCTGAAGACCTTGTTTTTTTGCAAGTAATGGAAGCCATAATGAGAAGTGCAAATTTTGGAATCTAATGTGTACAATTTTGGCACTTGTGTTGAAATTATTTTTTTAGTATGTAAAATATATTTATAAGCAGAGATAGTGAATGAGAGGAAAATAAAAGTGCAGAGGAAAAGACAGAATGAAAGCTATTATCAATACAGAGCCAACTGCCAGATCCGAAAAGAGGATGGTTCCGAAGAGATAAAAAACTATGAACTAGAGACAGATATTCTGTATGGAGACATGCACCTGTGGAACCGACTTCATCATTTTAGGCAAAGCCAAAATATGCTTTTTGATTTGGTTGGACAAGACCCTGGGATCGTAAAATGTAAAATTTTAGAAGAGGATCTGGTCCTTGTGCCTAGGTTTACTTATGGAATGGATTATGTGTATCGGAAAAAGGGAGTGAATGTGGGGAAACTCCTTTTGATTATAGAAATGATACTATTGCTCATTCTTAATATGACCAGGGCTTCCAGAGATGGAGAAAGGGATTTTTTGAAAGGCAACGCCCCTACGGCTGTTCACACAGATGTAGGTGCTTTTTTGGATTTTCACGACCAGGATTGACGGAAATTGTGCGTATTGTTTTAAAGAACGGGTGAGGATTATGATTGAATATGAAAATGAGTTAGAAGCCAGGTGCCGTCAAAGGATGAGCCGTTTTTCAAGTCTTTAAACAGGAATATATGTGGAGGGAGAGTTGATTCAGTTTAAAGAAACGATGCTGTTCAATAATGAGATTGGGATAATGCTTCCTGTCGTGTTTCAGGACATGGAGCCAGAAGATGCCAGGAAAAAGTATTTCTCGGAACAGCGTCCCCAGATTATAAAAACGAATGAGGATGGAACAGTAAATTTTTCATTTAATTTACTGGAAAAGAAAGTTGGTGCAAGGCAGTTAGAGGCTGTGATACAGGATTTTTACCATGTGCTAAAACGTTTTCAGCCCATGAGTGTATGCCTTGAAATGGGGTCAGAACTGTATGACCCCGTTCCCTGTGCATGGATGGAATTTGTAAGCAGCGCTTTGGATGAAAATCTTTATAACCTGTTTACGATTTACCCTATTGGGGATAAACTGCTGATGGTTATGTTTAACTGTCCCTTTGCAAAAAGCATGGATTGGGCCTGTTGCCTGCTTCAGATAAGGAAAAGTATTGCCATTTACTGGGAAGAGGGAAAACGGGGGATTGGGCGTGCCCCTGTGAGGAGTGCTTATTATGAATGATGAAATGTCAAAGGAACAGTCATTTTCGGATTTATATGGATATTTCTGCGGTATGATGATTCGGAAAGAAGCAGATGACTTTTATGGCTGGCTCTTTGGGGCGATACCTGATTTATGTTCAGTGAAAGGGAGCATTCATTTGGCGGATCAGGACAGTTTCTCCGAAAATCCGGAATAGAAATCTGATTTAAAATCCGTGGAGATTAAAAGAACAAATATAAAATATATCAATTGTTTTATTGGGTGGAGCCGCTTTTTTTGGTCTTCACCCTTTTTTATTATAATAATTTAGGGAGCATATAATTGTGCTCCGGGAGCATACAATCATGCTCCATGCTTTTTCAATTCTTGATCATTATCGCAAAATTGAGTACACAATTAAAATATATAGATTATTATATTGCATAATTAAAGTGCCGATAGTATAATGAGATCGGTTAAAGCAGGTACTTGCTAAATAGGGAAAGGAGTATGTTGCGGAGAAAGGCTGTTTTAAGAATCTGTCATTATCCGAGGATAAGGCTGAATATCCAAAGCGCAAAAGAGAAAAGAGATGAAGAAAAAAATAGGAGTCAGAAGCATCGGGGTTAAAATGCTGCTTGGAATTTTACCTGTAGTTGTGCTGGCGTTGGCGCTGCTTACCAGGCTGAGCGAGTCAGCAAGCCAGAACCTGATTGAGGAACAGAGCAATTCCAATATGCAGGCGGAATTAAGGGCAAACGTCAACCGAATTGATGATTACTTAAATGCGGTGAGAACAACATCAACAAATATTGCCCATATGGTAGGGGCCTCCTACAAGACGACGGACCTTGATATTTATGGAGATGCAATAAAGGGAATCATAGGCAGCAATGATCTGGTTCTTGGAGCCGGAATCTGGTTTGAGCCCAATGTATATGACAATCAGGAAAAATACGTTGGTCCCTACTGGTATAAAGCCGGAGATAAGATAGAGCTGACCAATGAGTACAGCAATGAGGAATATGACTATTTCAATCAGGATTATTATAAGCTGGCAGCCAATGGATCAGGGGAAGCCGTTATCACCGATCCCTATTACGATCCGACTCTTGATATAACCATGGCTACCTGCACGGCTCCGATTTATGACAGCCAGAATAAGTTTATTGGTGCGGTGACCGTGGATATGGAGCTGGGCAGCATTGATGAACTGATTCAGTCCGTGAAGGTTGGCAAAAACGGCACCGCCATGCTGACCACGGAAAGCGGGGTATACCTTTGCGGAGTGGATAAAGAAAAAGTTACCAACGGAGTCAATATGACTCAGGACGAGAACCCCTCTATGGCCTCAGCGGCAGCCGCCATGATTTCCAGCGAGAAAGGAAAGACTTTCTACGAAGAGGGAGGGGAAACCTATAACCTTTACTATGATAAGGTTCCTGGTGTGAACTGGGTCATCATGATTAAAATGCCCCAGTCAGAGCTGGAGGAACCCATCGTAAGTCTGAATTCCAAGCTGATGAAGTTAAGCGCGGCAGCTCTGATCTGCTGTATTATAGCAGTTTTGATCCAGGTAGCAGCTATTGCCTCAGGCTTAAAGCGGGTGAAAAAATTTGCCGGTTCTCTGGCAGAGGGAGACTTCACCATAAAGCCTTTAAAATCCAGAGGTGTGGACGAACTGGGCCAGATGAGCAGTTCTTTAAACGACATGTTTGAAAGCAACAAGGAAGTGATTGAGCGGATATCCGTCCATGCAGGCGATATCAATGGGGCCAGTGCCCGCCTGAATACTGTATCCAGAGATTTGCTTGATGAGTTCAGTAAAATCAAGGCTTATATGGAAGACGTGGATAAGGCCATGGTGTCTTCCAGTGCCGCTTCCGAGGAAATGAATGCTTCCATGTCCCAGGTAAATTCATCGGCGGGAATTCTGGCAGAGGAGACCGGAAGAACCAGTAAGATGGCCGGCGAGATCATGGAGCGGGCCAGAGTCATTGAGGGAAACAGCAGAGAAGCTTATGAAAATGCCATCAGCATTTCCAGAGAACGGGAAAATGACTTACAGCTGGCGGTGGAAAATGCAAAAGTGGTAGAAAAGATCGGAAGCATGGCCAGACTCATTTCCAATACCGCTTCCCAGATCAATCTTTTGTCCTTGAATGCTTCCATTGAGGCTGTCAGGGCCGGAGAGCAGGGAAGAGGCTTTGCGGTGGTTGCAAGGGAAATAGGAAAACTGGCAAAGGACACCTCCCAGGTCGTAAATGAGATCGAAAAAACCATAGAAGAGGTCCAGAAAGCTTTCTCTGTGATGATGAGAGGATCAGAATCCATGCTGAATTTCTTAAAGGACACAGTTACGCCGGATTATAACAGCTTCGTTGATGTGGGACAGCAGTATGGCCGTGACGCAGTTTCCATTGAGGAAATGTCCAATAAAGTGGCCGAAATGGCAGGAGATATCAGCCAGGTCATGAAAGAAGTCCGGGATGCCATCCAGAATGTTTCCGAATCTGTCCAGATTACGGCGGGCAACAGCAGCAAGGTGCTGTCTGCTGTTGAAGATGCCTATGTGGTCGTGCAGGATATGTCGGAAATGTCGGGAAAGCAGGAGCGCATTGCAGAAGAATTGAATACGGTGGTCTCAAGATTTAAGCTGGATTAAATCTTTTCCATCCCCGCACCTCCGCCAGAGGAATGAGGCGGAGGTGATGAGGGATGAAAGAATGAGCGCCATGAGAGCTGCATTGGATAATCCGTTGTCTAAAAAGTTCATCATAGGATTTAATTGATTTAAAACCCAGAGCGTTCCCAGAAACAGGGAAAGGATAATGGTCAGATGGGGCCACAGGTTTAAGTACCATTTTTTCATTTTAAGAGTCCTCCTTTTTTACATAGATAATATCACTGATGGAGCGGCCTCCATCTGCCGGTTGGTTTACATAGCTTCCCTGATATACCATTGCCGCGGATTTGCCGCCGTCTAAGTTATAAGCCAGGGAACAGCCCTCATCGGCCATGATCTGGGCCAGCTCGCTCATGGTTGCTCCTTTTGAGTAACCGGAATCCCGCCCATCCACAAGGACCCATTTATAATGTCCGGGAGAACTATATCCGATGGCGCACCGGGGATTGAGGGAATTCAGATAGGAAGTAGTCTTAAAAGAGGTCTTGACTTCTCCGTTATCCAATAGGGAAGGACCGAAGTTCCAGGCCTGCCATACCTGGTCGGCTAAAATCTGTTCCTGGTCAAATTCTTCCGGCGTATAAATTTTCATAACGCCATCCTGAAATATGACACATATTTCCCCATCGTTTGTTTCTGAACGGTAAAGAACTCCGTTTCTCACCACAATTCCGGTTTCATTATTCCCATAAGAATCACCTGATATGGCTAGAAGGGCGCCATTGTCTTCTGCCATTTGCAGGGTATCTTCTCTTACGTTTTTGCCGTAGGTTCCGTCAGCAAAGGCCGTTTTAAGCTGATCGACAGAAGAGACATATATATCGGCTGTATAATAGGTGATCTTGTCATCCCCATCTCCCAATTCTGATTTTTTAATGGTCAGCTGCAGGCTGTCATCCTTGTATTCTTCCAGCACAGTGTCCTTTGTCCCGGACAGGGTTAACTGGCTTTTGTCAGAAGCAATGTCACTGGTGCCGGTGTTGCCGTTTCCCCGGACAGCTCCTCCCCGTTTTTGGCCTGGGGCTTTCTGAGATTTTTGGGATTCCTGGGATTCCTGGACATCCTGGGAATCCTGGGAATCCGGCAGCTCGAAAGTCTGCTGCTTTGCCGATTCCTCGCTTGTGATGCTGGTCCCGGTGTCATTTTCCTTTCGGGGCAGGATATAAAAATATAGAAGAAAAGTCCCTGTTAAAAGCAGGGCGATTAAAAAGTCAGTCAGTAATAATACTGCAAATTTCTTTTTCATGATTTAAGCCTCCAGACGATACCCGACTTTTCGGGCAACGGAAATATGGACACTGGATTCCAGGCGCTGCAGTTTCTTCCGAAGAAACGAAATATACGCTTCCACGTTATTTTCGCTTATGGTATGCTCATATCCCCAGATTTTTATCAGCAGAGCTTCTTTTGAAAGATACTGTCTGCCATTAGCCATAAGTATCTGCATTATATCCAGCTCCCTGGCACTTAAAGAGACAGCGTTGGACTTGCAGTACAATTGGCACACGGAAGGCACCAACTTTAAATCTGCAAAATTCAGTGTGACAGGAGCATAATCCCCCTGACAGTGAAACAGTACCTGAAGACTGGAAAGAAGCTTGGAATTTTCAATGGGTTTGACCAGGAAGTAATCTGCTTGTGTATTGCCGGCCCGGGCCTGGATCATCCCGGATTTATCTGTAAGCAAAACAATTGGGGCTGTGATCTTTTTTCTGCGAAGACAGGATAGGATATCAGATCCCTGAAAGCTGTCATCCAGAATGACTGCGTTATAGATCCCGCTTTCTGCAAGCTGCAATCCCTCTTTTGCATCCATGGAAACATCTGCATTATATCCAGCATAGGTGATTGCTGCAGATACATTCATGGCAAGTCTTGCGTCATCTTCAATGATTAATATTCTCAAGGTATGAATCCTTTATCTGAAAGTAAGGCCCATAAGGGCTGCTACATAAAAATACTGCTTATATGATTTGGCAGCAGCCCTATTGCGGCTTAGTTCATGATGTTTACACCGGTGACGGTATCTCCATCCAATGTAATGCGTACCACCGAATCTGTGGTTAAGTCGGAAACAGAAGCGCTTTCCTGCTCCATTCCTTTTGTAATTGTGGCAGAAGAGGAAATGGTGTAGGTTTTTGTTTCCCCATTAAAATTCATTTCAGGCATGGACTGTGCGGTTCCGTCTGCCGGTTTTTCCGGCGGGGTAGTTCCATCTGCTGGCTTTTCCGATGGGGTGGTTCCATCTGCCGGTTTTTCCGGCGGGGTAGTTCCGTCCGCCGGCTTCTCTGATGGAGTGGTTCCATCTGCCGGCTTTTCCGGAGGAGCAGCTCCGTCCGTGGGCTTTTCCCCATCTTTCTTGTCAATATTATCCGCAAGAACTACGGTTATGGTATTGCCGTCAACGGCTGTAATTTTTCCCATAACACCGAAGTCTTTTGGAGGCTGGTCCTGCTGGCTTTCCACTGTGGCTGCGGCTGTAGTCCCGTAGCTGGTCATGCTGCAGCCGGTCAGGGCCAGGATGCAGATACCTGCATACAATAAATTTTTTCCTCTTTTTCTCATGTTCCGCCTCTCTTTCCTGTTTGAATTTCAGACATTGGCTGTCTGATGGGTTAGAGTATAGCGCACAACGCTTAAAAGAAACTGAAATATAAATGGAAATTTTCCTTTGTTATTTTCAGAAATATTTCAGGAAAAGCGGGTATACTGCGCTTAAAAATAAATCAGGAGGGATTAAGATGGCGGAAAGGAAAAGCATGATCATCATACCGGCCTATGAACCGGATGAACGGCTCATCAGCCTTTTAAAGGAATTGGACGCAGGCTCCGATGCAGAATTGATTGTGGTAAATGACGGAAGCAGTCAGGCGGTGGAATCTGTTTTTAAAGAAGCAGCAAACTATGGAAAGGTGCTGGAACACGAAAAAAATTATGGAAAGGGAAGGGCGATAAAAACAGCCCTGGAATACATAGAGAAACAGAAATGGAACGGAGAGGCTGTAATTGCAGATGCGGACGGACAGCATGCCGTCCCTGACATCTTTTTATTATTAGAGGCCGCCTCTCAGCTGAAAGGAGCCCTGGTGACAGGATGCCGGAGCTTTCATGGAAATATTCCTTTCAGAAGCCGGATGGGAAACCAGATAACCAGAGGCACGTTCCGGCTCATGTCAGGAAAATGGCTTAAGGACACCCAGACAGGACTGCGGGCATTTGACACCGGCTTAATCCCGAAGCTGCTGTCGGTTCCGGGGGAAAGATATGAATACGAGACCAATGTTTTGCTTATGTGCGTAAAAGAAAAAATCAAAATTGTGGAAGTTCCTGTTGAGACTATTTATCTTGAGGGAAACAAGTCTTCTCACTTCCGCGTGCTTAAGGATTCCGCAAGAATATATATGAATATGTTTAAATTTGCATCTTCCTCTTTCTTAAGCTTTTGCGTGGACTATCTTTGTTACAGCCTTATGCTGTATGCGGCCGCCAGGCTTAGGCTTTCCCATGCAATCGTGATCAGCAACCTTTCCGCCCGCGTAATAAGCGCTTCTTTCAATTATTACTTAAACAGGAAGTATGTTTTTGAATCCAGGGAAAATTGCTGGAAGTCTGCGGCAAAATACGGAAGCCTCGCGGTTTTTGTTCTTCTGGTCAATACAGTCTTTCTTGTATGGCTGACAAAGGATAAGGGGTTCAATGGATGGGCGGCAAAATTCGGGGTGGAGATCACCATGTTTTTCATGAGCTTTCTGGTTCAAAAGCTTCTGATTTTCAAAAAATCCGATTGAAAAGGAAATAGCCCTTGACTTTTTCCCCTTTCGTCATTACAATTATAGCTAATGTAATAAATAAATACATGAAATGCAGTGAAAGTGCCAGTAAATCCTTATTTTCTTCCAGAGAGAAAGGGCCGCCGGCTGTAAGCCCTTTTAAGTTCAATTAAGAGATTGAATTTCCCACTGAAGCAGCATGATTGAAACCGGAACCCCTTACGGGCTGTTCCGGCGGGTAGATTATGACGTCCATACACGTTACGTATGCCGAGTGCCTGTGTAATTCACAGGAATCAGGGTGGTACCGCGAATATAACTTCGTCCCTTTTTGGGGCGGAGTTTTTTTGTCGTGAAAGGTATTGTGCCGGCTGTGCCGGAGCATATTCGTTATTAATATGAAAGAAGGAGATCATGATGAAAGAGCAATTAGAGAAAATCAAACTGGAAGCATTAAAGCAGATTGAAGCTTCGGATGCGCTGGAGAGACTGAATGACATTAAAGTTGCCTATCTTGGAAAAAAGGGGGAACTGACCAGCGTATTAAAGAGCATGAAAGACGTGGCTCCTGAAGACAGGCCGAAAGTTGGGCAGATGGTAAATGATGTCCGGGCCGTAATCGAAGGAAAATTAGAGGATGCCATGACTTCTCTGATGAAAAAGGCAAGAGAAGAACAGCTGAAAAAAGAAGTGATTGATGTAACTCTTCCGGCAAAACGGAACAGGGGAGGCCATACACATCCCAATACCATTGCCTTAGAAGAGGTTGAGCGTATTTTCATCGGCATGGGCTATGAAGTAATAGAGGGACCGGAGGTAGAATACGATGCCTACAACTTTGAAAAGCTGAATATTCCAAAGAATCATCCGGCCAGGGACGAACAGGATACCTTCTATATCAGTGAGAATATCGTTTTAAGAAGCCAGACCTCCCCGGTACAGGTCCGCACCATGGAGCAGGGCAGGCTGCCCATCCGCATGCTGGCTCCGGGCCGCGTATTCCGTTCCGACGAAGTGGATGCGACCCATTCTCCGTCCTTTCATCAGATCGAAGGTCTTGTCATTGACAAGAACATCACCTTTGCGGACTTAAAGGGAACCCTGGCAGAGTTTGCGAGAGAACTGTTCGGACCGGAAACAAAGGTGAAATTCCGTCCCCACCATTTCCCATTTACAGAACCCAGCGCGGAAATGGATGTGACCTGCTTTAAATGCGGCGGAAAGGGCTGCCGTTTCTGTAAGGGCTCCGGCTGGATTGAGATTCTGGGCTGCGGCATGGTTCATCCTAACGTTCTCACCATGAGCGGCATTGATCCCGATGAATATTCCGGCTTTGCCTTTGGCGTTGGCTTAGAGCGTATTGCCCTGTTAAAATATGAGATTGATGACATGAGATTATTATATGAAAATGACATCAGATTCTTAAAGCAGTTCTAAGGACAGAAAGGGAGAGAAAGCAATGAATACACCATTATCATGGATTAAAGCATATGTTCCGGATTTAGACGCGGCACCCCAGGAATACACGGATGCCATGACCCTTAGCGGAACAAAGGTGGAAGGCTATGAATGCCTGGATAAGAATTTAGAAAAAATCGTGGTGGGACACATATTGTCCATCGAGCGCCATCCTGACGCAGATAAGCTGATTATCTGCCAGGTGAATGTCGGAGCGGAGACAGTTCAGATCGTAACAGGAGCTCCCAATGTAAAGGTGGGAGATAAGGTTCCCGTGGTTTTGGACGGCGGAAAGGTGGCAGGCGGCCATGACGGCGGCCCTCTTCCCGAGGATGGAATCAGGATCAAAAAAGGAAAGCTGAGAGGAATTGAATCCTGCGGCATGATGTGCTCTATCGAAGAGCTGGGCTCTTCTGCTGAGATGTACCCCGATGCTCCGGAAAGCGGAATCTACATTCTGCCGGAGGATGCGGCTGTGGGCTCTGACGCCGTTGAGCTGCTGGGTCTTCGCGATTCTGTATTTGAATATGAGATCACTTCAAACCGTGTGGACTGCTACAGCGTCATCGGAATTGCAAGGGAAGCTGCTGCTACCTTTGACAAGGCCTTTATTCCGCCTGTGGTAAAAGCCACCGGAAATGAAGAAAATGTCCATGACTTTTTAAAGGTATCAGTGGAAGATAGCCGTCTGTGCCCCCGCTATTGCGCCAGAATGGTAAAAAATATAAAGCTGGCTCCGTCTCCTGTCTGGATGCAGAGACGCCTTGCCGCCTGCGGCATACGGCCCATCAACAACATCGTGGATATTACCAACTATGTGATGGAAGAATACGGCCAGCCCATGCACGCCTTTGACTATGAGCAGCTGGCGGGCCATGAAATCGTTGTAAAATGCGCTGTGGACGGAGATACGTTCCAGACCTTAGACGGTCAGGAGAGAAGGCTTGACAGCACAGTCCTCATGATCAATGACGGAGAAAAAGCGGTAGGAATCGCCGGCATCATGGGCGGAGAAAATTCCAAGATCACCGACGATGTAAAGACCATGGTCTTTGAAAGCGCATGCTTTGACGGCACCAACATCCGGCTTTCCGCAAAAAAGGTGGGACTGCGTACCGATGCTTCCGGCAAATTTGAAAAGGGCCTTGATCCCAACAACGCTGAGGCTGCCATTAACCGGGCCTGCCAGCTGATCGAGGAGCTGGGGGCAGGGGAGGTTGTAGGAGGCATGATTGACATTTATCCGGTAAAAAGAGAAGAAAAGAGACTTCCCTTTGAACCGGAAAAGATGAACCGCCTTCTGGGAACCGGCATTTCTCCGGAGAACATGCTGGGATATTATAAAAAGCTTGATTTACGTTACGAGGAAGCATCTAACGAAGTGATTATACCGACTTTCCGCCAGGATTTAGGCTGTATGGCCGATATGGCGGAGGAGGTTGCCAGATTCTTTGGCTATGACAAGATCCCTGTATCCTTACCTACGGGAGAGGCTACCACGGGAAAGCTTTCTTATAAATTAAGGGTAGAAGAGGTTGCAAGAGAAGTGGCGGAATTCTGCGGCTTTTCCCAGGGAATGACCTATTCCTTCGAAAGCCCCAAGGTTTTTGACAGACTTCTGCTTCCGGCGGACAGCCCGCTTCGCATGACCGTAAATATTTTAAATCCCCTGGGCGAGGATTTCAGCATTATGAGAACCTCCCCTCTCCACGGAATGTTAAATTCCTTATCCATTAACTATAACCGGCGCAATAAGAACGTCCGCCTCTATGAATTGGCGAATATTTATCTTCCCAAGGCACTTCCTCTGACAGAGCTTCCTGACGAGCGGATGCAGTTTACCTTGGGAATGTACGGGGACGGAGATTTCTATGACATGAAGGGCGTGGTCGAGGAGTTTTTCGGCAAGGCAGGAATGGATAGAAAGCCTCATTATGATCCGGCTGGCGGAAAAACTTTCCTTCATCCGGGAAGACAGGCCAATATCCTCTATGACGGCGCGACAGTAGGCTATCTTGGAGAGGTGCACCCGGCCGTGGCAGACAATTATAAGATCGGAGACAGGGCCTATGTGGCTGTCATTGATATGCCGTCCCTGATTCCGTTTACCAGCTTTGACCGTAAGTATACGGGAATTGCCAAGTATCCGGCTGTCACCAGAGATATCAGCATGGTGGTTCCCAAGGAGATTCTGGCAGGGCAGATCGAAGACGTGATTGAAAAGAGAGGCGGAAAGCTGCTGGAAAACTATGAGCTTTTCGATATCTACGAGGGAAGCCAGATTTTAGCAGGGCACAAGTCCATGGCTTATACCATTACGTTCCGCGCCGCGGATCATACCTTAGAAGAGCAGGAGGTCCTTGCCGTTATGAAGAAGATTTTAAACGGATTACAGGATCTGGGAATCGAACTGCGGGCGTAAATTCGGTATTTTTGTAAATTTTGCAAATGAATATTAAATAGAGAAGATGTCAGGGCATGGGTAAAAGCGTCCTGGCATCTTTTTTCTTTTCGCCTGCATGGAACTGGTAAATCCCGTCAATCCTTACGGTAAGAACGTGATAAGAGACAGGGAGGCAAAAAAATGTTTGGCGGACTGGATATTGTAGAGGTTACAGGAAGAATTGTCCTGGATTCATGGTCAAATCCGGCAATAGAAGCCGAGGTGGAGCTGGAAAACGGCGCCCGGGGAAGAGCTCTGGTTTCTGCAGGAAGCCGGGTGAAAGCGGAGGAAGAGGAATCGCTTGTCAATGATTTTCTTTCGGAAGCTATGCTTTATGAAGACGCATCGGATCAGGGGAATATTGACCGTATACTTTTAAAAACAGCAGAAGAGGAAGCAAGGAAAAAAAAGGGCAGCAGCGGGGTATTGGCTCTGTCCATGGCAGCCGCAAGGGCGGCGGGCGCCGGTCTTGGTCTTCCCCTTTACCGTTATCTGGGAGGAACCTCTGCGCCTGTCATGCCGGTTCCCATGATGACCATGATAAGCGGGGGAGAGGAAGCGGTTGGTATTGATTTCCGTGAGATTATGATCATCCCCCAGGGAGCGGCATCTTATTCGGAAGGGCTGCGCATGGGAACGGAAATTTATCACACCCTCAAACGGCTTTTATCGGTCAGCGGTTACAGCACTTCCACAGGTGACGGCGGCGGCCTTGTACCTGATTTAAACAGCGCCGAAGAGGCTCTTCATTATCTCATGGATGCTTTCAAACTGAGTGGCTATAAACCGGGAAAGGATGTGCTGGTGGCCATTCATGCGGATGCGGGCCGAATGTATGCCAAGGAAGACGGCGTTTACCGTTTTTCAAAGGAAAGCAAAAAGGGTGGGATTTTGGTGGACCGGGGACAAAAGGATATGATTTCCTATTACTTAAGGCTGTCTGACGGTTTTCCCATCTGCGGAGTCCTGGATGGACTTTGGAGCGGGGATCTGGAGGGAAGAAGCAGGCTGCAGCGAATGCTGGAGCACCGGGTTTTGATGATGTCAGAGGACTCTTTTGCATCCAACGGAATTGTCATTAAAATGGAACAGGCCGGCACGGTCACCGGGGCCCTGGAAATGGTGGAAAAGGCCAGAAAGGCAGGGCAGAAAGTGATCCTTTCCAATGGCTTCCGGGAAACAGAAGAAGCTTTTTTAGGAGATATGGCTGCTGCTGTACATGCCGATTACGTAAAGAGCGGCGCTCCCTGCAGAGGAGAGTGCACGGCCAAGTATAATGAGCTTCTGCGCATAGAAGAATTTTACAATAAACGGAGCAAATAAGGCAATAATTGCAGGAATTATAAAAAATATATTGTATTTCATGGAAAATTATGATATGATAACCGTTGTTTGACTATAGGAGGTGGAAACCATGATCAGGATTATATTATCAATCATATTTGTTCTTATATGTATTGCTTTATCTGCAATCATTCTGTTGCAGGAAGGTAAGACTCAGGGCTTGGGTGCTATCGGTGGTATGGCAGATACTTACTGGGGCAAGAACAAGGGCCGTTCCATGGAGGGAAATCTGGAGAAGTTCACAAAATACGGAGCTTTCCTGTTTTTCATTTTGGCTCTGGTGCTGAATCTGAATATACTGTAAAGATCAAACACTCTTGTGGTATGACGGCAAGGGTGTTTTTTTCGCATTATGGGAAGATTTTCTCATACCTCCTGGTAAAATGAAGATAATAAATAAGAGCCGGGAAAGTTAAAAAATAAAAGGAATAAAGAAACAATAAAGAAACGCAGAATAAGGAAATATAAAATAAAGAAACACAATGAAGAAAAACAATAAAAATGACAATAAAGTGAGGAAAACAATGACAGAAGAACAGTTAATGCAGCGAAAGGCCATGCTTCTTTCCCTGTTTACAGATCCGGCTTATGTGCCGATGAAACTGAAGGAGCTGGCGATACTTCTTGACGTTCCAAAGGATCAGAGAGAAGATTTGAAAAAGGTGCTGGATTCTCTCCTTGCAGAGGGGAAAGTCGGCGTTTCACAAAAAGGAAAATACGGAAAACCGGATATAGGCTCTGTTGCCGGAATATTTTCAGGGCATCCCAAGGGCTTTGGTTTTGTGGCAGTAGAGGAACAGGAACAGGACATTTTTATTCCTGAAGAAAAGACGGGAGGAGCTCTCCACGGAGACACTGTGCTGATTTCCGTGGAATCCAAGCCGGGAAATGGAAAACGGGCGGAAGGCAGCGTGATCCGGGTATTGGAACATGCCAATGAGCAGGTGATCGGATTTTATCAGAAGAATAAGAACTTTGGTTTTGTGATCCCTGACAATCAGAAGATATCAAAGGACATTTTCATTCCCCAGGGCAAGGATATGGGGGCCGTCACCGGCCATAAGGTGGTGGTAAAGGTGACTGATTTCGGCGGGCCCGAGCACAAACCGGAGGGAGTGGTCACCGAAATCATAGGCCATGTCAATGATCCGGGGACGGACATTCTTTCCATTGTAAGAGCCTACGGGCTGCCGGAAGAGTTTCCGGACAGCGTGATGAAGCAGGTGGAAAAGGTGCCGGACCAGATTGACGGGAGAGATATGCAGGGCCGCCTGGATTTAAGAGGCTTGCAGACCGTTACTATTGACGGTGAGGATGCAAAGGATTTGGACGATGCCATCACTATTTCAAAAAAGGATGGAATTTACACCCTGGGCGTTCATATTGCAGATGTGACCAACTATGTGACGGAAAACAGCCCTCTGGAAGAAGAGGCTTTAAGGCGCGGAACCAGCGTGTACCTTGTGGACCGGGTGATTCCCATGCTGCCCCACAAGCTGTCAAACGGCATCTGCTCATTAAATCAGGGAGAAGACCGTCTGGCCTTGAGCTGTATAATGGAAATTGATGAAGAAGGCAATGTTTCCGGCCACAGGATTGCGGAAACCGTCATAAATGTGGACCGGAGAATGACCTATACAGCGGTCAACGCCATAGTGACCGACCACGACGAGGAGGTCATGAAGGAGTACGAGGCCCTTGTCCCTATGTTCGGGCAGATGAAAGAGCTGGCCGACATTCTCCGGGAGAAGAGAAAAAAGAGAGGTTCCATTGATTTTGATTTCCCTGAGACAAAGGTAATCCTTGACGAAAGGGGAAAGCCCTTGGAAATCAAGCCTTATGAGCGGAACGCCGCCACAAAGATCATTGAAGATTTCATGCTCATGGCAAATGAAACCGTTGCAGAGGATTATTTCTGGCAGGAGCTGCCTTTCCTTTACCGGACCCATAACAATCCGGACCCGGAAAAGATGAAGAGTCTTGCCATCCTCATTAACAACTTTGGATATTCCATCCGTTTCCACAACGGGGAGGTATACCCAAAGGAGGTGCAGAAGCTGTTGGCCAATGCAGTTGATACACCGGAAGAGGCTCTGATCAGCCGTCTGTCTCTGCGGTCCATGAAACAGGCCAGATATACGGTGGAAAATACAGGCCATTTCG
>JASGGP010000035.1:0-22398 GCA_047604985.1 Lacrimispora sp.
GATTGTCAAGCCTGTGCAGACCGGCGCAGCCTGTCAGAAGCACAGCACAGACAAGGGCACAGCCCGCTTTCACAAAAAGTCTTTTCTTCACTGGATCTACCTCTGTTATTTGTACATTTCGCGCCATTCCAAATCACCGCGCTCCAAGGATTTGATCAGCAGCTCTGCGGTGGCCAGATTGGTGGCCAGAGGGATGTTGTGCATGTCACAGGTTCCCATAATATTTACAATATCAGGCTCGTGGGACTTTGGCGTGAGGGGATCTCTTAAAAAGATGACCAGGTCGATCTCATTGTGTTCGATCTGGGACCCTAACTGCTGTTCTCCGCCTAAATGGCCGGCCAGGTACTTATGGACATTTAAATTTGTGACCTCTTCAATCAGCCGTCCGGTGGTGCCGGTGGCGTATAACATGTGCTTGCTTAAAATGCCTCTGTAGGCAATGCAGAAATTCTGCATAAGCTTTTTCTTAGAATCGTGTGCGACTAATCCTATATTCATAACGATATACCTCCTTTTAATTACCGATTTTGCGTTGCAATCCAACATTCAGCACCAGGCCCATGCCCATAAAAATGCTGATGAGCGAGCTGACCCCCGAACTGATGAAAGGAAGCGGAAGGCCTGTGTTGGGAAAAATCTGGGTGGCTACTGCGATATTGGCGAATGCCTGGAATCCAATAAGGGCCGCCATTCCGGTACAGATCAGCCGGCCGGCCATATCTTTGGATCTGGCTCCCATATAAAGGCATTCAAATACCACCAGCCCCATAAGAAGGATGACGACAACGCTTCCGCGAAATCCCATCTCCTCGCCGATGATGGCAAAAATAAAATCCGTTTCTCCCGCCGACAGGAAATTCCCGTCTTTCACTGATGCTATGGTTGTATTAAAAAGTCCCTTTCCATTAAGCTGTCCGGAACTGATTGCCATAATTGAATTTTTCTGCTGATATAAATTCTCCGCATACTGCTCCGCATGAGGATAGATCCACGCCAGAATACGCCGGGCCTGATAGTCATGGATGAACGGAATCAGACCCTTAGTCAGCAGAAATATGAAAAGCGCGGCCGCAGGCAGCGCAACCGCAATAACCCCGCCGATCCACCGGTAACTGATCCCGGCAGAGAACACCATGCACAGGATAATGATGATGGTCACCAGGCTGGTGGACAAATTGGGCTCTGCGAAAATTAAACCGATGGGAACGGCCGCAAGCAAAGCAGCCAGTCCCACCATGACCGGCGTATTCATCTTTTCCTGGTACTTGCTCCAATACCAGGAAAAGAAGAAGATCAATCCGATTTTTGCAAATTCAGAAGGCTGTATCCGCCCGATTCCGGGCACGTCGATCCATCTGGTAGCTCCTCCCGCCGTATGGCCCATAACGAGAACCGCACCCAGAAGCAGGATGCAGAGCGCATAAACCAGAGCGTAAAGCTTAAGGAGCTTGTGATAATCCAGAATAGACAGGCCTACAGCCAGGGCAAAGCCCACAGTCACGCCGATAATCTGTTTTGTCACAATACTGGAATCCTGATTGGAGGCGCTTGCCACCACAAGGATTCCGATAACGGATAAAGACAGCATGTACAAAATTAACCGGTAATTATAATATCTAAAATTATAGTCAGAAAACATATTCAGTATATCCCCTTGTCAGGTAAATCGCGAATAGGGATGTTGGCGTAAAGCACCGGTGTGTAATGTTCACAGTCCGGCTGCTTTAATTTCTTCATCTGTATCTCTATTCTGTCGGAATCTATATCCATGTATCTTGAAACTACACGGACCATATCGTCTTTTATCATCTGCATGATCTCAGGAGAACAATCCGCCTTGTCCGCAACCAGCAAAAGTTTCAGACGATTTCTTGCTATTTCTCCTGAATTCTTCTTGCGGAATACAGGAAACAGGCCCATACACACCCTCCTATGCTCTCTTTAAGAGATGGGAGAGTTTGAAAAATAAGCCTTCACGCATTGCAGGATTCTGGATGGGGATGTTTTCTCCCGTAATCCGCCTGCATACATCCATATAAGCCTGTCCGGCGGTCGTGCTCATTCCCACCAAAGGCTCTCCCTGATTCGTGGAAATGACAACATCCTCGTCATCCGGTATGGCGCCGATGATATCAATGGCAAGAATATCCATGACGTCATCCAGAGACATCATATCCCCCCGCCTTACCATATCGGCCCGGATCCGGTTTACGATCAATTCGATGGTTCCCATATCGGCCGCCTCCAAAAGTCCGATGATGCGGTCTGCATCCCGGATGGCGGAAACCTCAGGGGTGGTGACGACAATTGCTCTGTCGGCACCTGCAATAGCATTTTGGAATCCCTGCTCGATCCCTGCAGGGCAATCCAGCAGGACGTAATCGAACTCTTCCCTTAAATCATCCACCAGCTTCACCATCTGACCGGGAGTGACAGCAGTCTTGTCCCTGGTCTGGGCCGATGGAAGTAAAAACAGGTTCGGGTATCTTTTGTCTTTTATCAGGGCCTGCTTCATACGGCAGTTCCCCTCCACCACGTCTACTAAATTGTAGACAATGCGGTTTTCCAGACCCATGACAACATCCAGGTTTCTAAGTCCGATATCTGTATCAATCAGGACTACTTTTTTTCCCAGAATCGCCAGGCCGGTACCTACATTGGCAGAGGTCGTCGTCTTGCCTACCCCGCCTTTTCCAGAAGTGATTACGATAGTTTCACTCATACCATATCCTCCTGTTTTTTGACATGATTTTCTGCCTGAACTTAGAAAATCAGTGGTTCGATGAGCTGAAAGCAAATCAAACCTCATACACTATTCTACCTTAATTTTCCGAATATTTCCACACTTTTTTTCATTGGTTTGATAATTACTTTATTTTCTTCCAGAGAAGCCTTCATAGGTCCCCGTCCCAGGCGCTTTCCACGCCCGTCCAATCCCCCGGTGCAGTCTGCAATGCGCAGCTGGACCGGAGCCATATCAAGGGCCGTGATGAGGGCCCCCCGGTTGCCTGCGACGCCTGCGCATACGGTTCCGGAAAGCTTGCCTAAAACAATGACATTGCCCTTTGCCAGAACCTTTGCTCCCCTGCCCACATCCCCGATAATGACAATGCTGGCTTCGGATTCTAAGGTCTCTCCGCTTTGTAAATTTCCTTTGAAGAACTGGCCCGTCTGGCAGGACAGCTCCATCAGTTTTTCGTTCAGTGCTTTTTCGCAGCGTTCAATCCGCCTTGCATCCGTATCCACAAGACAGATGATTTCCACATTGGAGTTTTCTGTTATCTGATTGACGACTGCGAACTCCTCTTCCGGTGTCAGTTCCCTCCCCTCAAGGGTCAGGGTCATTTGTACGGATCCCCAGAACTTTGCATTGTCCCCGAATTTTTTTCCCACATCGGAAAGAAGCTGCGGGAAAGGGATGTCCGGGTCCAGGATGACAATCATACCTGCTTTATTGCTTTTGATCACTACGGTATCATGCATCATATCACCTCTTATCCTAGTTAATCGCGAATGTTGACCTGAGCCGCATCCTGAGCGCCGGCCTTTACAATGGATTCTAAGTCCATATATCCATAGTAATACTTATAGACGTTCTTTGCAATAGTGGCGGCGTTAGATGATGAATAGCCATACGGAATATTCACGGTAACACAGATTTCCGGATTGTCATATGGCGCGTAGGAAATGAAAAACGCATGGTTCGGTTTGTTGCGTGCTTCCTGTGCAGTACCGGTTTTTCCTGCGATTTCCACCTCAAGGTCGGAAAACAGCTTTTTTGTGGTGCCATTGGCAATTACTTCTCTCATCCCCTGTTGTACAGTATCCCACGTTGTGCTTGCCGCGTCAATATGAGAAGAAATCTTAGGGGTATAATCCTGTATCAGATTGCCTTCAGAATCCGTAATTTTATCTAGCAGGCTTAATTCAAACACGGTTCCCTTGTTTGCCACGGCAGCCACATACCTGGAAAGCTGCACATTGGTATAGGCATGGCTGCCCTGTCCCATGGCGGAACGTTCCGGCGCTTCCTGGGAAATCTGTGGATCAAGCTCCGCAATCTCCACGCCTGACTTATGATCCAGACCAAACATGGAGGCATATTTCCGCAGAGCCTCAAGGCCTGTGTTGGGAGAATAAACTCCGTTGGCATCCGTTGACAGGCGGTGGCCTAAATCAGCGAAGAAAAAGTTACAGGAATTTTCAATTGCCCCCACAATATTTAAGGGGCCGTGCTGGCCCGGATAAATCCAACATTTGATTGGTGGTTCTACATCTGTATAAAGGCCTGTGCAATTAATGATATCATCTGCGTTGATTACGTGCTCCTCCAGGGCCGCCACTGCGGTAATGGGCTTGAATGTGGAGCCCGGCGCTTTTCTTGTCTGGGTAGCATTGTTATACAAAGGCAGGGATAAATCTGTCTGCAGCTGGCTGAAATAGGCGCCGTCGCCGATGCGGTTATTGTCATATCCCGGATAGGAAACCAGGGCCAGGACCTCTCCAGTTTTATCATTGGTAACCACCACACCTGCGTTACAGGGCGATAAGGCCAGCTGGGCGGGCGTGATTTCCAGGGTGGAAATTTTCTTCAACAGGAACGTATAGGCATCGCCGGTTGCCCGAAGCTGGGCCTCTTCCTGCTGGTCCGGCTGTAAAACTCCCTGATCGTACAAAGCAAGGCAGAGCTCTTGTCCTGTAACAGTATTGTTGTTAATTAAATAACGATATATTTTCTTTGTAAAGTTACGGTCTTCTTCCAGGCTGGTCAGAGCATAGTTTACCAGCGCCTCAAAGGTGTCGTCCGCACTGGAATATTTCGCTCCCGTTTCCAGTCTGGTAGTATCCACCCAGCCATTGGCGATTCCGTAGTATAAATAATCCCGCAGACTGATCTCATCGTTTTTCCAGGCCTGATACTCTTCGCTTGTGGTATCAATGGTGTCTTCCTTGACGATTCCCACCGTAGGGCCTGCCAGATAAGTATAGATATAAAACATATAGGCGTTCATATCCTCAGGAAGATCCTTCATAGCCGTGGCATGAGGGCTCATCAGCTCATTGCGGAGGCTTGTAAATATCTGCTGCTGGGAGGCTGTATATTTGCGGTATATGTTCTGTTCCGTCTCCGAAGCATCCGGCTCTTCCATGGCCTTTAACGAGAGGACATTGTTATTGATCAGCTGGTAATAGGCATCCTTGACGGGGATTTTCATATTGGAGCCGTCGGTGGCGCTGTTTGGCTTATAATCCCCATTTACAATGGTTTTCATGAGCACTCCTGCCAGGGACTGTTCAATCAGATGGGATACTGGTCTGAAGATCCGCATCCAGTGTTAAATATACGTCATTGCCTGCGGAAGCGTCTGTTTCATCCTTTGTTTCACGGATACGCCCCATGCTGTCCTTGTAAATGGTTCTTCTTTCCCTTAGTGCCCTGAAGATCATCTTCCATGGTATATTCAATGCCGGTCCTGCCCACGGTATCATTAATATCGTAGTCGCTTTTCTTCTTCTGAAGATCCTCCAGCTGGTCCTCGGGCACCTTTCCGGTGTAGCCGATGACAGGAGCAAAGGGGACGCTGTTATTATAGGCCCGGATGGTGGTTTCCTCCACATCAACGCCCTGCATCTCCCCGATGTGCTCTAAAATATCCGCTACGGTTTCATCGGACACCTGGGTCGCCACTGTGGTGGTTTCATATTTGCGGTAGGAAATGAGGCGGAGGGCATATTTGACATTGATGACATCCAGGGCCTCCTGGTCCGTTAGGGTGACGGCTTTTCCGTCCTGGTCTTTTAAATCCGTAAGGCCGCTTTCCTTGCAGGCCCATTCAAACAGTTCTCTGGCGCTTAAATTGGAGGGATATTTCCCTTTGGCATCATCCAGCTGATCTACGTTCTTTAAGCCGTAGTAATCCCGGAGAAACCGCTTTCTGGCGGCCTCGGAGGACGAAGTGTAAACCATGTCGCCGTTTGGATCTATGGCTACCTCAAATTTTCCCTGTATGGCTTCTCCGTGCTTTTCCAGAATCCGCACAAGCCCTAAGTACATGTTGTTCCTGTCGGCAGCATTTTTATAAACCCCTGTATCCTGTATGGTCACGGAATAGGCCAGCTTGTTATAGGCCAGGACCTTGCCGGTTCTGTCGTAAATATTGCCCCTTGTCCCGGCAGTTGTAATGGTCTGCTCCGTAAGCTGCAGATAATCATTTAAAGCTTTTTCGCCATTGACAATCTGCATGTTGAAGAGCTTGTGGACCAACCCCGCATACATGATAAAGCAAATGATTCCCAATATAAAAAGTCTTGAAGTAATTACTTTTTTGAAAAATTCACTTATGATGTCTATCAGATCCCTAAACAATTGATGAATCACCTCTTTTTTCTATCTCTTCCAAATGCCGGTTCAATATCAGGAATACCCGATAAAGAAGCAGGGTCGTCACAACAGTAAAAATGATTTCCGGAAGTATAATGTTGACAAAGTAATATCCGATTCCCAGCTTTTGGCGGATCAGGAACCGGAAAACATAGATATACAGATTATAAGCCAGCTCATTTAAAACACTTAAAATCAGAGGAAGGGTAATGTAATCCTCATAGTAATATTTGGTGCAGATGCCGTTGACATAGCCCATATAGACGAAAATAAGCGTATAAAAACCAAAGGGCCCGCTGTAAAACAAGTCCATAAGCAGCCCGGACAAAAGCCCATAATACATGCCCGCCTCTTTTCCGTGCATGAAGCCGAAAGAAAAAGTCAGGATCAGAAGCAGGTTCGGAGAGGCTGACAGAAATGGCAGCAGCGGAAATATGCAGTTTTGTATGGTAAATGCCAGAATAATCATCAGCACATTGAAGATAACCCGTCTCATATTGCTCCTTTTCTCTACTGGGAAACGCTTTCTGCCGTTTCATCCTGGGAAGAATTGCCCTCATCAGGGGAAGATGTTTCCTCTAAGGTGCTTTCCTCCTGGCCGGTGCTTCCCGTCTCTTCTTTCATCATGTCCGATTTCAGTTCCGTAATGACCAGGACCTCCTGAAGGCTGTCAAACTCTGCGGCAGGAATTAAATATCCTGATTTTGTCACATTGTCCGTGTCATTGGTAATCTCGGCCGCATAGCCTACTAAAATGCCGGGCAGGAATACGGAGCTGATGTTGGAGGTCACAATCTTGTCCCCATCCTTTAAATCGCTTTCCTTTAACACCTTGGTGATGCGGAGCCGCCCTTCCTTAAACAGGGTTAAATCTCCTGATATCATGCAGGTGTCTCCCGACTGCATGGCCATGCCGCTGACCTGACTGGAATCGTCAATTATGGAACGGACCGTAGCGTAATTGGCACCCACATCCGTGACAATGCCTACCAGACCGCCTTCGGCCACCACGTTCATGTCCACAGCAATTCCGTCTTTGGAGCCCTTGTCAATGCGGAACACCTGAAACCAGTCACTGGAATCCTTGGCAATTACTCTTGCTCCCACCTTTTCATACTGTGCGTATGCCTGATCCAGGCTGTAAAGCTGGCGGAGCCGCTTCAGCTCAAATTCTTCCGACTGAAGCCTGGTGTTTTCCTCGGTCAGCTGGGTGATGATGTCCTTCATCTCTTTATTTTCATCCAAAGCGGCTTTCAGCTTTGAATAGTCTATGATTTCATCATAAATAGCAGACCCGGCCATATTGACTCCCGACTGCACCGGGATCAGAACATAGCCGACGCCTGTCCGAAGCGGCGTAAGCCATTCATCCCGAATAGAGGTCAGGCCGATCAGCAGGATGCAAAATACCGTTAAAGCAATGAGAATGTATTTACTGCGTTTTGATTCCATCTATAAGATTCCCCGTTCTTTCAAACTGATATAGGAATTATCTCCTATGATAATGTGATCCAGCAGCCGTATTCCGATCAGCTCGCCCGCGTCCTTTACCCGTCGGGTCAGGCTTAGATCCTCCCTGCTGGGAGACGGATCTCCGCTGGGATGGTTGTGGATCAGTACCAGGCTCACGGCCCGGTGCTTCACTGCCTCAATGAAAATCTCCCTGGGAGAAACTACGGAAGCATTCACCGTTCCCTGAGAGATCATAATATCCCTGATAAGGGCTCCTTTTGTATTTAAGAGCATGATATAAACCAGCTCCTGCTCCTTATGGCGCATATCTTCTACAAAATAATTTACCACATCCCGGGGATTGTGAAAATCCACCCCATCGGAAAGAGCCGCTTTTTTCCAGATACGTCTGGACAGCTCTCCGATACATAAAAGCTGTGTGCCTTTAACCAGGCCGATTCCCTTGGTCTGCATGAGCTCTTCCAGGGAAAGATGCAAAAGCCCTAAAATACCCTTCTTCGGATAATTTAAGGCCAGTATCTTTTGTGCCAAAGCCAGGGAACTGTCCTCCCTGGAACCCGTGCGGATGATGATGGATAAAAGCTCCGCATCGCTTAAGCCCTGGGGTCCGTCCTTTAAGCATTTTTCATAGGGCCGTTCATCCCTTGGGATGTCTTTCATTGTTTTTCTTTCCATATGCCTCCTGACCGTTACTCTCCAGGTACGAAAGAAAGGACATATGTATGGATTAAATCAACCGATATGTCATGAGGGCTGCCGCCACTCCTATTATGCCAGCCATGGTGATTTTAATGTTGATGCCAAAGGTGATGACCAGAATCCCGAAATTGACCACAAGGGGGTTATCAAGTCCAAAGGACTGTCCGAAATTCAGCCAGGACAGCCAGGAAACTCCCTGAGCCAGGTTTCCGATGAAGCCTCCAAGAACAACGCCGGCAAGCATAAGAAGAAGCAATACCCAGCAGTTTTTGTACTTCATCTGCTCTGCTACTCCTTTGAATTTTATGGAATGAATGTCCATACCTATCAAATAATTTTAGCATAAAATCCCGGCGGTGTATACCGTTTTTTTATCGTACAGGAAAGTTCATCCTATACGATAAAAACTCTCCGGGAGGATTGCACTGCGGGATTCTTTCTTACAGACGGATCAAACCTGCCTCTAAAAGCTTCTGCATGGACATTAAAATCCCAAGCTTTGCATGATACCAGGTAAGGCCTCCCTGAAAATAAACCGCATAAGGCGGTTTTATAGGGCCGTCGGCGCTTAATTCAATGGAGGAGCCCTGGACAAAAGCACCTGCAGCCATTATGACTGGGGCATCATAGCCGGGCATATCCCAGGGTTCCGGAGATACAAAGCTGTCCACAGGAGCTGCTGCCTGAATTCCCTGGCAGAAAGCGATGACTCCCTCCGGGTTTCCGAAAGTAACTGCCTGTATGATGTCGTGGCGGGACTGAGAACCGTCGGGAACCACGGAAAATCCCAGCTGTTCATAGACATTTGCCGCAAAAACAGCTCCTTTCAAAGCCCCTGCCACCACCGTAGGGGACAGGAATAAGCCCTGGTAAAAGGACTGGTTCAGCCCAAGGCTGGCGCCTACCTCTTTTCCCAGGCCCGGCGCTGTCAGGCGGAAGGAAGCCCGGTCAACACAGTCCTTTCTGCCGGCAATGTAGCCGCCGATGGGAGCCAGGCCGCCGCCGGGGTTTTTAATCAGAGAGCCTACAACCATGTCTGCTCCTACATCGGAAGGCTCCATTCTTTCGACGAACTCCCCGTAGCAGTTATCCACCATGCAGATGACGTCAGGCTTTAAGCTCTTTACGAAAGCGATCAGCTCGCCGATCTGTGAGACAGAAAAGGTGGGACGGGTATCATAGCCCTTGGAACGCTGGATGGTAACCAGCTTTGTTTTTTCATTGACTGCCTTTTTAATGGCCTCGTAGTCAAAGGTTCCGTCGGAAAGAAGATCCACCTGACGGTATACCACCCCGTATTCCTTTAAGGAGCCTGTGCTTTCCCGTATGCCGATGACTTCCTCTAAGGTGTCATAGGGCTTTCCTGCCGGTGAGAGCAGTTCGTCTCCCGGCCGGAGGTTTCCGGAAAGGGCAATGGCAAGGGCGTGGGTGCCGCTGATTAAATTAGGCCTTACAAGAGCGCTTTCCGTGTGAAACACGCTGGCATAAACAGCCTCTAAGGTATCACGGCCTAAGTCATTGTAGCCATAGCCGGTGGTTGCCGCAAAATGGATGTCGCTGACCCGGTTATCTTGCATGGCCTTGATGACTTTCATCTGATTGTATTCCGCTGTACCGTCAATTTCCTTAAAACGGTCCTTTAATGTTTCTTCGATTCTTTTCCCGAAAGCCAGCACGTCCCGGCTGATTCCCAGATTTTCATATATGGTATCTATTTCCATTAGTTCTTTCAATGTTTCCTCTTTTCTTCCCGGGCACTTTAGGTGTATATTTTATCGACGTCTTCCAGGAGCTTTTCAAGCACCTTATTAAGGTCATTATCAAAATCAGGAAGAGAAATCCAACGCACGTCCTTTTCTCTTTTAAACCAGGTAATCTGACGCTTGGCAAAATGTCTGGTGTCCCGTTTTAATATATAGACGGCCTCCTCCAACGTGCATTTTCCATGGAGATAGTCCAGAATTTCCTTATAGCCTAATCCCTGCATGGAAACCATATCCCTGGTGCAGCCCATGGCTTCTAAACGCCTGACCTCATCCACAAGCCCCTGTTCAAGCATTAAATCCACCCGCCGGTCGATCCGTTCGTACAAAAGAGCCCGGTCTGTGTTTATTACGTAGTAAAGAAAATCATATGGTGATTTCTTCTGCTTTTCCCGCTTATTGTGATCGGAGATCCGCTCTCCTGTCTGGCGGAAATATTCAATGGCCCGGATCACCCGCTTCTGGTTGTTGGCATGAATCTCTTCCGCGGATTCGGGATCAATATCCCGGAGCATTTCATGAAGAAACTCCGCCCCTTTTTCCGCCGCCAGCCTTTCCAGCTCTTCTCTTATGAACGCGTCCTCCCCATTTTCCTTAAAATCAATATCATAAAGAAGCGCCTGGATATAAAAGCCGGTGCCTCCCGCCACAATGGGAATCTTTCCGTGGGAATAGATTTCTTCCATTGCTTCTTTTGCCATCTTTTGGAAAAGAGTCACGTTGAATTCTTCATCCGGATCCAGAACGTCAATAAGATAATGGGGAACCCCATCCATTTCCTCCGGGGAAATTTTGGCGGAGCCGATGTCCATATGACGGTAGACCTGCATGGAATCCGCGCTTATGATCTCTCCGCCGATCTCCTTAGCCAGACGGATGGACAGAGAGGTCTTTCCCACGGCTGTGGGCCCGGTTAAAATAATCAGTGGTCGCATCATAAAATCCTCTTAAATTTCTTCTCCAGCTCATATTTGCTCATGGAAATAATGGTCGGCCTTCCGTGGGGACAGGCGTAGGGGTTTTCCAGGCTTAAAAGCTGGTCGATCAGCTCATTGGCTTCCGCCGCAGACAGACTGTGTCCGCCCTTTACCGCAGCTTTACAGGACATAGAGGCCACCCGCTCATAAATAATGTCAGGATTATGGGAGGAGCCGTCCTCTGACAGCTCAGTCGATCATATCCATGAGTAGTTCCTTTTTCGCTATGGAAAATAAATTGGCTGGAACTCCTCTCACCGCATACTCTCTTCCGCCGAAATGCTCGATCTCAAAGCCGATATCCGTAAAGTATTTTAAATGCTGGTTTAAAAGCACCTCTTCATTGCGGTTCAAGGTCAGAATAATGGGCGGACTGACCAGCTGGGAGGTGTATTCCCTGCTTTTAAGTGTTGCCATTGTTTTCTCATATAAAACCTTCTCATGGGCGGCATGCTGGTCAATAATATAGAGCTGTTCCTTAAATTCCACCAGCCAGTAGGTATTGAAAAGCTGCCCGATGAGCTTGTGCATGGAACGGGATTTCGGTTCCAGAAGCTTTCCGTCAAATAAGTCCAGCTGTTCCGGCTTTTCTTCCCCTTTAAGAGGGGCCGCAATTTTTTCAACCCCTTCCATTCCCGGCTGATTTTCTCCTGCCATATTGTTTTCGGACTGCTTTCCCTGAATCCGGTCCCATTGAAATGAATTTCCATGAGATAGGTTTCCCTGAGACAGGTTCTCCTGAGCCGGATTCTCTTGAGCGAGATTCTCCCTGGACAGATACCCCTGAACAAGATTTTCCACCGGCAGATCTTTTCCATCCCCGGACTCTTCCCTTTTTTCCGGTCCTGCCGCTGGGGTCCCCAGCCAGTTTTCCAGAAGTTCATCCTTTTCCCTGACAAATGACGGCTGACCGGGTGTCAGCCTTTTGGGAAACGAGGTTGTGGCCGCCTGCTGCTCCATAGCCAGGATACGCCGCTTTTCAAAGGGCTCCGGCGACGGCTCGTGTTTCTTCCCCATAAGGCTCAGCTTCTTTTCCTCCGCCCTCTTTTCAAGCTCCACCTCAGGGATCAGCTCCTTGTGGGCAAGGGCGTTTGAAACGGCCTGATAAACCATGTGGTAAACCATTTCCCCGTCCCGGAAGCGAAGCTCCATTTTTGTGGGATGGACATTGATATCCAGCATCTCCGGCTCAATGGTAAAATGAAGCATGGTAAAGGGGTATTTATGCTGCATCATAAACGGCTTGTAGGCCTCTTCAATGGCCCGGCAGATGATGGTGCTTTTGATATACCGGCCGTTAATGAAATAATTTTCGTAATTCCTGTTTCCTCTTGCTATGACCGGCTTTCCGATAAAGCCCGCAACAGAAACCTCAGGCTTGCTTACGGAAACCTCCAGAAGGTTTGAAGCGATTTCTCTTCCAAATACTGTGTATACAATATCCTTAAGATTGTGATTTCCGGAGGTATGAAGCTTGTTCTGGTTGTTCTGAATAAAACGGATGGAGACCTCCGGATGAGACAGGGCCAGCTTTTCCACCAGCTCTGCCACATGGGCCCCTTCTGTCATAGGAGACTTTAAAAATTTCTTTCTGGCCGGAGTATTATAAAATAAATTCCTGGCTATAAAGGTTGTTCCCTCCGGAGCGCCTATTTCCTCCAGGGACCGTTCTTCCCCGCCGTCAATCTGATACCTGGCTCCGGTAAGCCCTATGCTGGTCTTTGTAATCAGCTCTACCTGGGAAACTGCCGCAATGCTGGCAAGGGCCTCCCCACGGAACCCCAGGGAGGAAACGGTAAACAAATCCTCAACGGATTTGATCTTGCTTGTGGAATGGCGCAGAAAGGCCAGAGACACCTCATCCTTAGGAATCCCGCAGCCGTTGTCCGTCACCCGGATAAAGGTAGTTCCTCCCTCCTTGATTTCCACCGTAACGGCGGTGGCCTTGGCGTCAATGGCATTTTCCAGAAGCTCTTTCACAACCGAGGCGGGGCGTTCAATGACTTCTCCCGCCGCGATCTTATTGATGGTATTCTGATCCAGTATGGTTATATTCGGCATGGCACCCGCTCCTTTTTCCTGCCGGCGTTTTCTGCTTTTAACAGTTATTTGCTTCCAATGGTTATGGTTATTTTTTTACTGCCAGCGGTTTTTCAGCTTTGTCTGCAAACGGTAAAGGGTGTTGAGCGCGTCAATGGGCGTTAAATTCCCAAGCTCTAAATCACCCAGTTCCTTAATAATATCATCATCCTTTACGGTATCAAACAGGGACATCTGCTGTAAATCCACTTCATCGGGCTTTGGAACCGCTTTTCTCTGGGCAATGTTTGAGTTGCCCTCGGCAATTTCCCTGGCCTTGACTGTAATATCCGCATCGCTTAATTCAGCCAGCAGCTCCTTGGCCCGTACAATGACCGTATCCGGCACTCCTGCCAGTTTTGCCACCTGAATGCCGTAGCTCTTATCCGCCCCGCCCTTTACGATTTTACGCAAAAAGACAATGTTGTCGCCCTGTTCCTTAACCGCAATGCAGTAGTTGTTGACCCCACTCATGGTTCCTTCCAACTCCGTCAGCTCATGGTAATGGGTGGCGAACAGGGTCTTTGCTCCCAAAAGTTTGGGATTGCTGATGTGCTCCACCACGGCCCAGGCAATACTTAAGCCGTCAAAGGTGCTGGTGCCCCGGCCAATTTCATCTAAGACAATAAGACTGCTCTTTGTGGAATTCCGAAGAATATTGGCCACCTCCGTCATCTCTACCATAAAGGTGCTCTGGCCGGAAGCTAAGTCATCGGAAGCCCCTACCCTGGTGAAAATGCGGTCACAGATCCCTATATTGGCCTCATCCGCAGGAACAAAGCTTCCGATCTGGGCCATTAAGACGATTAAGGCCGTCTGGCGCATATAGGTGGACTTTCCCGCCATATTAGGACCTGTAATGATGGAAAGCCTGTTTTTTCCGTTGTCTAAATAGGTATCATTGGAAACGAACAAGTCATCCCGCATCATTTTCTCCACCACAGGATGGCGTCCGTTTTTAATGTCAATTACTCCTTTTTCATTGACATTGGGCTTGATGTAATTATTTCTGGTGGCCACGGAAGAAAGGGAGGCTAAAACATCGATTCCGGCTATGGCCCTTGCTGTTTTCTGAATTCTTAAAACCTCATTGGCCACAGAATCCCGGACCTGGCAGAATAAGCTGTATTCCAGGGAAAACAGCTTGTCCTCGGCCCCCAGGATCACATCCTCCAGCTCCTTTAACTCATCTGTGGTATACCGCTCCGCATTGGCAAGGGTCTGCTTGCGGATAAAATAACCGGGAACAAGGTCCTTAAAGGAATTGGTCACTTCAAAATAATAACCGAACACCTTGTTGAATTTGATCTTTAGGTTTTTGATTCCCGTCTTTTCCTTTTCTTTCGCCTCTAACTGGGCCAGCCAGTTTTTGCCCTCTGTTTTGGCGCCCCGCAGCTTATCCGCTTCTTCGTGAAAGCCGTCCTTGATGATTCCGCCGTCCCTTACGGATATGGGCGGATCGTCGATGATCGCCCGGTCAATTAAGTCCTTTACATCCTCCAGAGAATCCAGGTCATCATAAAGACCCCTTAACATATCGCTGGTAAATTCCTGTAAAAGGTTTTTGATATGGGGAAGCATTTCCAGGGAGTTTTTAAATGCGATCATATCCCTGGGATTTGCCGTCTTATAGCTGATACGCCCGATGAGGCGTTCCAGGTCGTAAATCGGGTTCAAATATTCGCAGATTTCTTCCCTGGAAATGTAGTTCATGTTCAGCTCTTCCACGGCGTTCTGGCGTTTTATGATCTCGGTTTTGTGGATCAGAGGCTGTTCTATGTAAGTGCGGAGCATTCTGGCGCCCATGGCTGTCTTGGTTCTGTCCAGGACCCACAGCAGGCTTCCTCTTTTCTGCTTTTCCCGCAGAGTTTCCAAAAGCTCAAGATTCCGCCGGGTGGAGGTGTCGATGATCATATACTGTCCGGTGGAATAGGGAGTGATGGTGGTGATATGGGATAAGCTGCTTTTCTGGGTCTCGTACATATATTCCATGACCGCCCCGGCAGCTATGACTCCGGTGTCATAATCTTCCAACCCCAGCCCTGCCAGACTTCCCACCTTATAATGCTCTTTTAGGATTTTCCGGCAGACCTCATCGGAAAAGAAATGATTATCCAGAGATGAAACAACCGCGTGATAGCGGTTTCTGATGTCCTCAATGTCCACACCTGAAACGTAAAATGCTTCGTTGCAGATGATTTCAGAGGGGGTGAATTTGTTGATCTCGTCAGTCAGCTCCCGTTCGGATTCCACCTCTGTCACGAGGAAGTCGCCGGTGCTTATATCGGCAACTGCAATCCCGAAAGTCTCGCCCACGTAAACGATACCCATTAAATAGTTGTTTCTGGTTTCGTCGAGAGCCTGGGCGCTGGTTATGGTTCCGGGCGTCACCACCCGGATGACCTCCCGCTTTACCAGTCCCTTGGCAAGCTTGGGGTCCTCCATCTGCTCGGCGATGGCCACTTTATAGCCTTTTTGTACAAGGCGGTTTAAATAGGAATCCACGGCATGATAAGGAACGCCGCACATAGGCGCCCGTTCCTCCAGACCGCATTCCTTTCCGGTTAAAGTGATTTCCAGTTCCTTAGAAACAGTTACCGCATCATCAAAAAACATTTCATAAAAATCGCCTAATCTGTAAAACAGTACACAGTCAGGATATTCTTTTTTCGTTTCCAGATAATGGGTCATCATTGGTGATAATCCAGCCATGTTTTTTTGTTTCCTCTTTTCTCCCTTTTAAAATAAAGGCAATCCTTTACGCTAAAGTTCCCATGTAATAGAATCCTTTGGATTCATCCAGATGCACATCCACGATCTTTCCAATAAGAGAAATGTCTCCTTTAAAATGGACAATGGTGTTGTTGCCCATGCGCCCTGTCAGGAATCTTTCCGCCTGGCCGTCAGCTTCTTCCACCAGCACCTTCTGCACCGTATGTTCATCCCGGCCGCAGACCTCGGCGGAAATCCGCTGCACCCGGCTTAAAAGCCGGTCAAAACGGTCTTTCACTTCTTCCCCGGAAATCTGTTCCTCCATTTTTGCGGCAGGGGTTCCTGTCCGTTTGGAATAGATAAAGGTAAAAGCGCTGTCAAAACGGACCTTTTCCACCACATCCAGAGTTTCCTTAAAATCCTCTTCCGTTTCGCCGGGGAAACCGACGATGATATCTGTGGTCAGGGAAATGTCCGGCATGGCTTTCCGGATCTTTTCCACAAGCTCCAAATACTGTTCTTTCGTATATTTTCGGTTCATGGCCTTTAAAATCCGGGTGCTGCCGGATTGAAGAGGCAGATGGAGATGGCCGCAGACCTTTTTGGAATTCTTCATGGCCTCGATGAGCTCATCAGATAAATCCTTTGGATGGGAGGTCATAAAACGAACCCTTTCGATCCCGTTCACCTTGTCCACCTCTGTTAAAAGCTGGGCAAAGGAGACCGGCTCTTCCAGAGTCTTTCCGTAGGAATTCACATTCTGCCCCAGCAGCATGATTTCCACTACACCGTCCTCCGCAAGCTTTTTTACCTCTTCCAGAATGTCCTTGGGGCTGCGGCTTCTCTCCCGTCCTCTCACATAAGGCACAATGCAGTAGCTGCAGAAATTGTTGCAGCCAAACATAATATTAACGCCGGATTTGAAAGAAAATTTCCGCTCTGTGGGGAGGTCCTCCACAATGCTGTCTGTTCCCTGCCAGATGTCGATGACCATCTTCTTCTCTTCCAGGCGTTCATACATCAGCTCTGCCAGCTTGAAGATGTTGTGGGTTCCGAAAATGATGTCCACAAACCGGTAGCTCTTTTTGATCTTTGCGACCACCTCTTCCTCCTGCATCATGCAGCCGCAGAGGGCGATCATCATATGGGGATTTTTCTTTTTTAAGCTGTTTAAATACCCCAGACGTCCGTAGACTCTCTGGTTTGCATTTTCCCTGACGGTACAGGTGTTATAAAGGACAAAGTCTGCCTCTTCCGTGTCCGTTTCCACAAAGCCGATGGCTTCCAGGATGCCCTGAAGCTTTTCCGAATCCCTGGAATTCATCTGGCAGCCAAAGGTGGCGATATGAAAGGTAAACTCCTTTTTTCCGGCCGCAATTTTTCGGTTTTCCAAAAGAGCCCGGCAGCGCTCTATAAAAAAGTACTGTCTTGCAGGTTCCTCTGCCGGTGGATATTGGCAGGTTTCATCATACGTCATATTTATATCTTCCATCTCTTAACCTCTTAAAATTTATTCGATTTTCCCATTATATCATAAATTATTTTTATTGCAAACACCAAAATCCCCTACCACTGCTCCGTCTGCCTGACTTCCACTCCATAGGTAGAAGCCCTGTCTGTAAAGGCTTCGTCATGCTCCACAAGCAGCATTGTAGGCTGGAATTTAAGAATTAAGTCCTCAATCTGTATCCTGGAGTAGACGTCAATAAAATTCAAGGGTTCATCCCATATATATAAATGGGCCTGCTCACAGAGGCTGCGGGCGATGAGAACCTTTTTCTTCTGCCCCTCACTGTAGGATTCCATAGGCTTTTCAAACTGTTCCCTGGAAAAATCCAGCTTGCGCAAAAGAGCCTTAAAGAGGGCATCCTCGATTCCGCTGTTTTTTGCATATTCCGTTAAGCTTCCCTTTAAAAATGAGGTGTCCTGGGATACGTAGGAAATCTTTAAGCCGCCGGCCACCTCTATACTTCCCTCATAGGAAACAGGATTTCCGGGCCCCTTGTCCCCAAGGATAAGCTTTAAAATACTGGACTTGCCGCAGCCGTTTTTCCCCTGAAGGGAAATTCGCTGGCCCTGCTCCAGAGTGAAGCTTACGGGCTCGCAAACCGGCCCCTCATGGCCGCTGTAGCAGGGGGCCACATCCTTTAAGGTTAAAAGCCTTGATATTCGGTGCCTTAAGGGGAAAAGCTTTAAACTCTCCGCTTCTTCCACATTTTTAAGAAGTCCTCGTTTATCTTCAATGGCCTGCTCCTGCCGGTTCTCCAGATTCTTTCTGCGCATCTGCATTCTTCTGGACTTTTCTCCGACATAGGCCCGGGTATCAATGGACTTTTCCATGCCCATGGATTTCTTGCCGATTTTGGTGGATTCCACCTGATCCGCCCATTCCCCCGACTGTCTCGCTGACGCCTCCAAATGGCGGATATCCTTTTTCAGCCGTTCATTTTCCGACCGCTCGTATTGCTCCTGTCTCTGCTTGTTCTCATACCAGGAGGTGAAATTCCCTTTCTGTACCTCAATGTTGGTCTTATTGATGGAAAGGATGTGGTCCACCGAAGCATCCAGGAATTTCCGGTCGTGGGATACCAGGATAAATCCTTTCTTGCCGCTTAAATACCGGCTCACCACCTCTCTTCCCTCCCGGTCCAGATGATTGGTAGGTTCATCAATCAGCAGGAAGTGATCTTCCCTTAAAAACAGGGCGGCCAGCAGGACTTTCGTCCTCTCACCGTTGGATAGGGTATAAAAGGGCCGGTAGAGCACATCCTCTGTGACCTGCAGCTTGGACAGCTCCCTTTTTAACTGCCAGAATAAATAATCTCCCAGAAGCCCGTTAAGGATTTCTAAGGTATCCCGCTCCTGGTCCGGCACGGGAAATGGGAAATAGTCAAATACTTCGCTTGAAACAATGGTGCCCTTATATTCAAACCGGTTCATCAGAAGATTTAAAAACGTGGTTTTTCCTCTTCCATTTCTCCCTGTAAAGCCCAGCTTCCAGTCCGTATCAATCTGGAAAGAAACGTGCTCAAACACCGGATCATAGCTTCCGTCGTATGTGAATGACAAATCTGTAATCTGTATCAATGAAATAGAAATTCCTCCTTGAGGCGGAAAATGATTTTCCGCACAAAAAAACGGCTGCAAGAATTTCTTCTCACAACCGAGCGCCAAGGAAATCCCTTGGCCGGGAATCCACAGGTACAATCTATGCCGTTTTTGACATGAGGATATGAGAATGAATCAATATTCTTGCAAAACAGGCATGACAAAAAGATGGTATATCACCATATCTCTTCTTCATGCAGTTACTTAAGCAAGAATCATTAATTCATCCTTTCACCCCTTTCATTTCTTATTTATTGTCCGTAGTCTATCATAAACAAAAAGATTTGTCAAATAATTTGCGGCCGCTTTTAATCGACTCTTCCGGTAATAGTAATTTCCACCCTGCGGTTTTTCGCTCTTCCTTCTTCCGTGTCATTCTGCGCAATAGGATTATAATGAGAATTTCCCTCAATAGACATTTTGTCCGGTTCCAGTCCCATGGATGTCATCTGGTTTAATACCACCACGGCTCTGTTTACGGACAGCTGCCAGGAGTCGGCTTCATTGGCCACATCCCGGTTGCCTAAGTCGGCTGTGTTGCCTGTTATGGTAATATGTTCAATATCTCCGTAAATGGATTCCAGACTGTTGCTTATTTCCTGTATGATAGGCTTGCTGTCGGGAAGCAGGACGGCTGTGTCTGGCCTAAACAGCATGGCGTCCTTTAAGTGGATGGTAATGGTAGTACCGGTGTTGGTCAGATCAATCATCTGATCCAGGTCATGTTCCGCAATATAGTTATTTAAGGCTTTATATACCTTTTCCAGATTGTTCGCCGGAATAGAGATACTTTCCCCATCTGTACTTTCGCTTACATTCCCGTGATTTAAGACCTGTTCCAGACCGTGGGATAAGTCTTTTACTTTCTGGGCATCAACAGAGCTCATTCCATACATGATGATAAACAAGGCCAGAAGCAAAGTGATCATATCCGAATATGTAAGGAGCCACCGCTCTGAATTGTCTTTCTCTCCTTCCGGTTCTATGCTTCTCCTGCTCATCTTTCGTTCCTCCTTGGTTTAATTCTCAATACCCTGCTTATACCGCTTTCCTCCATCTGAAAAAGCCTGGAAGTAGAGAGCAAGCTCGTTTTCGATATTTCGTGAAGTATTTCCCCTGGCGATCATACATACTCCGTCCACGATCATCTCTTTCTGGATATGCTTTCTTTTCAGCTGCGTTTTTAATTTCGTGGCTATGGGCAGATAAACGATATTGGCCATGAAAACGCCGTAGAGGGTAGCGATAAATGCGGTTCCGATGGAGCCGGCAAGCTCAGCGGGATCTTCAAATCCGGCGGCCAGAACCATGATAAGGCCCATAACCGTACCGATAACTCCCATGGTGGGGGAAAAGCCTCCCGCCGCCTCGAACACGCTGGCCTCAATGTTCTTTTGCTGTACATAGGCCCGGATATCAGATTCCAGGGTGTACTGGATGGACTCCGGCGATTTCAGCTCCTGGATTAAAACCAGACCTTCTTTCAACAGCAGGTATTCCTCCTGATCCAGTTCAGGGTCACGGCTGATCTCTTCCAGACAGGTTACTCCGTCGGTTCTGTAACGGGTAGCTATGTTGGAAATCTTAGCTATCATTTTTTCCATACTGGCCGAGTGGGGATGTCTGAAGCTTTTGATCATGGCCCTCATTGCCGTGGCAATGTCTGTCAGAGAAAAGGACGCCACAACAGCTCCCATTGTTCCTCCGAAAACGATGATGAAAGGGCTGAGCAGAAACAGGGATGATATGACGCCGTGCTCCAAAATATAGCCGGCCAAAAGAGCCGCTACGCCAATGGCAATTCCGATAATCAGTGAAAAATCCATAATAATCTCCTTTGTAACTGATAAAATAAGCTGCTTTCTTTCATTTTATCACTTAATATAAAATTTTGTATACAAAAATCTCGTCAACAGCAGTTTCAATTATGCCATAAATGGTAGAAAAAAGCAATATTTTGTAACCAAGTATTTTAAAAAATCTGTTACGGACGCACCTGACCGCTGCCAAAGATGACGTATTTTGTCGTAGTCAGCTCTTTAAGACCCATTGGGCCTCTCGCATGAAGCTTCTGGGTGCTGATGCCGATCTCCGCACCAAAACCGAATTCATAGCCGTCGGTAAACCGGGTGGAGGCGTTGACGTAAACGGCAGCTGCATCAATTTCATTTAAAAATCTCTGGGAATTGGCATAATCAGAGGTGATAATTGCCTCTGAATGTCTGGTGCTGTAACGGTTGATGTGGGTGATGGCTTCTTCTATGGAATCAACCAGTTTTAAGGACAGTATATAGTCCAGATATTCACGCCCCCAGTCGTCCTCTGTGGCAGGCACAAACCCGTCCACCATGGCGCATGCCTCCTCATCGGCCCTGATCTCCACGGACTTTAAGGACAGCCTTTCTTTTAAGAAGCAGGATTGGAGCAATTTTTCTGTGTATCACCAGGGATTCGCAGGCATTGCACACGCCGATTCTCTGGGTCTTTGCATTAAATATAATATCCAGAGCCATCTGGAAATCAGCAGTTTCATCCACGAAGATATGGCAATTTCCCGTCCCCGTCTCAATGACCGGCACCGTGCTGTTGTCCACCACCGCTTTTATCAGGCCCGCGCCTCCTCTTGGGATCAGAACATCCACGTATTCCCGCATCTTCATGAACTCTTTCGTCACTTCCCTGTCCGTGTCCGTGATGAGCTGAAGGGCGTCCTCAGGAAACCCGCATTTTTAAGCCCTGTGCGGAGCCATTTTACAATGGCCTTATTGGAGTCCAGGGCATCGCTTCCGCCTTTTAGAATAACCGCATTTCCTGATTTAAAACAGAGTCCGAAAGCGTCGGCAGTCACATTGGGCCTGGATTCGTATATGATGCCGATAACTCCCAGGGGAACCCGCTTCTGGCCGATGGTCAGGCCGTTGGGCCGTACTTTCATGGAAAGTACCTCTCCGATGGGATCGTCCAAGGCTGCCACGGATAAAAGGCCGTCAGCCATGTCTTCAATTCTTTTCGGAGTCAGTTCCAGGCGGTCAATCAAACCGGAGTTCATTCCGGCTTTTGTAGCTTTTATAACATCCTCCTGATTTGCCGTAAGGATTTCAACCTCTCCCTCCAGCAGGGCGGCGGCAGCGGCCCTTAATCCCTCATTCTTTTTCCCAGAACCCAGGATTCCCATGGCGGCTGATACTTCTTTTGCTTTTTT
>JASGGP010000036.1:0-22188 GCA_047604985.1 Lacrimispora sp.
ATAGGGATAGGTCTTGTCATCCTTTAACATGGTGTTGTAGCGGGGACGGTGCTCCTTGATGAGATTGCATTCCAGCACCAGGGCCTCCAGCTCGGAGTCTGTTATAATGTATTCAAACCTGGCAATCCGGGATACCATCTGTTCAATTTTTGACGTCTTGTTCCTGCTGCTCTGAAAGTACTGCCTCACCCGGTTTTTTAAGCTGATTGCTTTTCCTACGTAGATAATTTCGTCCCGCTTGTCGTGCATAATATACACGCCAGGCTGGGACGGCAGTTTTTTTAATTCTTCTTCTATATTAAATTCTGTGTGGTCCACCTGCGTTTATCACCTCAGTCTTGCTCCATCGTATTTATCCTGCAGCTCTAAATACCGCTCAATCGCATAATATTTTTCTTCCGGTTCGGAATCCGCCCTTCCAACCTCCATAATCTCACAGATGGCCAGCAGCTCCTCCGCAGAAAACTATCCGGTCCTGCAGGATCTCCAATTTCTCATGATACGACCTGGCGTCGAGAAATGCAAGCAAATTTTTATTTGGACCCAGGTTTTCCTTTGAGGGCTCTTCCCGGCCGGAATCTAAATCTTCCATCTCCCCGCAGTTTCCATCTTCCCGCAGGCTTCTTTCTCTCTCTCAGCTTCCCTGCAAGGCTCCTCACAGGAAATATCTACCTTTTCAAACCGGTATTTCTGCTGGACCTCCGGGTATTTTTCATGGTCCACCTCGCTGACAAACATGGGCAGGGGGCGTACATAAGTTCCGAATGTTCCGTGCAGTGCCTGGTATACTACCATTTTTTCCATAGTCTCGGAATGAACCGCAATGGCGGTCACCTGATACATCCTGCCTTTAAAGTGGCGGTAGAATTCTCCTGGTCTGGGCGTTCTGTCCATCGCTTCCCTCGCTTTCTATTTTTTTGAACCTCCTGTTGTAACGATTACCACAGGGGGCTTGGTTCTGGTTTCCTTTTTGCCTGCTCCGTCTTTTTCTGTCTTCGTTTCAGCCGGGCTTTCCGTAACGGCCACCTTTCCTTCCAGGCTCTTTTCAGCCTCTGCCTGTCCGCTCTTTGCCTCTGCAGCGGCTTCTTCCGCTCCGCTTTTCACCTCCGCGGCCGCCTTTGTCTGCCCGTTCTTTCCCTCTTCCGTCCCTGCTTCATCCCCGGATTCCGTTTCCTGCTCCGTATCTCCGGTTTCCGATGTGAGCTCCTCAGAAGCCTTTGTAAGGGCTGCCTCCGCCTCCCTGGACTGGGCAATCTTTTCTGCTTCCGCCTCAGCCGCTTCCCGGCTTAAAAGGCCATCCCATGTATAGCGGTTGGAAGCGCTCCAAAGAATCCATTCATCATAGCCTGCATCATAGACCGCCTGGATCTGGTCCCGTACCTCCTTTGGACCGTATGAAATATAATGGTCCAGATAGGAAGCCGTGAAATCCTGAAGCCAGGGGCGGACGATGGCCTGGTTCTTTCCCTCTCCGCCGACGGTCTCCAAGTCCTGCCTGGACATCTTAAGGGCCGCACGAATGGTGCGGTAAGGCTCTGTGTCAGGATGCTGGATGCCAAAGTTTCCGTCTCCGTAATGGGATGGATAGATCATGGGACAGATGTAGTCCAGATGGCCCGCCATTTCCCCATAGTCTTGTCCCACGGCTTCCGCGTCTACCTTGCTTCCGATGATGGTGCCGAAAACGTCGGCAGACACAAAGACATCATAAGCAGACAGCTTTTCATAGGCGTATTTTACAAACTCCGAGATGATGTCGGTTTTTGAACGCCCTTTCGTATCCGCTTCGTTAAAGGCCACCTGCTTCATGGTGCTGTCCGTGGCGAAACGGATATAGTCAAATTGAATTTCATCAAATCCAACCCGGGAGGCTTCTTTTCCCACCTCCACCAGGTAGTCCCACACCTCCGGGCGGTAAGGGTTGACCCAGGCCAGCCCCTTATTATCCCGGTGCAGGCTTCCGTCCTTGTTCTTTAAGCTCCACTCCGGCTTTTTTTCCGCAAGATATGGGTCACGGAAAGCCACTACCCGGGCAATAGTATAAATACCTCTGGCTTTCAGCTGAGCTATCAGACCGTTAATATCCTTGATGTACTTTTCCGTAGCCCCGATCTCATTGACCGTAGGCGCGTCATCCATGGCAAAAGTAATACGCCCCTCGTCATTCTTCACATCAATGACGACGGCATTGATCTCTGTGCCCTCAATTTTATCCAGAATCGCCTGAAAGCCTTCCGAACCGGCCATGTAACCGGAAATGTAAATTCCTTTTACCTTTACCGGCTTCCGCTCCGGCAAGGGGGCAGATTCCGTTGTAACCGTTAACTCCTCTTCCTTTGTATCCGGAAGAGATTCCTCTGATGAATGATCCGTTTCTGACGGTTCTGAATTTCCTTTGTACCTGCTGCATCCGGAGGCTACCAATGAGCATACGATTACTGCTAAAAGCCACTTTTTCATCATATTTCCATTCACTTTCTTTATAGTCTCAGGTATCTATTGTAACAATTATTTAATATTTTACCACATTTTGTAAAATTTTCCAATAAAAATTACATTTCCGGATGCAGCCGTCTTTTTAAACCCTTATTTTATTTTCCTTTCTCACCCTTCCTGGCGGCAGAAACAGGAAAGCTGGTGGTCATTTACCACCCCTACTGCCTGCAAATAAGAATAAATAGTAACAGAGCCCACAAAGGCCATGCCCCTCTTTTTCATATCCTTGGATACCCGGTCGGAAAGCTCTGTTGTGACGGAAAAACAATCGTCTTTATTTACAATGATCTCACCGCCTGTAAATCCCCAGAGATACCGGGAAAAGGAGCCGGACTCCCGCTGTATATCCATGAATATGCGGGCATTTTTCACTGCGGCCTCCATCTTTTTCCGGTTCCTGATGAGAGCCTTGTTTTCCATAAGCTCCCCCAGCTTTTCTTCCCCATAGGAAGCCACCTTTTCCACTGAAAAGCCGTCAAAGGCTTCCCGGAAATCCTCTCTTTTTCTCAATATGGTAATCCAGGAAAGCCCTGCCTGAAAGGTCTCTAAAAGGAACATTTCATAAAGCTTTTCATCGTCATAAACCGGCTTCCCCCACTCCTCATCATGATATTTTACATAAACGGGAGATGCTTCATCCACCCAGAAACAACGTATCTTCTCCATTTACTTCGTCAATACCTCCGCTCCGTCTTCCGTGATCAAAACCGTGTATTCCCACTGGGCCGACAGGCTTCCGTCCTTGGTGTAAATCGTCCAGCCGTCCTCGTCATCCTGGACCACATCCGCCTGCCCGGCATTTATCATGGGTTCAATGGTAAATATCATTCCCGGCACCAGAAGCATATCGGTTCCTCTTGTGCCGATGTGGCTGACCCAGGGTTCCTCATGAAAACCCACCCCTACTCCGTGTCCTCCGATTTCCCTGACCACCGTAAAGCCGTTTGCATAAACGTGTTCGGAAATCGCAGCTCCGATATTGCCCAGATGGCTCCATGGGCGGGCCTCCTTAAGGCCTAAGTCCAGGCTCTCCTTTGCGACCCTGACCAGCTTTTCGGCCTCAGCGGACACTTTCCCGATGCAGTACATCCTGGAAGCGTCAGCATAATAGCCGTTTACAATGGTGGTCACGTCCACATTGACAATATCCCCCTCTTTAAATATCCGATCCGGGTCCGGTATGCCGTGGCATACAACTTCATTAATTGATGTGCATACGCTTTTGGGATACCCTTCAAAGTTAAGGGGTGCAGGGATTCCGCCCAGCCGGATGCTGCTTTCATGAACCAGCCGGTTAATCTCCTCGGTGCTGATTCCCGGCTTCATAATCCCATCCACCAGGTCCAGGACCTGGTTGTTGATCACTCCGGCATGGCGGATTCCTTCGATCTGCTCCGGCGTTTTTATCATATAGCGCTCCGGCACTTCATCTCCCATAATGGCGTAATTTTCAAGTTTCTGGTCAAAAGCTAAGTGGCAGCTTTTGTATTTCTTTCCACTGCCGCACCAGCATGTATCATTTCTTCCTATTTTATGCATGACTTTCCTCCTTCTTACTACATCGTTTTAACACGTTTGAAGCCGGTTGTAAAGAGCTTCCTCTCAGACTTACTTGTCCCTTCTGCCATTCACAGGCGGATCGGACATATTTCAAAAAGCATATGAACCTGCCGCCGCACTGTGCAAATATTCCCCATGGCTGAACAGGAAAATACCCGTGGCAATTTCAGAATTTGTGTGATACAATTTATGAGTATTACGGTCAAAGAATTCGTGCATACGTAAGGAACGCACACGTCATGGAGGGACAAATGAAATTCGGATTTGATAACAACAAGTATTTAACCATGCAGTCACAACACATCAAGGAACGGATCGGCCAGTTCGGAGACAAGCTTTATCTGGAATTTGGCGGGAAACTGTTTGACGATTACCACGCTTCCAGAGTGCTTCCAGGGTTTGAGCCGGACAGCAAGCTCCGCATGCTGATGCAGCTGGCGGACCAGGCGGAAATCGTCATCGCCATCAACGCCGCTGATATCGAGAAGAACAAAATCCGTCACGATCTGGGCATCACCTATGATGTAGATGTGTTCCGCTTAATCCAGTCCTTTACGGACAAGGGCCTTTATGTGGGAAGCGTTGTTATCACCCAGTATTCCGGTCAGACATCTGCCGACCTCTTTAAAAGCAAGCTGGAAAAGATGGGAATCAAGGTATACCGCCACTATGTTATAGACGGCTATCCCGGCAACATTTCCCTCATTGTCAGCGATGAAGGTTACGGAAGAAACGATTATATAGAAACCACCAAACCCCTGGTCATCATCACGGCTCCCGGCCCCGGAAGCGGAAAGATGGCTACCTGCCTTTCCCAGCTTTATCATGAAAATAAGCGGGGCATCAAAGCCGGATATGCCAAATTTGAGACATTCCCCATCTGGAACATTCCTTTAAAGCATCCCGTAAATTTAGCCTACGAGGCCGCAACTGCGGATTTAAACGATGTAAATATGATTGATCCTTTCCATCTGGAGGCCTACGGCGTCACCACGGTCAACTATAACCGGGATGTGGAGATTTTTCCCGTATTAAGCGCTATTTTTGAAGGGATTTACGGAGAATGTCCTTACAAATCCCCTACAGACATGGGAGTGAATATGGCGGGCTTCTGCATCGTGGATGACGAAGTCTGCAGACAGGCCTCCATGCAGGAGATCATCAGACGTTACTACCAGGCCCTCTCCCGCCTTGCAAGGGATATGGGCTCCAAGGAAGAGGTATATAAGCTTGAACTGCTCATGAAGCAGGCCAAGATCAGCACTGACATGAGGGCTGTTGTGAACGCAGCCAATGAGCGGGCCGAGAGAAACGGTTCCCCTGCCGCCGCAATGGAACTGGAGGATGGAACCGTCATTACAGGAAAGACCACCAACCTTTTAGGAGCTTCCGCCGCCCTTTTATTGAATGTGGTAAAGGTTCTGGGAAATATTCCTCATGACATCCACCTGATTTCTCCTTCAGCCATAGAGCCTATTCAGAAATTAAAGGTCAATTACCTGGGAAGCAAAAATCCGAGACTTCACACCGATGAGGTTTTAATCGCCCTCTCCGCCTGCGCCGCCACAGATCCCAACGCCCAGATCGCCCTGGAGCAGCTTCCGAAATTAAAGGAACTGGAGGCCCACACCTCTGTGCTGCTTTCTGATGTGGATATTAAGGTGTTTAAAAGGCTGGGAGTGAATCTGACCTGCGAACCGATTTATGAGGAGAAGAAAATTTATCATTGATATTTCTTTGGGTGAAACACTCTTATGGTGAAAAAGACAAAACCGGCCGGCTTATGAAAATCAGCTTGTTTGCAGTATTAGGTTTTTTGTCATATGTCATAGGTTACTTTGTCTGATATGGGCTGCTTCAGGATTACCTTTGTCTGCGATCTGGGAACAGGATATACAAGCACTTCTATCCTGCTCTCAGACTGCAGACAAATCAAAATATGGGTAAACCGCTTAGGATTAAGCACTCTCCCTCTCAAGCCTTTTCAAACATTGATAGGCATATTTATCATCAGAGCTTAAAGGCCTGTTTCAGTTTTTTTAATTTCCTTACTTTCTTCCTGACTTAAAAATCTCATGTCTGATTTCTGTACGGTGCTGCAAATGAATACCAATATGCCCGATCCCCAAAACAGCTGTTCCAATCAAAAGCCAGACCACTTTTCCATATATGCCGAGCAGGAAAAACGCAATAACAGGCAGCGTGGCACCGGCAACAGGCACGCCCCAAAAGCTGCTGTAAAAATCGTTTAATGATCTGGGACCTTTGAAGTACCTGATCCACCAAGCCTCATACAAAAGCATTAATATCACCGCAGCAATAAGCCACAGGGTCCAGGCTGACCATGGACGGAGATTAAAGTCTGTAAAAATGAGCACAGCACAGGAAACAAGGACCTGGCCTATACGCTCAAAGATCAGCAGGACTTTGTTTTCATTCCGGAAATCATATTCCTTTGGCTGATATTTTGTCCATATAATATTGGGGATTAACAGCATCAGCAAGAAAATCAGCCCAATATAAGAAAAACCCAAATGCCCCATTGTTTTATCCCTCTTATCTTTCTGTTTCTTGATATTACGATCATATCACATACTGTTGCTTATTTCTATCACCCCTATGCACCCGTTCATTCCCTTATGAGACCAAACCCATGATATATTTGCATCTTTCCATATTTTCAATTGACAGGAAAATAAACTCATGATATATTTGTATGTACAAACAAAAGAGGTGATACTTTGGATTATAGCTTTGAATCAAGAGATAAGGAATGCCAGCTTGACAGCTGCCTGTTTTTTACAACCACAAAACTTGCAAGGGAATTGGGGAGAATGGCCGACGAGGCTTTCAGCAAAACAGGATTATCGCCAAGCCATACCATGGTTCTGTATTTAATCAATCACAGGGGCGGCATACAGCAGAAAGAACTGGGGGAAACGCTGCATTTGACGCCATCCACCATAACGCGTCTGCTTGAAAAGCTGGAGAGAAAAGAGCTTGTCTCAAAAACAACAAAAGGGAAAAATGCTTATCTTTGTACGACACAGAAAGGATTATCCTTACAGGAAGAGATTATAACGTCATGGAACCGGCTCCGCGGCGGATATAATGAAATCCTCACAGAAGAGGAAACAGCTCGCTTCATAGAAATCAGCAGCAAGCTTTTAAAGGAATTAGATAACAATTCAGGAGGTTGTAATTTATGAATGAAATTTTTAACCGCAGAAGTATCCGTAAGTTTAAAGCTCAGGAAGTAGAACCCGAAAAAATTGACAAGCTGCTCCGGGCGGCTATGCAGGCCCCCTCAGCCGGCAACCAGCAGCCCTGGGAATTCATCGTTGTACAGAATAAGGAAAGGCTGGCACAAATTGCAGAAGCCTCTCCTTATGCCAAATCTGCCGCAGGTTCCGCCGTAACCTTTGTTTTGCTTGCCAATGAGAAAGAGCTGAAAATACCGACAGGCTGGGAACAGGATATGGGCGCCGCAACAGAAAACTTACTGTTGGAAGCAGTTCATTTAGGGCTTGGCAGCGTATGGTTCGGCGTAGCTACATCTGACGTTGTGACAGAAAATGTGCGCAGGTTGTTTGAACTTCCGGACTACATCAGACCTTTTGCCATGGTTTCCGTGGGTTACCCCGACGGACAGCAAAATGAATTTGTTGACCGCTATAAGGCGGATCGGGTACATTATGAAAATTGGTGATAAACCGAAAAGGAGCGCTTAAAATGATTAAAATTGTTGCAAAAAATTACATCAAAGAAGAAAAAGTAGACGAGTTTATTTTATTGGCAGGGCAGCTTGTAAAGGATACCCGGCAGAATGACACCGGGTGTATCAAATACGAGCTGCTGCAGGATTTAAAAACTCCACAGGTGCTGACAATTCTTGAAGAATGGGAAGATCAGGAATCACTGAATAAACATATGGAAGCGAAGCATTTCAAGGAAGCTACCTCTCAATTCGGAGACTTTTTAGAAAAACCCGGCGAAGTTAATCTTTATAAGACATTGATCTGACCTTTCATGCTCAGTCCTCTGAACTTCCGCTGAACAAAATCGCTGTGCGACAGCCTCCACGGGCTGTGGCACAGCGATTTTTCTTTCCATAAAATTATTTATTAAATATTATTTATTAAATGAACCAATTTCAATTAAATTACCCTCAGGATCGGATATATAGCAGGTACGCTGCCCCCACGGTTCGGTTGTCGGCTCTAAAACGGGCGTCGCTCCTTTTGAAACCACTTCCTGGAATGATAAATCAACTGCCTCATAATTTTCAACGCTTAAGGCGATTTCATAATGTCCGTTTATTGCACCGGCATATCCAAAGGATCTGTTTGTCATATTTTCAAAGTCTGTTCTCCGGTACAGCAAAAACAAAGTTCCATCCTTTACCAAATATACGTTGGATGTATTTTCATCTTCCTGAATCTCAAATTTCATCACATCCCTGTAGAAGCGAACCATAGCTGCCATGTCCTTTACAAAGATTCCAAAACCGTCCAGCCTCATAGTATACCATTCCCCCCTAAATTCCTGCTTATCTCATATAGTCATATTATAACAAGGTTAAGGTTAAAAATATAGCACTGAATCTTGATAACCAACATTCAATGCTATATCCAAATCCTATTTCTTCGCTGCCGCCAGCTTAACCGCGGCACTTGCTCCCACCCGGCTGCATCCGGCTTCAATATAAGCCCTTAAATCTTCCAGGGTTCTCACTCCGCCTGCTGCCTTGATCTTTACGTCAGGACCGATGTGTTTTTTAAACAATGCAATGTCTTCTAAGGTGGCTCCCGCTGTCCCGAATCCGGTGGAGGTCTTGATATAATCGGCTCCTGCCTCTGTCACAGCCTTGCACATAGCTATTTTTTCTTCTTCTGTCAGATAGCAGGTCTCAATGATGACCTAGATGTCTCCTGCTGCCTGCTTAGCTTCAATTTCCTCTTCCACTTTCTGGTAATCGCCGTTTTTCACGTCGCTGATGTTCACCACCATGTCTACCTCAGAGGCGCCGTCTGCAATGGCCTTTTCTGTTTCCAGAACCTTTGCTTCCGTCACCTGTAGCCCAGAGGAAAACCGACTACCGTACAGATATTCAAGGTCGGAAATTCCTCATGAACCCGGCTGATATAACAGGGAGGGATGCATACGGAGGCGGTTTTGTATTCTACCGCTTCCTCGCAAAGCTCCCGGATATCCTCCCATGTGGCAAATGCTTTCAACTGGGTATGATCTACATAACTTAACATTTCTAAATCTGTCATAGGTTTTCTCTTTCCTTTCCTTTTTCCCGCCCATGCTTTCCGGGCAATGCTGGCCCGTTTTTATACAAGCCTCTCCACACCGTCTTTTGTCACCCGTCCATAGATCAGGGGCTCCTGTTCCGGCGGAAGTCCGCAGAAAGTTATTGCATTTAAAAACTCCTCCTGAGAGGCTTCAAACAGTTCTTCCTTTGAGGCATAAAGCACTGCTATGGTCTCTCCCTTGGCCACCTTCTGCCCTACCTTTTTCTTAAGGGCGATTCCTGCCGTATAGTCGATCAGACTTTCCTTGGTAATTCTGCCTGCACCTAAAAGAGAGGAAGCAATCCCGCACCGTTCCGTATCCATATGGATGATATAGCCGTTCCTATCCGCCTTTATTTCCCGTTCAAAGGGCGCTTTGGGGAAAAGGGACGTGTCTTTTATAACAGAGGAATCCCCTCCCTGGGCCTCTACCATGGCAACCAGGCGGGCCATGGCGCTTCCGTTGGCAATGGCATTTTCCGCCAGCTTCCTGCACTCCTCCAGGCTGCCCTTTCCTGCCAGGAAAAGCATTCCCGAAGCCAGGCTTAAGCAGACCTCAGTCAGGTCCTCAGGCCCGTTTCCCTGAAGAGTTTCCACCGCTTCTATGACCTCCAGGCTGTTTCCTATAAGGCTTCCCAGAGGAATATCCATGTTGGTAATAAGAGCCATGGTCCTTTTTCCTGCATGCTCTCCGATAGCCACCATTTTTTCCGCCAGGGTTATGGAATCCTCCAGGGTTTTCATAAATGCTCCGCTTCCTGTCTTCACATCCAGAAGAATACAGTCATTTCCGGCCGCCAGCTTCTTGCTCATGATGGAGGCGGCAATCAGAGGGATGCTTTCCACTGTGGCCGTCACGTCCCGAAGGGCATAAAGCTTTTTATCGGCGGGAGCCAGATTCCCGGACTGGCCGATGACCGAAAGCCCGGTGCTGTTCACTACCTGGAAAAACTCCTCCTCGGTCAGGGTGGTCCTCATGCCCGGTATGGACTCCATCTTGTCCACGGTCCCTCCGGTATGGCCCAGACCCCGGCCCGACATCTTGGCTACCTTAACGCCGCAGGCCGCCACAATGGGGGCCACCACCAGGGTGGTCTTGTCTCCCACCCCTCCGGTGGAATGCTTATCCACTTTCACTCCCTCAATGGGAGATAAATCCACCATATCGCCGGAATGGGCCACAGCATCCGTGAGAATCGCCGTCTCCTTATCATCCATTCCCTTAAAATAAATAGCCATCAGCATGGCGGACATCTGGTAGTCCGGAATCTCCCCATTTACATAGCCGTTTATCATAAACCGGATCTCTTCCTCTGTCAGAGTCTCCCCATTACGTTTTTTTGCAATAACATCGTACATCCTCATGATATACAAAAGCCTCCCTTGCTCCGTCAATTGTCATTTAAATCTTTTTTCGTAAACCCCAGGGGAAGTAAATCCTTAAGAGCATAAACGGCAGTTTCCTCTCCCGAACCCAGAATGATCTGAAATTCCTCAGGGTCACAGAATTCCGCCATCACCTGACGGCAAACACCGCAGGGTGCACAAATGTCTCCCTTTTTCCCTCTTTTATTTCCCACTATGGCAATGGCATCAAATTCCTTTACTCCTTCTGAAACCGCTTTAAAAAATGCCGTTCTCTCCGCACAGTTGGTTGGCGTAAACGCCGCATTTTCAATGTTGCAGCCCCGGTACACCTTACCGTTTTTTGCCAGAAGGGCCGCTCCCACGCAAAATTCCGAATAAGGCACATAGGCCATCTTCTGGGCCTCGTAGGCCTCTGCCACCAGCGTGGCTTTTGTTGTCTCGTCCAGCTTCAAGCCTATCTCCTCCTGTTACTTTTCTATTTCATTTAAAAAGCTCTTTCCGGCAATGCGCCCTTTTATGCCGAACAAATCAAGAACTGTAGCCGCAATGTCCGCAAAGGTATCTCTGGTCCCCACGGAAATCCCAGCCTTAATCCTGTCTCCATAAATGAGCATAGGCGTATATTCCCTGGAATGGTCTGTGCTCGGGGTTCCCGGATCGCAGCCATGGTCCGCCGTAATCATCAGCACGTCCTCGGGCCTCATGGCCTTTAAAAACTGCCCCAGCTGCACATCAAATTCGGTCATGGCCCTGGCATATCCTTTTATATCATTTCTATGGCCGTAAACCATATCAAAGTCCACCAGATTCACGAAACAGAGCCCCTGAAACTCTTCGTTCTGGGTTTCCAGAGTCTTAACCATGCCATCCGTGTTATTGATGATGGAGGTGGTCTTCTGAATGCCCTTTCCTGCGAAAATATCGTAGATCTTGCCAATCCCAATGGTATCGAACCCGGCCACACCCAAACAGTCCAGCATGGTGGTATTTGGAGGTAAAAGGGAAAAGTCGTGACGGTGGGGAGTTCTCTTATACTCCGGATATTCTCCTATAAAGGGCCTTGCGATGACCCTGCCCACTCCGTGCTTTCCTTTTAATATCTCCCTTGCGATGCGGCAGTACCGGTAAAGGTCTTCTAAGGGAACTACCTCCTCATGGGCGGCAATCTGGAACACGCTGTCTGCGGAGGTGTAGACGATTAAGTCCCCGGTTTCCACATGCTGCTTTCCAAAATCCCGGATCACGTCCGTGCCGGAATAGGGCTTGTTGCACAAAATCCCTCTGCCGGTCTGTTTCTTGAATTCTTCCAGGATTTCATCGGGAAATCCATCCGGATAGGTGGGAAGCGGTTCCTCGGAAATAATTCCCGCGATCTCCCAATGGCCGATGGTGGTATCCTTTCCCTGGGAGCTTTCCGTCATCCGTCCATAGGAGCCCAAAGGCTTTTCTTCTTTTTCTCCTGCCGTCACCCCGTCAATATTGAAAAGTCCAAGCTTTTTTAAATTAGGCGTATCAAATTCTTCCGCCTTTGCAATGGTTCCTAAGGTGTTGCTTCCTTCGTCATGGAACTTGGCCGCATCCGGTGCTTCCCCGATGCCAAAGCTGTCCAGAACGATTAAAAATACGCGTTTTGTTTCTGACATATCTGTACCTCCTGTTGTGAAAAGGGATTGCTGCGCAATCCCTTTTCCTGTTCATTAAATTTTTTCAAACCGTTCTACATCTGTTACAAATATGGTGGCTCCGCCAAGCTCCACCGTCATTGGCATCATCATATATCCCGCTGAAACAGAAGCTATATTGGGAGCCGGAACATTGCAGGTGATTTTCTGGCGCTTTCCGCATGTATCCTTTATCAGGGTTATAACCTCCTCCACCTGTTCGTCTTCCGTACCGATCATTAACGTCGAGTTGCCCTTTTTCAGAAAACCGCCAGTCGTGGCAAGTTTGGTAACACTGAACTGATGATCGTTCAGCACATCCGTGACACGGTTTCCATCATCGGAACTGACGATAGCATAGATAATCTTCATATATACCACCTCGCTGTCTTTTTTGGCAAAACCGCTTTTATAAGCTAACTCTATTATAAATCATAATCTGGAAAAATAAAACAGCAAATTGGAAAATTCAAAAAATGTTTCTATGTGGCGGACATTAATCCCTATCCCCCATTTTGTCAAGAAGCTTCCGGTATATCCGTTCTCTCATCCAAGGCTCATTGACCGCCTCCAGACATTCCTTCAAGCCAAACCAGCCGACTCCGCTGTTTTCATCGGCTTTATTATGAAGGACTTCATTCTCATCCCCTTCCAGAAGATAGGTCACATTAAGATGAAGATGGGAAGAAACATAGGCCCCTTTCTTTTCATGGCCGTCCACGGTCAGCACCTCAAGGGAAAAAATATCCTCCGTAACCGGCGTCACCCTGGTAATGCCGGTTTCTTCCATGGCCTCCCGGACGGCTACCTTAAGAAGGTCCGCTTCTCCATCCGCATGGCCTCCTGTCCAGGCCCAGGAATCATAGATATTGTGATAGGCCATTAAAACCTTGTCACGGGTCCTGTTTACCACCCAGGCAGAGGCCGACATGTGGGCTCCTGTGCTCTCCCGGAAAAGCACCTGTTCCCCAAGGTCCAGGTAACGGAGCATCAGCTCCTTATCCTTTTCCTCCTGTTCATTATAGGGAATATAGGCCTCAAGCCTTTCCTTAATTTTTTTTATTTCTTCCATGTGTTTCTGCCTCCATTTTCCTGTACTTTTTCAGTCATACTGCGTCCTCCGCCGGATATATATAAATAAAACAGTTAAAAACGAGGATGCGATATGGATTTATCATCTCTCATATTTTCCGATCCCTCTCCCTGGCCTCCCATTGAAGTCTTTGACCGGAATCCGCTGTACGGAGCGGCCATGCTGTCCAACATAGGTTCCTGTAACTCCGAAATGTCAGCAATCAGCCTTTATATTTACAACAGCATGATCACCAGAAGCTACTTTTTTGATATTGCAGAATGCTTTCACAGAATAAGCATCTCGGAAATGCACCATTTAAACGCCTTTGGGGAACTGGCCATCCAGTCAGGCGCTGATCCCCGGCTGTGGAGCGTCAGGAAGAACGGAAGCCTGCAGTACTGGTCTCCTGCCTGCAACCGCTATCCCACCCGGATCGGAGCCGTTGTTTCCAACTCCCTGGATGCAGAGCTGGAAGCCATCAAAAAATACCAGTCCCAAACCCAATGGATCAAAGACCGCAAAATCAATGCCGTTTTAAACCGGGTCATTGCCGACGAGGTATGCCATGTGCAGATCTTCCGCCTTATACTGGCCGAGCTCAACGAAGAGCCCTTTGCCTATTCCGCGGAATTTAAGGGCGAAGAGGTGCACGGGGCTGATATTGACGGCTTTTTCCATGCTACATAAAAAGCGAAACCGGAGGGACGGAATCCTGGTTTCCAACCGTTTATGAAAGCCCCTTTCTCTCCCTCCACCACCGGGCCAGCATATGAAGCTCCTTTTCATTCAGGCAGTTGGTCAGTGTGCCGTCTTTCATCGCCGAAAGACACTCCTCAAAATCCATCCAGAGGACGGATTCCACTTCCTCTTCCTGCAGACTCAGTTCCTCTTCCCTTACCGGTTTAAGACAAACGTAAACGTGACTGATCTCATGGTTTAAAAAGGGCTTTCCGTAAAATACAGCCTCTTCCTCTTCTTCGTGAAGTCCGATATAAATAAGATCCTCTTCCTGGACCTTTACTCCCAGCTCCTCGTAAAGCTCCCTCACCGCAGACTCCAGGAAACCGGACCCGGCCGGAACATGTCCTGCCGAGGAAGTGTCATAGCAGCCGGGATAAGCATCCTTATGAGCGCTCCGTTTCTGCAGAAGAAGATCAAATCCGCTTTTTTCATTGGGTCTTACCAGCCATACGTGAGAGGTTCCGTGAAGCATCCCATCCCGGTGCATCATGAATCTGGCCCTCACCGCTCCAGTTGTCCGGCCTTCTAAATCCCGCTCTTCCAGCAGCTCCACCGCCTGGCCGTTTAAAGCGGCTTCCGCCAGAATGTCTCCTTTGTATACAAGCTTTAAGGAGAAAAAGGGATATTCATCCTTCAAAAGCTCAAAGAAAATAAGGTCCCCTTCCCAGAGAGGCAGCTCCCGTATTTTCTCCTTTTTCACCCATTCCAGCTGTCCTTCGGAGCACTCCCCCAGGACGCCTTCAAATCCCAGCCGTATACAAAAACATGTATTCATCGGGATATTTATCCGATACAAAGGTTACAACACCCCGAAGCCTGTAGGAAACCAGAGTCAAACCTGTCTCCTCCCTTACCTCCCGGAGAAGGCATTCCTCCGGGCTTTCCCCGTCCTCCAGATGGCCTCCCACGCCAAGCCATTTGTCCTGATTCATATCATCCTTCTTTTTGATCCGGTGCAGCATTAAATAGCTGTCTTCCTTTTCCATATAGCAAAGGGTGGTTATATTTTTATGCGCCACGATTAAAACCTCCGTCTTCACAGCTGTTTTCCCCAATCCTCGTCAAAGGCTCATCTCCCACCCTTTTCTCGCACCATTCTGCCAGCATGCATTCTCCGCATTTGGCTTTCCTGGCGGTGCAGACCGCTCTTCCCAGATAGATTAACTGAAAATTGATTCTGTTCCAGTGGTCCTTTGGCAGCACCTTCTGCAATTCCTGCTCCACCTCAGCCGGATTCTTTCCAAAGGCCCAGCCCAGCCGCCTGGAAATGCGGAACACGTGGGTGTCCACCGTCACTCCCGGAACTCCGTAGGCATCGGCCAGAAATAAAGTGGCTGTTTTTCTCCCCACTCCGGCCAGCTTCAGCACTTCCCCGATGTCCGTGGGAACCTCTCCGCCGTATTCCTCCACAATCTGCCGGCAGCATTTTTTAATGTTTTTCGCTTTATTTTTATAAAGCCCGATGGAACGGATGGCCTCCTCGATTTCCTCTAAGGGAGCCTCCGCCATCTGGTTGGCTGTCCGGAACCGTTTATAAAGCTGGGGAAGTACCTCTTCCACCTGCTTATCCGTGCTCTGGGCGCTGAGCATGATGGCAACCAGCAGCTGCCAGGGCTGGTCGTGATAAAATCCTTCCTTTGTCACGCCGTAAATTTCATCCAATTTATTAAGTACAAAGCTTATATTATCCTTTTTCATTCCATTTCACCCTATTCTTTTGTATACAGCTTAATCTTTCCGTATTCCCCGTCAAAACCGGGGATTCTCTCCACCTCTCCGGCCCTCATCCTACGGATTCCATCGGCAATTTCAGGGCTGGAACCACGGCTGATATCTTCCAGAGGAAGCTCTCTTAATATCTGAAATTCCGGTCCTAAATTCCTGACCATTTCCTCATACCGGTTCTGAACCTTACGGCTGGCCACGGTATAGCCCATGGACTCGGCAACCACCTCCAAAAGAGGAACCAGGCTCTCATAGGGCTTTCCCCAGGACGGAATATAGCCCTCTGCCCGGTCCGAGAGCTGTTCGATTCGGTGGTACACTCCCATAGTCAGCTTATGGCCGCAGACCGGACATTTGCCGGAATACTTTTCCGCCTCCCAGGGAGAAAGGCAGACCCCGCATTTCCGGTGTCCGTCGTAATGATACTTTCCCTCCTCCGGGAAAAACTCAATGGTCCCGGCCAGCCCCTCTCCTCTTTGAATGGCTCCGTAAAGCCCGGCGTAGGACAAATCAATGTCCAAAAGATTGGCCTCCCTGCCCATTTTCCCAGGGGAATGGGCGTCGGAATTGGAGATGAGCTGAAAGCGGTCCAGGGCAGACCAGCTCCATATCATGGACGGATCGGAAGAAAGGCCAGTCTCCAAAGCATGGACAAAGGGAGTTAAATCCTCAAAGCATTCCTCAATGGAATCAAAGCCGGAAAGTGCGCCGAAGAGAGAAAAATGAGGGGTCCAGATATGGGCCGGAATATAGATGGCCTCTGGACAGGTTTCCAGCACCATCTCCAAAAGGTCACGGCAGTCCAGCCCCAGAATGGGCCTGCCGTCGGAATGAAGATTTCCTATGGCTTCCAGCCTCTTTGAAAGCACCTCCGCCTCTTCCAGGCCCGGAAGCAGGATTACGCTGTGAACCCTCCTCACCTTTCCGTTTTTCTTATAAATAGAACTGATCTCACCGGAGACCACAAACCGGGGGACCCTTGATCCATTGACAGAATCCTTGTCCATCCGGTATTCCTCTTTTAATATGTAAAACCCGTCCTCCACAGGAATGAGCTTTTCTTTTAATTCTTCCCGCCAGGCCCGGTGAGTGAAATCCCCTGTTGCCAGAATGTCGATTCCCTTGCGCCTTGCCCACAGTTCTAAATATTCCGGCGTGCAGTCCTTGCTGGTCGCCCGGGAGTAATGGGAATGGATGTGTAAATCTCCTATATACATGTCTTTCACCTGCTTTTGTCGATTTATGTTTTATTATAGCCCCCTTTCTAATGCGGCGCAAGATGCAAACCTTTCCTGCCGCCGGCCATTTATTGACGGCTCCTTCCATTTATGCTAGGATATGCCTATCAAGAAAATAGAGAGGACCGGTCAGATGAATATTATGAACCTTATGCAGCTCAAGGAGTCCTGGGCTGTTTTCAAAAACAACCATCCCAAATTCCCCATGTTCTTAAAGGCTGCTTCCGAGCGCTGCCTGCAGGAGGGAAGCGTGGTGGAAATCCGCGTCACATCCCCGGAGGGAAAGACCCTCACCACCAATTTAAAGCTTAAGGCTTCGGACTTAGAACTGTTTGAGCAACTAAAGACCTCCTTAAAATAAGGGTAAAACCGTCCCTTGATAAAAGCGTTGTTGTATTTTCCAGAATATGGTAAAATGGATGGATAATGACAGAAACAGGAGGAATGAAAAAAGCATGAGAAAAGCCTTACAATTATTTGCTGTCACATCACTTCTGTCCATAACCATGACTGCGACCGCATTTGCAGGAACCTGGAAGCAAAACGACCATGGATGGTGGTGGCAGGATGAGGACAAGTCCCATCCGGTTTCCGCCTGGACCTGGATTGACTCCAATGAGGATGGAATGGCGGAATGCTACTATTTTGATGAAAATGGATATTTACTTACAGGAACCGTCACCCCTGACGGCTATACCGTAAATGAAAACGGAGCGTGGACAGACGGCGGCATCGTCCGTCAAAGGGCTGCCAATCCTTTTGCCGCCCGCACCATTAACCAGAAAGGTCTTGAGCTCTACCAGAGCGCGGACCAGAAGAGCTCCCAGCTGCAAGGCTTAGATATTAACTCTGATGTCCTGATGAACATGTCCTACAGCGGATTTGAAATTCCCATTTCCGTGGATACGCAGCTGAAATACCATGATTTAAACACGCCGGCCATGGAATTCATCTACACCCATAATGTAAGCACCATGGGAATTCTAAGCCCGCAGACCGCTTTTTATACCAACGGCTGCTACTATTCCGATATGGGAAACGGTGAAAAATATAAGATGAAAATCGGATACAGCGATATGACCGACAATCTGACATTAGGCGGACTCACCGGACAGTTCGGGGCATTCCTGGAAAATGTACAGATCGCAGATGACGGAGCCGGGAATAAAATTCTTTTTTACTCCAGCGATGCCAGCGGCCTGGAAAGCTATTTAGCCGATATTTATGACGAGATTTTACCCTCTCTTTCCTATTATGATTTTAAGATCAACCAGATTACAGGGAAAGCCGTTATCAGCCCGGAAGGGTATTTTTCCAAGGAAGAGATAGTTATTTCCACCACATTGTCCGACGGAGAAGACTCTATGGGCATGACCATGGGCATTCACCTGGATTACAATAATCCAGGACAGCCTGTAACCATTCAGTTTCCGTCCACCGATGGGTTTGAAGAAGTTGTATACTAATAAAGCATTCAGGGAGGGACCCATTAGGGTTCCCTCCCTTTTCCTTACTCTTTCAGCCCGATATAAATATGGATCTCCGCATCCTCTGTTTTGGAATCCTGGTATTCCTCAAAATCGCAGACAAAGGAACGGGGCAAGTCCAGCTTCCAAAGCTCCTGCCAGAATTCCGCCACCGCCAGCTTCATATCTCCTCTTACAATAAATCTGGCATAAGGTCCTGCAGGAATGGTTCCCGCAACTGCTCCCGCAGGAATTTCATCCACAGCCTCCACCTCACAGGCAGCCACCACGGTGTAATCATCCATTTCATTCCCTGCATAATCCTGATAGATACCCAATGCCTTGTGATTGCTCTTATTGCCGATGGAAGAATAAAGCCCGCTTCCAAAGAAGCTTTGCCAAAGGCCGCCGATGACGCTTTCCATATCCGGAGAGCCATTGTTTGTCCGGGCCGCAAGCCCTACCACTTTCTTTTCCTTTAAATCCACCCGTTCATAATTCATTCTGTTTTCCTCATTTCTTTTATGATAAACAGATTCTATCACAGGAAACACGACATCTATATGTCGTATTTTATTTGTTCGCCGTCATTTTTATTTAAAACATTATTTCTGTCTCCCATCATAAGAAAACGGATCAGACCTATGACCAGGATGACCGGAAAGAGAACCGCCGCCAGTATCCCCGTTTTTAGATCGCCGTTAAAATGCCCGGAAACAAGTCCTACAAGGGTTGGACCTCCGGAACAGCCCAGATCACCGGCCAGAGCCAGAAATGCGAACATGGCCGTGCCGCCGCCCCGGATGGCGGCTGAGGCCATGCTGAAGGTTCCCGGCCACATGATCCCCACGGAAAATCCGCATATGCCGCAGCCTGCAAGTCCCAATACCGGATTGGAAGACAGGGAAATCAGGAAATAGGAACCGATGCATAAAAGCCCGCTGGCCGCCATGGTCTTCTGTAAATTCATCTTTTCCCCGTATTTTCCGTAAACAGCCCTTGAAATCCCCATCATTCCGGCAAAAAGCATAGGCCCTGCAAGATCTCCCACGGTCTTGCTCACTCCCAGCCCTTTTTCCGCAAATGCCGACGCCCACTGGCTCACCGCCTGTTCGCTGGCTCCGGCGCACACCATAAAAAGCATGAAAACCCAGAAAACCTTTTTCCCGGTCAGGGCCTTTAAGGTCAGTCCGTCCGTTCCCTCTACCAGGGGAGCAATTGGGACCTTAATAAACATGAGGATATTAGCCACAGGGATCAGGGCCCAGAAAAGAGCCAGAAGCTTCCAGCCTCCCAAGCCGAACAGGCTGAAAAATAAAGTGGAAAGGAGTACCACGCTCACATGGCCCCAGCAGTAAAAGGAATGAAGCATGCTCATGGCCTTTTCCTTATTATCCGTAGGACAGGCTTCCACAATAGGGCTGACTAACACCTCTAAAAGCCCCCCGCCTGCTGCATAAATCACAACCGCTGTAAGCAGCCCCACCCATGACTGGGGGAAAACTCCCGGCAGCACGGTCAGGGAAATAAGACCGAGGGCGCATAAAACATGGGCCGTTAAAATAGAGGCCCGGTATCCGATCCGGTCAATAAAGCCTGCGGATAGGAAATCCACCAGCAGCTGGACCCCGAAATTAACCGTCACCAGCATGGTGATTCTGGACAGGGAAATGCCGTATTCCGCCTGAAATGTAAGAAATAACAGGGGAACAAAATTGTTGATAATGGCCTGTACAATATAGCTCATAAAACAGGCGCGGACTGTTTTGGTATAATCGTTTTTCACTGTTTGCCACCCACTTTTGTTTTTTGTATTATACCGCAAATAATTTTCACTTTCTTGTCATTTACCGCCAGTTTATGATACAATAAAGCCAAATCAAAGGAAGGAGAGCTTCTGATGCAGAGCACAAAAATAGTGACCGATGAATCCATGATGGAGCTGGTTTCCCATGGATCTGCGGCCTTTCCGTTTCAGTATTACTATGAGGATGTGGGAAAATTTGATAACCGGTGCATTGACTGGCACTGGCATAAGGAATTTGAACTGGTATTTGTTTTAGAAGGGGTGGTGGAATGCTCCATCGGAAACATCAATTACACCCTTAAAAAGGGAGACGGCATTTTTATTAATTCCGGGGCCATGCACCGCTTTCTTTCAGAGGGAACCGGGATCATCCCAAATTTCCTGTTCGCTCCTGACTTTATCGCGCCTCAGAACAGCTCCATTTATGAGAAATTCGTCCTCCCCTTTCTCACTCTGGGGATTTCCCATTTTGTGCTGAAAGACAGCGTCTCCTGGCAGAAAGAGGTTCTAAACTCCCTGTCCGGACTCAGCTTTCTGTGCGAAAATCCCACTTCCACCTGGGAGCTGGAGGCCCATGTTGCCATCTGCAATATCTGGGCAATGCTTTATGAACACAGACACCAGTTTATGGCCATGGACCATTCAGGAGTAAATAAGATTTCCCAGGCCCGTTTTAAGCGCATGACCTGTTTTATTGAAGAGAATTACCGGAAAAAGATCACGCTGGAAGAGATCTCCGCTTCTGTTGGAGTAAGTAAAAGGGAAGCTCTCCGCTGTTTCCAGTGCTCGGTTCCCCTTTCTCCTGTGGAATACTTAAACAAATACCGGCTTCAGCAGGCACAGCAGCAGCTTCTCCACACGGACCGGTCGATTACGGAAATTGCGGAAAGCACCGGATTTGAAAGCACCAGCTATTTTGACCGGATGTACAAACGGGAATTTCATATGACGCCCAGGCAGTATAGGGCGGCTTCCAAGACAGAACAGACAGAGAGGGCTTTTCGGTAAACAAGCCCTCTCTGTTCAGAGATAAAAAATTTAGATGTACAAACCTACAGAACTTTTGCCATGTAATATTCATCCACAAATTCCCCGTCCACACGCACGGATTTTTTTCTGATGCCCTCTACCGCAAAGCCGTTTTTCTCATAAAGCCCCTTTGCAAAAGTATTGGGACACATGACCGTCAGTTCCAATCTTGTAACCTGTTTTTCTTCCGCCCACTGATCCAGGCGTTTGAAAAACTCTGTTCCGATTCCTTTTCCTCTGTAATTCTCAAGTACTCCCACAACGATATAGGCAGTATGCAAAATTCGGTTTAAGCTGCCCTTCTGGGCCCATATGTATCCGATCATTTTCCCATTGCACTCAGCAATTATGAGGAAGTCATCTCCTGTAACCGACCGTTCAACCGCCTTGGTTAAAAGCGGGATATTCTTGTTTTTTTCTCTTTCACCCGGCTCATACAGCATAAATTTTGTTTCATGGTCAAGCTCATTCATCAGGTTCCAAAAATCCTCTGCTTCCTGAAGCTGAAGCTTTCTATACTTGAAATCCATAAAGCCTTCCTCCCCGGAACCTATTTCTTATTGCAGAATAAATACCTTCCATACCGGATCAGCACGTATCCTACAAGGCATACCGCAATCACTGTTTCACCAAGGACAACAACCGGCATAAATCCTACAGCATATCCTGTTTTAGCCAGATAGGCCGTTGACACTTTCATTGCCACGGCGCTGATGACAAAG
>JASGGP010000037.1:0-22058 GCA_047604985.1 Lacrimispora sp.
TTTCCTGTTTCCCTGCGTACACCCATGGCGTCGTACATGACGATCATGGACAGGACAAAACAAACCGCAAACTCAAAAGAACCGACGCCATAGCGAAAACCGGCGGCGGTCGTCAACCCGCAAACCGTAGAAGCGTGGGAGCTTGGCATTCCTCCGGACCCCACCAGCCTCTCCGGATTAAAACTTTTATTAAGGGCCAGGTCGATGATGGTCTTTAAAATCTGCGCCACCGTCCAGCCGGTAACCGCAGTCACCAGCACCTGGTTCCCCAGTATATCATCCCAAAATGTCATGGTTTCCTCTCTTCTGCCCCGCTTTTTGGGCATGTAGGTATACCCGCAGGGTGTTTCCTCTCTTCTGCCCTGCTTTTTGGGCATATAGGTATACCCGCAGGGTGTTTCCTCCGTCTTATGCAGCTCTTTTTGGCCCAAAGCAATATAAGACCCAACGCTTGATTCTTGCAAAGGTCTCTGCCAGGCCGCAGAATTTATCTGAGTAAATAATGACCAGTCCCCCACGGCTTTTGGGAGGAACCGGCGTTAAGGGCCACATGTGGCGCAAAATCATATCCTTTTCATTTTCCGTCAGCTCAAAATGCTTTACCGCATTGTTCAGCGCGGCTCTTGGATGGGTAAAACCATGGAAATGCTCTCCGGTTTCTCTGGCATGAGTATGCCAGTCATATAAAAATAAGTCATGGAGAAGAGCGGCTCTTGCCACCTCTTTGTATTCCCAGCCCAGCTTCCTGCAGATGCAGTAGCTCATATAGGATACCTTGATGCAGTGAGCCTTACAGGTAGTGTCCCCATGCTGTATGAAGTTATCCATGGACTGGAATACCGGACTGTCCATGACGTCCATAACGCACTCCATGTAGTCCGGATCTTCATTATAATATTCCTGTTCCACCCAGGAAGAATCCTCTGCCCATCTGACTGCTTCTTCCCGGGTCCAATGTATGTGTTTCATCCTTAATCAATCGCTTCCTTCTTAAAAAGTGAGTTCTCCTACCAGCCGACCAGCCAGTCATACAGTTCCTGATACTTTATTGCAGAGGTCTTCCATGAGTAATCCTTTATCATGGCGCGGTCAATGATCTTATTCCATTCCCGCTTCTTGTCATAATAGATCTTTTCTGCATACCGTATGGCTCCCAGCATCTCATGGGCATTGTAATTGGAGAAAGAGAAGCCGGTTCCGCGGCTCTCAAACTCATTGTAAGGCTCTACCGTATCCTTTAAGCCCCCTGTCTCCCGCACAATGGGTACAGTGCCGTAGCGAAGAGACATGAGCTGACTCAAGCCGCAGGGCTCGAACAAAGACGGCATGAGAAATGCGTCACAGGCCGCATAAATCTTATGGGACATGGCCTCTGAATAAAAGATATTGGCTGAAACCTTATCCTGGTACTTCCATGCATAATGGCGGAACATGTTCTCATACCGTTCTTCGCCTGTACCCAGAATCACCAGCTGAATGTCGTCCTTGCACAGCTCGTCGATCACGCACTGGATCAGATCCAGTCCTTTTTGATCCGTCAGTCGGGAAACAATGCCGATCATAAACTTTTTCACGTCCTGATTCAGCCCCAGCTCCTGCTGGAGAGCCTGCTTGTTCTTCTCTTTCTCCTTGCGGAAGTTTTTTGCGTTATATCTCTGGACAATATAGGAATCTGTCTCCGGATCGAATTCCTCGTAATCAATACCGTTTACAATCCCTCTTAAGCTTCCGGCCCTGGCGCGCATCAGGCCGTCCAGCCCTTCTCCGTAAAACGGCATCTTGATCTCTTCAGCATAAGTATCACTGACCGTAGTAATGGCATCCGCGTAAACGATGCCTCCCTTTAACAGGTTACCATCCTTATATGCTTCCAATTTGTCCGGGGTGAAATAATAATCCGGCAGACAGGTAAACTTCTGTATGGTCTTCACATCCCATACGCCCTGGAATTTTAAATTATGAATGGTGATGACGGATTTCATATCCTTGAAGAATTCCCCGTCATGGAACCGGTCCTTTAATAAAACAGGAACCAGTGCGGTCTGCCAGTCATGGCAATGGATCAGATCCGGCTGAAATCCGATTACCGGAAGCGCAGATAAGGCTGCTCTGGAGAAAAAACAGAACTTTTCCAGATCATTGAACCAGTCTCCATAGGGCTTTGAACCGCTGTAATAGCCTTCATTATCAATAAAATAAAAAGTAATGCCTTCGTAAACACATTGAAGAATTCCGACATACCTGCTCTGTCCCAAATAATCCATATAAAAATGGTCAACGTAGGTCATCTGATCCCGCCATTCCTGCTTGATGCAAAGATATTTGGGAATCATTACCCTGACATCAAAAAATTCTTTGTCAAAGCACTTTGGAAGGGACCCAACAACGTCGGCAAGCCCTCCGGTTTTAATAAAAGGTACTGCCTCCGATGCAACGAATAATATCTTCTTCATCAAAAAACCTCCCTTATTCTTTCCTCCGCCGGAGCGGTATCTTCTAGCCTATAGTATACTGCATTTTGAAGAAATAAGGAAGTGCCTTTCCCTTATATTTTACGAAAGTTTTTTGTAATCAAGTCTTATTTTGTCAGCGATCAGGGCAATAAACTCAGAATTGGTCGGTTTGCCTTTCCCGGTGCTGACCGTGTAACCGAACAGCTCATTGATGGTATCCATCTTCCCTCTGCTCCACGCCACTTCTATGGCATGGCGGATCGCCCGCTCCACACGGCTTGGGGTTGTCTGATGCTTTTTCGCAATACTCGGATAAAGTATTTTTGTCACAGAGGTAAGCATTTCCTGGTCCTGAACGGAAATGACGATGGCGTCGCGCAAATACTGGTAGCCTTTGATATGAGCCGGAATCCCGATCTCATGAAGCATCTGAGTCACATCATTTTCCAGATTCTGCTCCATATACTCGGTCTTATTGACATAAGGCTTTACCTTTTTCATCCCCTGAAAGCTGGGAGTTTTTGTCTTTCTCTGGCCTACTCTCCGCACCTTGTCGACGATAATTTCTTTATTGAAGGGCTTCATGATGTAGTAATTTGCTCCCATACGGAACGCATCTTCGGTAATATTCTCACTTCCGGCCGCAGTTACCATAATAAACGACGGGATCTTTGCGACAGCACCGCTGCTTCTCACCCGCTCCATTACCGTAATTCCGTCCATCCTCGGCATAATCACGTCCAATAAGACAACATCCGGATTTGTTTTTAAAATCATGTTGTAAGCGTCTTCGCCATTATCCGCTCTTCCTACGACGTGAAAATCCTCCTCTCCCTCCAGTATATCATTCAGCAGATTTAATGTCTGCAGGTTATCATCCGCAATCGCAATACTGATTTCCGACATCTCGATACTTTCCTCCTGATTCTTCAAAATAGATGAAAACTAGTGTAAAGCCATTATAGACTTAGCCCGGCTCATGCCGCAATGGGATTCTGTCGCATTATTCGACAAAGACAATAAAATCTAAATCGACTTGCGGCATATTCGTTTCTTTACAAACGTGTCGAAGTTCAAAATGTTGTGCCGGAGTATCCCATGCCTGTCTTTTTTCATGATGTTGAAAAAGGATATACCTTGTCGGCAAAAAAACTCCCATTTTTTTCCACAGCCCAGTTATTATATTAACACATTACTGTTACAATGAAAAGCAAAATTCATCAAAAAATTTGATTTTTGTCCCTAATTTTATAACATTTTTACAACGAAAAATGATTTTTGCAGAATTCCGGCATTTTCTCCGGCTAAGGGCAGAGTTTTTGTAAAATGAAAAGCAGCCTGGATTTACACAAGCTGCTTTGACCTTTTACCTTGACTCTTCCAGCATATTTTCAATAAATATTCCATATCCCCTGGTAGGATCCTGGATAAATACGTGGGTCACGGCTCCTATAAGCTTTCCGTCCTGTATGATGGGACTTCCCGACATGCCCTGGACAATGCCGCCGGTGAGAGCCAGAAGATCCGGATCCGTGACCTTTATCACCATTCCCTTGCTCTTATGAGTGGTGGAATAGTCCACACGCTGGATCTCGATTTCATAATCCTGAACCTTTCCAGATACATCGCTCCGGATGTAAGCCGTTCCCTTTTTTACATCCTGCCGGTAACCAATGGGAATGGCATCCTGGGTGATGCTCTGTTTAAAGCGGTCATTTACCTTTCCGAATATCCCTTCTTCGGTATTGGCGGTTATGGTACCCAGGGTGGATCCGGGTCCGTAATAAATGATGCCGCTCATGACCCCGGGCTTTCCAAAAGTGCCCTTTTCGATTCCCAGTATTGCGGTTTCATACAGAGAGCCGTCGGTGATCTGGACCACTTCCCCGGTATCACTGTCACTGATGCCGTGTCCCAGAGCCCCGAATTGGCCGTTCATATCCACATAGGTCATGGTGCCGATTCCCTGGGTGTCGTCTCTGACCCAGACGCCCAGCTTGTAGGTGCCGTCTTCCGCTTCTATGGGATTCATCTTAATATCAATGTCTTCCCCGCCTCGCCTCACCTTTAATGCTGCCTCAGAACCGCCGATTTTGTTCAGCTCATTCATCAGCGTTTCCTTGTCATTTAAAGAGGTTCCGTTGATGGACTCAATGTAATCTCCTGACTGGAGAATGCCGAAAGCCGGTTCTGCCACCATACCGTCTTTTTTTGTCACATCACCGGTTCCGATCACCATGATACCGTCAGATTTTAAGTAGATCCCAATGGGAGTGCCGCATGGAATGGCATATTTGGTATCCACTACATTTACCTGTATATCCTTTAGCTGAAGCCATCCAAACAGCTTTAATCCCAGCTTATAGCTTCCCTGATTTTCCGAATAAACGGAAAAAGGCTGGTTTACCTGTAAATGGATTTGATCCGAGGGAATATTTGATCCGTTGTTTAACACAACTTCCTCGCTGTCGGAATACAAGGTCACATCAAAAGGCATGGAGAAATGAAACTGTTCTTCTTCCTGTGCAACGATATTCAGTTTGTCCGGAATCACCCGTTTTATATAATACCAGGTAAATCCGATGCAAAAGATCAGGCTGATCCAGAACGCCCTTACTATCAGTTTATGAATCTTGTGTAATCCCATCTCACATACCTCCTTAGAAGAATGAAAGGAGACAATTTTTTGCTCCTCTCTTAGTATGTGAGAAATTGTTCAAATCACACTGTCATATTTTAGTTGTAACTATTTTCTTTTGGTGGCAGCTATCGTGCCCCAATGGAAATATTTTAAATCCGATTAACGGTCCCGGCCGCATATTTTTCACATTTTAAGCAAAGCTCAGCGGCTTTAAAGGCGTGTTCCTGAGTCATGGCATTTTCGGTCCTGTTGATGCAGTCCAGTATCAATTCCCCGAAAAATGGATAGCCTGTCCTATCTTTACATTTTATAAACTGCTCTCCTTTTTGGTCCACCAGAATTAAGTTGTCCCCGCTGTTGTCCTCTGCAGCCACATTGATATATTTTCTCAGTTCTATGTAGCCGTCGGTTCCAAGGATTACGGTCCGGCCGTCTCCCCAGGCGGATAAGCCGTCGGGTGTGAACCAGTCCACACGGAAATAGCAGGAAGTGCCGTTATCTCCTGTCAGCATGGCGTCTCCGTAGTCCTCAAGCTCGGGAAATTCCGGATGGTTGTAGTTTGCAATGCGGCTGTGCTCGATCCTGGCATCCTCTGCGCCGGAATAGTAGAGATACTGCTCGATCTGGTGGGAGCCGATATCGCAGAGTATTCCGCCGTATAATTCTTTTTTGAAAAACCATCCGGGACGGGTTCCCGGATCTCCCATCCGGTGAGGGCCAAGGCCCATAACGCTGATGACCTTTCCGATTGCTCCTGATTTAATCAGATTGCCTGCGTAAACGGCGCTTTCGGAGTGAAGGCGCTCGGAGTAGTAAACCATGTACTTTTTTCCGGTTTCTTCCGTCATTTTTCTGGCCTCGGCAAGCTGCTCTAAGGTGGTAAAGGGCGCTTTATCCGTGAAATAGTCCTTGCCGGCGGATATACAGCGCAGTCCTGTTTCACACCGCTTTGAGGGTATGTCTGCGGCTGCTATGAGGCGGATGGACGGATCGTCCAGGATAATATCCTCCCGGCTGACAAATACGGAACCCGGATATTGGGCTGCAAATGCTTCCCCGCGGCTTCTGTCCGTGTCGTAAACGTATTTTAATGTGGCTCCGGCCTCTGTCAGGCCATTGCACATTCCTGAAATATGGCCGTGCTCCAGATACATAGCCGCAAAATAAAATTCTCCCGGTTTTACTACAGGTTTTACGGGGCCGGTCGGAGCGTAGTTGATTCCTTCTGATGCTTTCATATGTGCTTCCTTTCTTGATTATATTCTCATTTTTTCAGGGCATATGGGTATACAGTTTTTTAATTTTATTTTTTAACTTTAATCCTACCTATACTTATGGTATCCATTTAATTATTTTTTATTTTTAACAGCACCTTACAATCATCGGATCTTATATGCTATTTTGTTAATTTATGCTGTTTTCATGGCAGGGTTTTAATTCTTTTACCGGCTCATCGGAATTTCAGCCGGAAAGGAATTTTCTCTGAAAAAAGTTTTTCTCTGGCTGTTTTCTTTGATTTAAAAATAAAAATTCATGGCTGTATGCTGCCTGATTTCTAAATGTTTTAATTGTACTTTTTACCTGTTTTTCATCTGAAAAATACATGGAATCTTTCCAAAACAGTTTCTCAGGTATGGGGCAGAAAATCTTCTATTGTGCTGTCTTTCCGCTCAAGTCCTCCGACTTTTTTACTGTTTCGGCAATTCATTTATCATCTGTTTTTAACATTCTTAACATCTGTTTTAACACCTGCCTCACTCCTTTTGATCCCTGTAATTTAATTTTTTCATATGGTAACATTCCGTTTTCCAAGTACCCAGGGCCCCTATCTTTCTTTCTAATATATAATAAAATAAATCGGACATAAAAGCTATCTTTTCACAGATATCTTTTTTAAAATGAGACTAATCTTAAAGAACACAGCTTTCTTTTTAAATTTCATCTTTTTATTTTTAATTGATTTTTTTACTTATAATCTCCAAGGCTTCTTTTAAATACCTTAAGTGCTCATGGAAGAGCTTACAGAAATCACGACTTTTAAAGTAACCTTTTTATACTATGAACTCTTCCATTTGCACTTATAAGGGTCATTTCCTGAAAAAGATGTATCGGGATGCAAGGTATGGAGTTGACAGTCCACCAGGCAGCTGCGGCTGACCCATACCCATTTTCCGGTCTTGTTTTGATTTTTATTGACACATAGGTAACAAGTTGCTATATTATAATCAGTAACATGTTACCTATACCTGTAATGTCCATTCCGGGAGGTTATTATGGAAATCGAAGATTTAATACAGAGATTTAAAGATACAAGGGAACATCAGGTAAAAGCCATCTTCAGCACACTTTTTATCGCTGAAAATAAACTACAGACCATTTTTGATAAAGAAGACAAGGACATTACCCTGAAACAATTCATGCTGTTAACCATGGTCAGGCGTTCCGGGGACGAATTAACTTTTACTCAATCCGGCAGGCTTCTGGGCTGTTCCAGACAAAATATTAAAAAGCTTGCTGCTTCCCTTGAAGAGAAAGGATTTGTGGAAATAAAGCAAAGCCAAAAGGATATAAGGGCCGCTGCCATTGTTCCCACAGATAAGCTGACACTTTACTTTGATAAAATTTCTGCTTTGCACAAACAAAAATTAAATATTTTATTTGAAGAATATACAGACAGTGAAATACAAATGCTGTTTGATTTGCTGATGAAATTATATAAAGGAATTGAATGTTTAGAAAACAGCAATGAAACAATTAATCGAAAGTAAATGTATTTTAAGGGCAGGAGAAAATCTATGAATTGGGGGAAATTAATATGAGCAGAACAATTATAATTTATAAATCCAAATATGGGGCAGCAAAAGAATATGCACATTTGCTTGGGGAAAGAATTCATTGTGAAGCGTTTGAAAACAGCCATCTGAATCCAAATCAGATCAATGACTTTGATACCGTTCTTTTATGCGGCGGTGTTTATGCTTCTCACATTTCGGGCATTTCTTTTCTGAAAAGAAACTATAAGGATTTGAAAAACAAAAAAACAGTCATTTTTGCTGTGGGAGCTTATCCTTACAGCGAGCAGATGATTTCTGAATTAAAGCGTCAAAATTTAAAGGAAATGCCGAGCAATACCGCCTTATTTTACGGACGGGGCATGTGGGATGAAGAGATTTTGACGTTTAAGGACCGCTTATTATATAATATGGTAAAAAAATCAGCGGAGAAGAAATCCTCGTCGCCAAATGACTCCCAAGGAAATTCTTTTATATCTATTTTGGGGAAAAAAGAAAACTGGATTGATATTAAATATTTGGAACCTGTACTGGATTATCTGGCAGAAAGGTCTTAGGCAGGCATTGATTTCGTTGGATAGATTTGTACTTTAAACTCATTAAAAGGGGCAAAGCATTGACTGGCTTTGCCCTTTTTGATGACCCTGAAAAGCTTTAAATATGTCTTAGCCGGCGGCGAAATTACGCTCAAATTTAGGGAAATATCTTACCGATACTGCCGTAAAAGGCAATATTACTCACCTGCCATGAGCCAGTATTTCCATTATCTCTTCCACTGACATCTTTTTCTTTCGTAAACAATTTATCTCATTAAGCAGTTCTGCCGTTGACTCCGGTTTGTAGTATATTGTCCGGTCAGCGAGCTTAAAACCGCAGCAAAACAGGAAAAGGAATAAAGGAAAAAGAGTATAATGAAATGGATAAACCGGCTCTATATTCCAGTCAAAGAATGAAAGCGCCGGCATTGACCTCTGTTCTTCTTTTTACAGAAAAAAGGCAAGCACCACCGCTAAAACCAGAGCCGGAAGCAAATTGGCCACCTTTATCATCTTTCCCCATACCAGGTTCACTCCCACGCAAAAGATCAAAATAGAACCTGTCAGGGATAAATTCGACAAGGCCTGTTCTGTCATGACCGGCTGGATAAACCTTGCCAGAATGGTTATGGTCCCCTGAAACAGGGCCACGGGAATCGCGGAAAAAATACAGCCTTTCCCAAGGGAAACGGTCATGACCAGAATAATGATCAGGTCCAGAATGGCTTTTGCGGTGAGAACGGTGTAATCTCCGGAGATTCCATCCTGAATAGATCCCACCACGGCCATGGCCCCAATACAAACGGTAAGAGAGGCGTTTACAAAGCCGTCTACAAAGGTCGCGTCACCGTCGCTCTTTGTCTTTATTTTAAGCCATTTTCCAAACTGCTCCATCCTCAGTTCAATGTTCATCCATTCGCCCATCAGAGCTCCGACGGAGAACGACGCGATCATCATAATGGTTCCGCCGCTGGTGAGTTTCCCCTGTTCGATTGCCAGCATTTCTTTCATTGCTCCTGCAATTCCCAGAAACAGCACGCAGATTCCGGCCGCATTCATTAAAATGCTCTGATATCGTTCCTCCATCTTCTTTCCAAAAAGGAGGCCGCTTAAGCCTCCTGTGATAATGCCTGCTACATTTATTGCTGTTCCTAATCCAATCATTTTCTCATGCTCCCGGTCCTTTTGCCAGCCTCTTCATCTCTCTGGCATTTTCTCTCACTGCCTGGGTGATTTCTACTCCTCCCAAAAGCCTTGCCAGCTCCTCCACCATCTCTTCTCCGTCAAGCCGGCGGATGGAGGTTGCGGTCCGGCCTCCCTCGACCGTTTTTGCAATTTCATAATGGCAGTCCGCCATGGCGGCGATCTGGGGCAGATGGGTGATGCAGATAACCTGATGGCTTTCTGCAATGTATGCCAGCTTTTCCGACACCTTCTGGGCTGTCCGGCCGCTGATTCCGGTATCGATCTCGTCAAAGATCAGGGTGGGGATGTCATCGGAATCTGCCAGCACGGTCTTAATGGCCAGCATGATCCTTGACAGCTCGCCGCCAGAGGCCACCATGCCCAAAGGCTTTAAGGACTCCCCCGGGTTGGTGGAGATGACAAACTCCGCCTCGTCAAAACCGCCTGCGGTGTAATGGTCCATTCTGGAAAATTCCATGGAAAACTCCACATCCATGAAATTTAAGTCCGCAAGCCCTTCCTTTATCTTCCTGGTCAGCTCCTTGGCGGTTTCCTTTCTCATTTCCGATAATCTGGTGCAGAGAACCTCCAGCTGTTCCGAAACCTTCTTTAATTCCGCGGCTGTCCGGCTTCTGACTGCATCATAGTCTTCCAGTTCTTCCAGACGCTTCTGTTTCTCCTCCAGATTCTTAAAGATCTGGTCTAAGCTCTTGCCGTACTTTGCTTCCAGGTTATGTATGACGTCAAGCCGTTCCTCCAGCTGCTGAAATTCTTCCTCGTCAAAGGTCATGTCATCCATATAAGCGTTTATTTCATGGTTGATGTCGCTTAAAATGGAATCCGCGTCAAAGAGCTGGTCCCTGATGGCTGCAATCCTTTCATCATAGGAAGCAACCGCCTCCACCTCCCTTAAGGCGCGGCTTATAATATCTGAATCCACAGCGGAATAAGCGATGGAAAGACTTTCGGTTATTTTTTTCCCATGTGAGAAAAGCCGGTATTTGGAGGACAGCTCCTCCTCCTCCCCTTCTCTCAGCCGGGCGTTCTCGATCTCCTCAATCTCATACCGGATAAAATCCATTTCCCGGAGTCTGACTTCCTCATCAAGCTGGAAAGACGCCAGGCGGTCCCTTAAGAGGATATATTCCCCATAGGTTTTTCCTATATTCTCTTTTAGGTCATGGGACTTTTTCTCCTGATAGCGGTCCAGGATCTCCAGATGTTTTGACTTGTAAAGCAGAGACTGATGTTCATGCTGCCCATGAATATCGATCAGAAGGCCTGTGATATCCCGCAGCTTTCCTGCGGTCACGGTTTCATCGTTGATTTTGCTTAAGCTTCTTGACGGCATGATCTTCTTTGAGACAATCACCGTGCCGTCCCCGTCCGGATGGACGTCAAGTTCCTTTAACAGGCGGATTTTTCCCTCATCCCTGACCGTAAAAATCAGTTCAATATAGGCGTATTCCTCGCCTTTCCTTATTATATCTTTCGGTACCTTGCCTCCCAGGGCAATGGTGACGGAGCCTATGATAATTGACTTTCCGGCTCCGGTTTCACCAGTCAGGATATTTAAGCCCTCTTTAAACTCCACATCCGCTTTTTCAATCAGGGCTAAGTTCTTTACGTGCAATTCTGAAAGCATGGCGGCCTCCTTTATCCCGTAATGAGTTTTTTTAGCTTGTCCATCATAAGTATGGTATCATCAGCGCTCCGGATGGCGCACATGATGGTATCGTCGCCTGCAATACACCCCACCATTTCATTGAAATGAAGGGCATCTAAGGCCGCCGCAACCGCCATTGCCATTCCGGATACGGTTTTTATGACCAGGATGTTCTGGGCCATATCCATGGGCAAATAGCCGTCCCGCAGAATCCGGATGTATTTGTCGCTGAAAGAGCTCTGGTTTTGGAGCACCATATACCGCTGCTTTCCTGCCTCTGAGGGAACCTTTGTAAGCTTCAGCTCCCTGATGTCTCTGGAAACAGTTGCCTGGGTGACTGCAAAGCCCGACTGGTTTAAATGATCCGCCAGCTCCTCCTGAGTTTCAATCTCGTACTTTCCAATGAGTTCCACAATTTTGCTGTGTCGTTCCAGTTTCATTGTATCTCCTTCTCATATACCGGCCATCTTGTTACGCAGGTTATCTAAAAATGATATGTTTTTCAGTTTTATCAATATAGTTTTGATTTCCGACCGGCGTATCTCTATGGAATCGCCGGGATACAGCTCTGCCACCGTGTCTCCGTCAAATACTGCGGCCTGTGAGACACCCTCCTGGCCCATCATCTCCACCCGTAACCGGTCATCGGAGGATAGGACAATGCTTCTGGCATTTAAGGCATGGGAGCAGATTGGCGTTAAAACCATCATCCTGGAGTCAGGAACAATGATTGGTCCTCCTGCGGAGAGATTATAGGCTGTAGAGCCTGTAGGGGTCGCCGCGATTAAGCCGTCCGCATGGTATTCGTTAAAAAATTCCTCGTTGACGTAAACTTTAAACCGCAGCATCTTTAAATGCTGGCTTCTGGTCATGACGATCTCATTTAAAGCAATGTCCCGGTATACGGTCTTTCCGTCCCGGTAAGCGCATCCGTCCAGCATCATCCGCTCTTCCAGCTTATAATCTCCGGCAAGGAGAACGGAAAGCGCAGGCTCGATTTCTTCTGTCCTGGAAAGCTGGGTTAGGTACCCGAGAGTGCCCCGGTTAATTCCCAGAATGGGGATGTTCCTGCCGGCTAAATCCCTGGCAGCCTGTATGAGGGTTCCGTCGCCGCCTAAGGTGATGACGCACTCCGTATCCTCCGGAACCTGGGACCCATCGGTATAATGCCCGTTCTCCCATTCCTTGGGCCTTCCGCCTCCTGTCCTGCACTGGGCCCCGCGGCTGATTAAGTAATCGCAGATGACCCCGGCAGTTTCACTGGCCCCTTCCTTGTCCGGGTTCATAATGATATAAAAATGCTTCATAATAAACTCCTTACCTGCTCTCGCCTAAATTGGCGTGGGCCTCATTTACAATCTTTTCCGGATCCACGGTCAGCACCGGAGGAATTTCCTCTAATCCAGTTTTTTTCAGATGGAGCAGATATTCAATGTTTCCCTCAGGCCCCTTAATGGGGGAGTATTCCAGATGAAGCACTTCAAATCCAATGGAAACCCCATATGAGATCACGGCTTCGATCACCTCCAGATGGACGGATTTTTCTCTCACCACGCCTTTTTTCCCCACCTTTTCCCGGCCTGCTTCAAACTGAGGCTTAATAAGGCAGACAATCTCCCCGTCCTCTGTCAGAAGATTTTTCACAGGGCCCAGAACCTTTGTCAGAGAAATAAAGGAAACGTCGATGGAAGAAAATTCAATCCGGTCCCCAATGTCTTCCGGGGTCACGTACCGGATATTGGTCTTTTCCATGCATACCACACGGCTGTCCTCCCGCAGCTTCCAGGCAAGCTGACCGTGTCCCACATCCACTGCATAGACCTTGACGGCCCCGTTTTGAAGCATGCAGTCCGTAAAGCCTCCGGTGGAAGAGCCCACATCCATGCAGACCTTGCCCTCAAGGGTGACGCCGAAATGAGTCATGGCCTTTTCAAGCTTTAAGCCTCCCCGGCTCACATACCGCAGAGTATTCCCCCGTACTTCAATCTCTGCGGTTTCGGCAAACGTAGTGCCTGACTTGTCCTCTTTTTCCCCGTCCACATAGACGATCCCGGACATAATGACCGCTTTGGCTTTTTCCCTGGACTCCGCCAGCCCCCGCTTTACTAAAAGCACATCCAATCGTTCTTTCATTGATTTTTAACTTCCCCTGCTTTATCTTTATAAGTTGTTTTCTCTCAGCCTTTTCCATTCCGCGTTCTGGCGCTCTGTATCCAAGTATTCCTTTTTAAGCCGCCAGAGAATGGAATCGCTGTCAATTCCCAGGCCCTTACGGAGAAGGGAGACGTTGCCGTGTTCTACATAGGAATCGGGCAGGGCAATATTCATAACCTTTACCCAGGGGTAATGCTCATGGATATAGCCTGTGACCGTAAGGCCGTAGCCACCCTGAAGAACATTTTCCTCCATGGTGACGATGAGCCAGTGATTTTTTGCCAGGCGGTCCACTATCTGCCTGTCAAAGGGCTTTACAAACCGACCGTTGGCCAGGCTGCAGTTCCAGCCCTCAGCCTTCAGCTTCTGCCGCACATGCTCCCCGGTGCTGACCATGCTCCCCACAGCCAGAAGGGCAATGTCCTTTTCTTCATAGAGCATTTCCCCCTTTCCGTATTCAATGGGAGCACGGAAGTCCTTTAAGCCCTGATAGGCCTCTCCTCTGGGATAGCGCACTGCAATGGGGCCCCCGTAGGAAAAGGCAAACTCCATACCGTCCATCAGCTCCCATAGGTTCTTTGGCGCGAATACACTCATGTTGGGAATGGCGGTTAAGTAGGAATAGTCAAAAATTCCCTGATGGGTCTCCCCGTCGCTGCCTACAAGCCCTGCTCTGTCTACAGAAAATACAACAGGCAGGTTCTGGATACACACGTCATGAAGAATCTGGTCAAAGCCTCTCTGCAAAAAGGAGGAGTAAACCGCCACCACCGGCTTTAGGCCTCCCGCTGCCATTCCTGCCGCCGAGGTGACCGCATGCTCTTCCGCAATGCCCACGTCAAAAAAACGCTCGGGATACAGACGGGAAAAACGCTTTAATCCGGTTCCGTCAGGCATGGCCGCCGTTACTGCCACAAGCTTTGGATCTGATTCTGCCAGACGGCAGATGGTTTTGGAAAACACATCCGTATAGCTGGGAGCCTGTTTTTCCCGTTTGGGCTGTCCTGTGATGATGTCAAAGGGTTCCACTCCGTGAAACTTGGAGGGATTCTTTTCCGCAGGGGCATAGCCTCTGCCCTTCTGGGTGATCACATGGACCAGGACCGTATGATCCAGCTTCTTGGCCTCCCTGAGAGCCCTGGAAAGGGCCTTTACGTTGTGGCCGTCCACCGGTCCCAAATAGGTAATGCCCATGTTTTCAAACAGCATTCCGGGAATCAGAAGCTGCTTAATGCCATTCTTGGTCCTGCTGATCTTATCTATAATCTGGTCTCCCATGACCGGGATGCGGGACAGCACGTTTGTCACGTGTTTTTTTAAATCCAGATATCCCTCTCCGGTGCGGATGCTGTTTAAATATTTTGACATGCCCCCTACATTTTCAGAGATGGACATATTGTTGTCATTCAAAATGATGATGAAATTCTTCTTCATTCTGGCCGCATTATTTAAGGCCTCATAGGCCATGCCTCCGGTTAAGGCCCCGTCTCCGATCACGGACACTACAAAGTGGTTCTCTCCCAGCACGTCCCTTGCCTGGGCCAGTCCCAGTCCTGCGGAAATGGAGGTGGAGCTGTGTCCCGTATCAAATGCGTCGCAGGGGCTTTCCTTTCTCTTTGGGAAGCCGCTGATGCCTCCGAACTGCCGTAAGTCGTCAAACTCTTCCCGCCTGCCGCTTAATATCTTATGGGTGTAGGACTGATGGCCAACATCCCATATGATCTTGTCCTTTGGCAGGTCAAAAGCCAGATAGACTGCCATGGTCAGCTCCACAACACCTAGGTTGGAAGCCAGATGGCCGCCTGTGACGCTTATTTTTGCTATTAAAAAGTCACGGATTTCCTGGCTTAAGATATCAAGCTCCTGTTTTGTAAGGTTTTTGATATCCTCCGGTCCGTTTATTAATTCCAGTATCATCGCTTATCAGATCCTTCATTTTTATTACAGTTCAGCCATAGGTAAATACTCCATCCGCCAAATTATGAATGGTACGGCTGAACGGTAACTTATTTCTCCCGGTTTACCAGCATGAGGATCAGCTCTTCCAGAAAAGCATTCTCTCCCGGAAGCTCATGGAGACAGGATACTGCCTCTTCTGATATCTTTTCCACATCCTGCTTTGCCTTTTTAAGGCCTTCCAGGGTTACATAGGTGGTTTTATGGTTCTTTTCATCGCTTTTCACAGGCTTTCCCAGAACCTCATTGCTGCTGGTCACATCCAGGATATCATCCTGGATCTGGAATGCCAGACCCACACAGGCAGCCATCTTTTCCACCAGCTTTATCTCGCTTTCTGCCGCGCCTCCCAGCACTGCTCCGATCATCATGGAGGCTTCCAAGAGAGCCCCGGTTTTCAGCCTGTAGATGAAATCAAGCTTTTCCCGCGGAACAGGCTTTCCCGCCAGCTCCACATCCACCGCCTGACCTCCAATCATCCCATAGATTCCCGTTTTTTCCGCCATTATTCCCATACATCTTGCCACCCGGTCAGGCCTGTCCGTAAAAGCCAGAGCCTTTGCGGCCGTTTCCATGGAATAGATCAAAAGGCCGTCTCCGGCCAGTACAGCCATATCATAACCGTATTTCACCCATGCGGTGGGAAGTCCCCTGCGCAGGGTATCATTGTCCATACAGGGAAGGTCGTCATGGATCAGGGATGAGGTGTGAATCATCTCAATGGCCGCCATAAAAGGCTCAATTACATTTCCCGAGCCGCCGAATAAGCGGAAAGTTTCCTCCATCAGCAGGGGGCGGAGCCTTTTGCCTCCGGCCCGGACGCTGTAGTCCATGGCTTCCAGAACCGTGCTCTGATAGCCTTCCACAGGCGGCAGGTAACTTTCCACAATCTGCTGGACCTCCTCTGTCCGGCGGTTCAGTATTTCCTTAAACTCCATCTTCCTCACCATTTTCCTCTAATACAATTATCTTTTTTTCAACCTTATCTATCTTTTCATTGCAGGACTTCACCAGCTTCATTCCAATCTCGTAATGCTGAAAGGCCTCTTCCAGAGAGCTTTCTCCGCTTTCCAGCTTACGTATGATCTCTTCCAGCTGTGCAAATGTCTCTTCAATGGTCTGTTCTTTTTTTACTGCCATATTTAGTTCTCCTTTATTGGTGACGGAGAAACATTGGAAACCACCGCTTCCACGCTTCCGTCCCGGACCCTTACCCTTAAACCGTCTCCGGCCTTTACCTGATCTATGGATTCCAGCCTTCGGTCTTTTTCATCGGTTATAAATCCATATCCGCCTCCAATGCGCTTTAAAGGGGAAAGACCATCCAGGCGGCTGATTATCAGCTCCAGCCTGTGTCTGTCGCGGACCGCCTGCTTTTCAATCAGCCGTTTCATCCGCTGTTCTATCTCCGCCGCCCTTGCCCGGTCAAAAGCTGCTTTTGACACCATAAGGCTTTTAAGCTTTTCTTCCATGTCCGCCAGCCTTTGGCGGTTTTCCCGGATGCTGCGCTTGGGATCGTGAAGTTTCAGCCGTAAGCCGTATTGGCCGGCGCGGTAACGGCAGCGTTCCAGCTTCCTGTCCATGGCCTTGGAAAGGGTGTTCCGGTACAGCTGCACCTGCTCCTCAAATAAACCGTAATCAAATATCGCCAATTCTGCGGCTGCAGAGGGCGTAGGGGCACGCATATCCGCCACATAATCTGCAATGGTCACATCGGTTTCATGGCCTACTGCGGAAATGACAGGCGTATTGCAGTTAAAAATCGCCCTTGCCACAATTTCCTCATTAAACGCCCACAAATCCTCAATGGAACCGCCGCCCCTGCCTACGATGAGAAGGTCAAGTCCCATCCGGTCCAGGGTTTCGATTCCCTTTACAATGCTTTCTTTTGCACTCTCTCCCTGCACAAGGGCCGGATAGAGAAACAGCTGAACGTAAGGGTTTCTTCTTGCAGATATATTCATAATATCCCGGATAGCTGCTCCCGTAGGGGCCGTCACGATCCCCACGGTTTTGGCATGCTTTGGAATGGGCTTTTTATACTCAGGGGAAAACATCCCCATTTCTTCCAGTTCATCGCGAAGCTTCTGGAACCGTTCAAATAAGTCTCCGATTCCCTCTCTCGTGATTTCCTGGGCGTAGAGCTGGTACCTTCCGTCCCGCTCATAGACTTCCACACTGCCTTTGGCCGTCACCTGCTGCCCCTCCTCCAGGGTAAAGGCAAGGCCTTTTCTGCTGCCTGCAAACATGACTGCCGAAATGGAGGACTTTCCGTCCTTCAAGGTAAAATATATATGACCCGAGGTATGGTATTTACAGTTGGATACCTCTCCCTTAACGGAGATTCTGTTGAGAGCGAAATCCTGGGCGAACATATTCTTAATATAAGCATTGACCTGAGAAACGGAATACACGCCTGCCATATTATACCAGCTTTGCCAGGACTCCGTTAATAAATGCCGGAGCTTCGTTTCCGCCGTATTTTTTTGCCAGTTCTACCGCTTCATTGATGGCTACTTTCTCCGGCACATCCTGGTCGAATAAGATCTCGTATAAGGCAAGGCGGAGAATGGTAAGCTCGGCCTTTCCCATACGCTTTGTCTTCCACCCTTCCGCCACTTCATTGATTTTTATATCCAGTTCCGGGATCTTCGCCATTACGGCCTCTGCTTTTTCTTTTAAATATACATAGTACTCTTCGCTCATCTCAACGTCGTGGATGATCTCCTCTATGCCTTCCTCGTTTAAATCATCCTCATTTGGTTCTTGAAAATATTGAATAAGCTGCCATTCTTTCTCTTCCGCCGGATAAAAATCAGCGCAGAAGAGCATTTTAAAGCAGTGTTCACGCAATTTACTTCTGGTCATTTACCATGGTCCTCCTATAGGTGGTTTTTCTGGACGTTTGGAATTATTATACCTTACCAGGGTTTTTTATACAATAGGAATTTTGAATATCAAAAAACAGCGTCAGTTTTGGAATATAATCCAAAACTGACGCTGTTATATCCGGTGCCTTCAGCCCGCAGATTCCTCAGAATATTTGAATTCTTTAAGAGGCATCGGCCTGAAATAATAATAGCCCTGCATAATATCACAGTCACATTGATCCAGCAGTATCACATCCTCCTGCAGCTCCACCCCTTCACAGACAATGATCTTATTCATGCTTTTCACAAGATCCATTAAGTGAACGAGGATCTTCCGGGAATTGTCATCCCTGCTGTTTGCCAGGAACACCTTATCAAACTTGATTTCATCAAAAGGCAGATTGCTTAAAAGCTCCAGAGAGGAATAGCCGCTTCCAAAGTCATCCATGGAAACCTTAATGCCAAGGGCGTGAAGCCCGTCAACGAAAATCATTGCAGAGTATATTTCCTGAATGTAGATGCTTTCCGTGAGTTCAAACAAAAGAAAGGAAGCCGGTACGTCATACTTTTCCAAAAGCTCACGGATATGACTGATAAAATCATGAGGCCGGGCCAAATGAAGCCGGGAAACGTTCATGGAAATAGGAAAGACTGTTTCCCCTTTCTCCAGCTGACGATGAATGTACCAGAAAATATGCTCATAAACATAGTAATCCAATTCGATTATATCCCCCGATCCCTCAAGCACCGGAATAAACTCCGCCGGATAGCATAAGTTTCCGCAAGGCTTTTCCCAGCGGATTAAGGCTTCTGCCCCGCATATGCTTTTGTCGGAACATTTCACCTTGGGCTGAAGATATATCTTGAATTCCCGCTTTTCTATGGCCTGATGGAAAGAATTGAGGATTTCCGCTTTTTTCTTTTCCGAACGGGCCAGCTCATCGCCGTAAACCAGAATATGAAAGGGAGAGGTTTTGGTGTGTTTTCTGGCCGTGTTCGCATGATTTAACATATTTTCAATGGATGGTTTTTCCCCCCGGATAAAATAGATTCCGCTGTTGATTACAATCCGGCTTCCCCTGTAGGTTTTGTTAATGAGGACCGAAAAATCAAAGCACCATTCCTTAATCTTATCGGCAGTGCTTTCCTGGGAAAGATCCGGGAATTCGGCAAGAAATGCAAAATTATCCGAGTACAAGCGGCTGGCGCACAGACAGAAAGGCTGGGCGGACAATTCATCGGCAAACAGCTTAAGGATCTGGCTCCCTTCCTGATGGCCATAGGTATCATTGATGTATCTGAAATTTGCTATATCAGAGCAGACCAGCGCAAGGTTCTGGGACTGGTCGGACTGGGCGATGACCTTTGTAACGGCCAAAAGAAAGGCATCGTGGTTAAACAGGCCGGTCAGATTATCCCTTTCTAAATAGGAGATCCTGTCTGCATCCAATATCCTGCTAAGCTGTGAAAGGTTCATCAGGGAATCGGATTTCATCATCCTTTTGTTCCGGTACATATCCTTGTCCGCTTCCTTTAGAATATCCTCGGTGAGATAGTAGTGGCTTCTGGTGCTTATGGCGTAACCGCTTGCAAAGCTTAAGGGAACGGTCCTTCCCTTATTATAATGCTCTACCAGCTCCCTGACCTGGCTGATATAGGTCTCCATAATTTCTTCCGTGCAGTTTTTTATGATGATGATAAACTCATCACCTCCAAAACGGCCCAGAAAATATTTTTTATTGGAAGCCTTCCGGAGAAGGGCGGCAAAGCTCTGGATCAGCTCATCCCCCTTTTCATGGCCGTAAAAGTCGTTTACCTTTTTTAAATTATTTAAATCAAACATGGCGAAACCGATATTTAAGGTATCATCCCTGCAATCCAGCATATTCATTTCCTCCAGGCAGGCATGCTTATTTTTTATGCCTGTTACGTCCGTATATGCTTTCCTCTTTAATTCCCGGGTAATTCTCTCTCTGGCAAACAGCACGGAAACGCTTCCGATGGCCAGAAAAAGGGTGGCGGTCTGGCTTGACCGGTACTCATAATACATCTGATAGGTAATATCCCCGGCAGAAAGGGGATTGACTGACAAACCATCGACTTGAATGAAAACAATGGCAAGTATGAGCCCTGCACATAAATATAGAAGAAATATAATATATTTGTTTTTCATGAAAACTCCTTAGTTAAATAATAATCCGTTTTGCCAGATTCCTGTCGATTCCCACACGGGAGCCTTTGATGCTGACTAAGAGATAACCGTTGAATTTAGAGAGAACCATGAGCTGCACACCAGGAATGAATCCAAGGGTCTCTAAATGATGGCGTTCTTTTTCGTTTGCACGGATGTGCTTTATGGTATACAGGACATTCAATTCAACCAGCAGTAAGGGCATGGGAAGCTCCTCTCCTCTTTAAGAAAACACGCAACCGGTTAGTTATGTCTAACCTCATAACCGATTATATATGATGCGGCCTCATTCTTCAAGCGGATATTTCCAGAAATTGGAGGACTGTACAGGGATGAACTTATTACTGAAAAATAGTATCATTTATTCCCGAAAATCAAAAAGAGGGCCGGACCCTTTGCCGGTCCGCCCTCTGCCATACGCTTCCGTAACCTATTTATTCTCATCCAGTGCAACCCCGGCAATCCGGATGTTCACATCCAGTACCGTCAGGCCCGTCATATTCTCAATGGCATTCTGCACCTTTTCCTGCACCTTTTCACTGACTGTAGGTATACTGTATCCGTATTTTATGTTCAAGGACAGTTCCACAGACACATGCTCTTCTGTCAGCTCCACCTTGACGCCTTTGGATAAATTTTTCATGCCCAGCTTTGCCACCAGCTCGTTGGTGATGTTGCCGGCCATGGAATCCACCCCTTCGACTTCTGTTGCAGCCAGGCCTGCGATGATCGCCACCACATCGTCTGCTATCTGAACTTCGCCGATTTTATCTTTTTCATATACCTTGTGAGTATTTCTGCTCTCCACTTCCGCCACAGCAATTCCCTCCTGTACTTAAATTTCTTGTTCTAGGTCCTGGAATCATTATAGCAAAATTGTCCGTTATTTGTAAAGGCTTTTTACTCTTCCAGCTTCATAAGGGTGATTACGATATTTTCTGCTCCTACCTCGGTTTTTCTCTTTACGATGTCCTCAATCTGGGCGCGCTGGGGATCGGTAATGGTGGTTGCATTGATGACCACATCCACTTTTCCGCTGGAGATGCTGACTACAGGATCTGCAAAGCCCTTGGCAAGAAGAAGGGTCTCCGCTGCATTTTCCTTTTCAGAAACGGCCGTCATGTCGATCATTTCCTGAATGGCTTCCTGTTTGGCTGCTTCTTCAATATTAGGATTGTTGATGAGATTCATCAGGGTCTCCTTATTTTTAGCCCGTACCTGTTCTCTGTTTAACTGTACATTGGATATGTAATCCGATACGCTCATTCCGCTGGTGAGAACTGCTTCGCCCGGGTTGTCAAGTCCCGTGTCGGCTGCCTGGGTCTCGCCTGCTGCAAGCTGAGGAGCTGCCGCGTTATCTGATGCCGCGTCAGTAGCTTCCGCCGTATTTCCTTCCGAGGTCTCCGCTGCGGCCAGTTTGTCAAGATCTTCCGCATCCTGGTCAAGGCTTGCGATTTCCTGACTGTTTCCGTTGCCGTCAAGAGCCTGGTTTTCTGCCAGAATATCTTCCTCGGAAATGTCGGTCATCCCCGCTTCATAAACGTCGGTCCCGGAAGCCGCCTCCTGCTTTCCTGCATAATTTAAATATCCAGCTGCAGCTATCATAACGGCCAG
>JASGGP010000038.1:0-21884 GCA_047604985.1 Lacrimispora sp.
CCAGGGCAACGGCCACATTCTGGGAGGCGAAAAGCCTTTTTGTATTGTCGATCAGGGCCGTGCCGAACACCAGAGTCCCTCTGGACACATCCACACTCCTGTTGGTGGCTGCAACCAGCATCCAGTAAAGCGGAAACACGGAAATCACGGAGACAACGGTCAGGAACCCATAGGCCAAAAACTTTTTCCCTTTAGTCACGCTTATCACCTACCTTCATCTGAACAAATGCCAGGACTGCCACTAAAATCAGGATTAAGTAGGACATGGCCGCCGCGTACCCGAAGTTTGGCACATATTTAAAGGATACGTTGTAAATATAATGGGACATGGTGATGGTGGCGTTGGCCGGGCCGCCGTTGGTCAAGTTTACCGACTCGTCAAAGAGCTGGAGAGTGCCGTTGGTGGACATGATGGCCGTCAAAAGAATGGTAGGCCTTAAAAGCGGAACCGTGATCCTGGAAAAGGACTGAAACGGAGAGGCTCCGTCTATTTTTGCCGCCTCGTAAATGGAATACTCAATATTCTGGAGACCGGCAAGATAAAACACCATGTTATAGCCCGTCCATCTCCATATGAGCGCCAGGATGATGACAATTCTGGCACTGTCCGGATGGCCGAGGAAATTATAACCCGTTGACAGGACCCCCAGCTTGATTAATACCGTATTGACCAGCCCGTCCACCGCAAACAAGGAGCGGAATATGACCGCATAGGATACCAGGGAGGTGGCGCAGGGCAGGAATATGGCTGTGCGGAAAAGGCCTTTGAAACGAAGATCCTTATTGTTTAACAGGGAGGCCAGAACCAGAGCCGACACCAGCATAATGGGGACCTGTATAATCAGGTATACAAAATTGTTTCTCAGGGCCTGCATGAAAACAGGGTCCTTAAACATTCTTAAGTAGTTGACAGCGCCGGCCCATCTTAAATTTGCGCCGACTCCCGATTTAAAGGAGAGGAACAGAGCCTGAATCATGGGCAGAAAGCTCATGACAGCAATCAGTATGACGGCGGGCGTTAAAAACGCCCAGCCCGCCATACTCTGTTTCTGGCTTAAGGAAAACTTTCTCTTAGAATCACCCATAATTATTTACCCATTGCAAAATTGACCGTATCCTCTGCAGTCTTTATTTCGCTGTCAATATCTGCTCCTGCAACCACATGAGTGATGGCGGTGGCTACAGCGTCACGGGCCTCGTAATAATAAACGCCTGTATTATTGGACGGAACCTTTGATGCAAAATCCGTAATCAGGGAGTATACGGCCTGGTCCCCGAAGAACTTCTGGGGCTCTCCGTAAACCGTACTTTTTGCTGCAGGCAGATAAGTGGCTAAAGCGCCTGACTTAGGTAAAATCGTCTCGTAAAGCTCTGTGCTTCCTCCAAAGGTCTTGCTTAAGAAATCAGCCGCCAGCTCCGGATTTTTGCATGCAGAGGTAACCGCCCAGCTGGATCCGCCATTGTTGGAATAATTGGTAGCTCCGTCTACTCCCACCAGCTTGGGCATGTCAGTTACAGCCCATTTGCCGGACTGGTCCTCTGCCGTCTGAATGCTGGCAAGGATCCAGCAGCCGTTGATGGTGCCTGCCACCGTGCTGTTGGTCAAGGTGCTCACATACTGATCCCAGTCATTGACTTCGACGAGAACCCCTTCCTTAACGAGAGAAGCATAAGTCTCCATTACCTTTTTCAGCTTGTCATTGCCAGCCATGCTGGGGTCTCCCTTTTCGTCGAAAAGGCTTGCTCCCGCAGATTGAAGCATCATCATGATAACGTCGGACTCCCCTGCCTGACAGGATAATAAGGGCTTTCCTGTTTTTGCAAGGATGTCCTTACCCATGGTTAAGTACTGGTCCCATGTAATATCCGTAAAATCGTCGATCTTATATCCGGCCTGCTCTAAAATGTCCGTGCGGTAAGCCGCCACAACTGCGCCGTTATCAAACGGAACGCCGTAATTCTTCCCTTCCACCACGGAATAAGCGGTTTTCGCTTTTGCAAACTGGGTAAAGTCAATTCCTGTTCCGGTTAAATCTTTAAATGCGTCAGGATAGCTGAGTACGTTTTTCTGGAATGCGTTGTCCTGCATTAAAAGAATATCAGGCAGAGAGCCTAAGTTCCCGGAAGTGGCCGCTGTGGTCAGCTTGGTCTGGACATCCGCCCAGGGAGTCTCCACCACATTCAGCTTGAAATCCGGATGGTCTTTCTGATAGACCTTTGCCGCTTCTTCCATGGCATATATGTTAAATGCCGGATCCCAGCACCAGACAGTCAGCTCATTGGCCGCCGCGCCTTCCCCTTTTTTATCCCCTGCTCCTGCTGCCGTGCCGCCATCCGGGGCGCCTTTCGTTCCGCAGGCAGTCAGGGAAGCCGCCATGGCTGCGGCCAGTAATACAGATACAATCTTTTTCTTCATAGATAAACTCCTCCTATTTAAAATTGGTTTTTACGATCGTCTTTATCTTTCGAAAGATTGCTGATAAAATATATTATACCAATTTCATGGGCGGAAAGCTTTTAGATTCAATTAAAAAACGCGCATATTCGCTCATTTTTACTCCCAGCCCTTTTGGGCGCTGATCCTGTAATGCTGCAGCTTTTCTTCATAATTTTCCACAGACTTCTTCCATTGATACGGAGAAGTATCTAAAATTTTTCTGAAATTCCGGTTAAATGCAGAAATAGAAGCAAATCCTGCCTCTGCCGACACCTCCTCCATGGATTTGCTGGTCTTTTTCATCAATTCACAGGCGTTCTGCACACGGATCATGTTGATATAATCCACAGGCCTCATATTCATGGCTTCCTGAAACATCCGCCGGAAATGGCTTTCGCTCATGCTGCAGGCCCCTGCCAGGCTGCTGATCTTTATTTCCTCCCCATAATGCTGGGACACATAGTCCATGGCTGTGGCGAACAAGGAAGTGCTTGTCCTGGTCCTCATGATCCGTTCCTCATCGTCGGAAAGGCGGAGTAATTCCACCATACAGGCCTTTAGAAGCCCTTTAATGCTTTCCCTGTAATAGGGCTTTCTTAAGCGTGCTTCTTCCATGATTCCCTTAATCAGACCGGAAAGGGCCGGATGTTCTTCTCCATTTAAGAGATAACCGGTTCTGTGCAGCCGTTTCGATATGCTTTTCTGCACCAATGGATCGCTCTGCACCGCTTCAGAAACCGCCTTTTCCAGATCAATGTACATCCACTCCCAAAAGCTTTTTGTTCCCGGATCACTGTTGGTTGTATGGGGAAGCCTTGGGGGTACAATCATGACGGAGCCGGAGGAAAAAGGGATATACTCCTGTCCCAGCATCACTTCCCCCCTGCCCCAGCGGCAGTATCCGATTTCCATGTGATTGTGAAAATGAAGGTATTCGATCCCCTTTCCGTATTCCCGGATCCATTCCTCTCCCAGAAGAGCCAGGACCGCCTCGTCTTCCGGAATCTCATAATAGCGGAACTCCACCCTTTCCCTTTGTTTTGCCATGTAACCTTTTCTCCTTTTCGCCAAACGAAAGACGCAAAAGAGCATCCCCCCTTAGGAGAGAATGCTCTTTTTGTATATTATGGTCATTTAAATCCTGTTACGGATCAAAGTACAAGTGACGGAGCCGTATAAACCCTGGCCCCTAATTCGGAATCCAGTAAGTATAATCCTTTGGCATCTGTACCGAACAGGTCGTATCTCTTTATGATCTCGTCCGTGTTCTTCTCCTCTTCGACCTGCTCTTTTACAAACCAGTCGAGGAACTGCATGGTGCGGAAATCTTTCAGCTCGTAAGCCGCCGCGTAAATATCGTGAATCGCAGCCGTCACCTTGCACTCATGCTCATAGGCGGTTACAGGCGGTTGACGGAAATCACTGTAAACAATATTTGGAGCCTTAATATCCTCTAATACGATCTTTTCGCTGTTATTCAGCAAATAATCCATGAAGAGCATGGCATGATCCCGTTCTTCCTGGGTCTGGATCTTAAACCAGTTGGCAAAGCCATTTAAATTACTGTCCGCATAGTAATTAGACATGTCCAGATATACATAGGCGGAATACAGTTCAAAATTTATCTGTTTGTTAATCTTATCCACAATTTCTTTATTCAGCATAATCCTTGTCCTCCTTTTCAACCAGATTCAATTGTTCTTTTCCCAGGAAAAACTCCCGGAAAAATTCAGACCTTACGGATTAAACCTCTGTAAAGGCATCCTTTTCAAGTCCGCAGATTGGACATACCCAGCTATCGGGAACATCTTCCCATGCTGTACCAGGTGCGATACCGTTGTCTGGGTCTCCTATCTCCGGGTCATAAATATAGCCACATGGGCATTCGTATTTCTGCATATAGCACCTCCATAAAAGTATTTACTATATTCTAACATCCTTTACCGAATTATTCAATAGTGTAATAAAAATATTTTATTTCCTATAACGTCTGATAATAGACAAAACTTTGCAGCACAAAAGCCGCCTAAAGCGCCGGTCAACCAACGCCTTACAGCGGCTCCTGTCATATGCTGCAATCCAAAAAACGATTATAAATTACTTTTCTTTTCTCTTCTCCCACATAGCCCACAGGGTACCTGCCACGCAGATGGATGAGTAGCATCCGGTCACTACGCCGAAGAACATGGGCAGAGAGAATTCAACAATGGAATCAATCTGGAAGTAAAGGGAAGCCACCATGATGATCAATACGCAGATACCCGTTGCAACGGAGGTATTGATGGATCTTCCAAGGGTCTGGCTGGTGCTGACATTTACAAGCTCCACCACAGATTCTTTCCTGTCTTTCTTTTTGTTCTCACGGATTCTGTCGTAAATAACAATGGTGTCGTTAATGGAATATCCGATGATCGTGAGAACAACGGCCACAAAGGCGTCATTTAGCGGAATTCCGAACAGCACAAAGGCAAAGAACACCACCATTGTATCGTGGAACAGGGCGATCATTGCCGTTACGCCGGCCGAAAGACCTGACATGACGGAGAAACGGATCCATACGTACACAATGATAAAGACAAGGGCAAGAATAATGGCAAGGGCTGCATTTCTCAATGCCTTTGCTCCGATATAAGGCTCAACCACATAGGTTTCCGCCAGCTTTGCATCCACCTTTTCGGAAGTGCTGTTAACGGCGTCGGTTACTGACTTCTGCTCTTCCGGAGACATTCCCTCATTTCCTGCAAGAGTGATGGAAAGTCTCTTAAGACCTGTCATGTTGTCCTGCTTGATCTGAGCCGTAACAGGCCTGTTCGTCGCTTTTTCAACCGCTGCCTGGATGGCCTCGGTATCGGCTTCGTCAGATACGGAATAGCTTAAAACAGCTCCGCCCGTAAACTGGATATCCAGAGCCACTCCCTTGGAGAAGCATCCGATAATACCGGCCACGGTAATAACTCCTGAAATGATTAAAAAGAGATACTTCTTCTGATAAAACGGTATGATCTTCGGATCTTTTCTCTTGCGGAAAAATTTCTCCTTGTTAAATTTGTCAAACTTAATCAGTGAGGAAAGAAGGTTTCTTGATACGGTAATACCTGCAAAAAGGTTTACGAGCATACCAATCAAAAGGGTGTAACCAAAGCTCAGCATGGTGCCGGAGCCTAAAACCATCAAAATAACAGCAATAATGGCCGCTGTAATATTTCCGTCAAATACGGCAGAAAATGCGTTCTTATATCCGTACTGTACGGCTTTCTGAATGGAAGAGCCGTGTTTTAACTCGTCGGAGATACGCTCCGAGGTGATAATATTGGTATCCACCGTCTTACCCAGGGTAAGGATGATACCGGCGATACCCGGAAGGGTCAAGGTATACTGTGGGATAGAAAGGGCCAGCATCTGCAAAATCATCTGCATAAACAGAGTGATGCAGGCAACAAGACCCGGCAGCCTGTAAAATCCGATCATAAATACGCAGATAACCAAGAATGCCACGATTCCTGCATATACCATGATCATTAAAGCATTATTGCCCAGGGACGGACTGATGGTTGAGAAGTTGCTGGTAGCCAGAGAAAATGGAAGGGCACCGGCATTGATCTTCTCTGCCAGATTCTTGGCGGCGTCATAGTTTTCCATTCCGGTAATTACGGCCTGTCCGCCTGAGATCTTTGTCTGTACTGTGGGGCTGGAAATCAGGTCCTCATCCATGTAGATGCTCATCCGTTTTCCAATCAAGTTTCCTGTGGCGTCCTCAAAGAGCTTCGCGCCGTCATTATCAAAGCTTAAAGCCACCTGATAAGCCTTAATGCCGTTATTTGTAGTCTCCTCCGGAGAGGCTTTCTTTACATTTTTTCCCTGAATCAGAACATTGTTGTCAGGATCCCTGAACGTAAGCTCTGCCATGGCACCCAGCTCTGCGATTGCATCCTCGGGATTAAAATTCGTTTCCCCTGATTTCCACGGGAACTGAACGATGATATAGCCTGCGTTCTTGTCCACCGTCACCTCGCGGTCTGCAATGTTCTGGTTGTCCATACGGGTTTCGATAATTTCTCTGGCCGACTCAAGCTCCTGTTCGGTAGGTTTCCGGTCCAGACCCTGGGGTTCAAAAATTGCTTCCACTCCCCCGCGGATGTCAATGCCGTAACGCATGTCAAAGATGCCTTTTACGCTGCTGCCAAGTCCAAATACGGCAATATAAATCAGCGCAGCTATGGCAACGAGAATTACAGTAAGCATTTGCTTTCCCTGCTTCATAAATCTTCCTCTTTTCCTGTTTGTTTTTAATGTACCTTCTTAAAAATCTGCCATTCTCTCTTTTTTCCCATCGGAATTATGAATAAACCGGATCAAAAATATCCTGCCCGTATACCCCTCCTGCAGCAGTACCGTCAGCACTGCCCACAGAATCAGAGGAACCAGAAAAAGATCCGTCCTGACAAATAAATATTTTAAAGATGAAACCCCAAAGGATGCCCCTGCTGCGGCAACCGTCAAAAGTTCCCCGCCAGCTTCTTCTCCCAGCATTCCGGGAATCTCTCCGATTGATTTTGCTTTCGCCGCTTTCTGGGGCTGGGATGGCCCACGGCTCAAATCAACACAAAAAATATTCAGTCCGGAAAGCAGAAAAGCCGTGCAAAATAGAACAGCCAATGTCCGGCGGACTGTTTTAATCCTCTTTACCCAGTACTTCAATGGTATCCCTCTATCCTTTTCTGAAATGATACACCATGTAGCATTGTACTACAAAAAAGCACGAAACACAACCATTGCTTTTTAGCAGAAGCAGTCAATTTTGCCAAAATGTACAAACAATAAATCTGCAGTACAAAAAAAGATCCGGTGCAATCAGGGGCTCTCCCTCCTCCATTGCACCGGTACCAGTTTTAAAGCGCTTTTTGGTATAAAATCTTCTTTAAAATACGTTCCAGATTGTCCTTTTCTTCCTCATCCAGGACGGAAAAGATTCCGGCCTCCTCTTTGCTTTCAGTCTTCCCAAATTCCTTTACTTTTTCCCTGCCCTTATCCGTCAGGGAAATTCCGGCGCTTTCACCGTCTCTGCGGATGTATCCTTTTTTCTCCAGCTTCTGCAAGGTCTCCTCTGAATTCTCCGGGGGCAGTGCAAAACGGATATCTTCCCCTTCCGCAGCCATGGATAAAAGAGAAAGCCTTAACCGCTTTCTGCTCCTTTTCCCTTTCTTTCCGCATTCCATAAGTTCAAGGCTGCTTTTTAACAGACCGGCCAGTTTATATTCGGCCTGGGGCGGGAATTCAGTTTTTTCTTCTTCCTGCCAAACCAGGTCCGCCTTTTCCTTTTTCGCTTCTTTCTTCGCCTCTTTCCGCCGTTCCTCCGCTAATGCTCTTCCCTTTCCACAGTGGGGTGCTTTTAATGAGCAGTGCCTTTTACAGTGCGGGCAGTATTCCTCTCCGCTTATTTCCTGTTTCATCTTATCCGCCTCCATTTCCCCTTTTCTCTTCTGTTACTATCATGTCCTGAACCTGATTGTACAAAGAATTATAGCTTCATTATATTTTGTTTATAAGATAAAATCAAGAGAATTATTTTGATAAATCTGTGAATAAAACGGAAGATACAGAAAAATGCCGAAACATCCGCATAAAAGCCTAATGTTCCGGCACAACATAGATTCCTTAGCACATTTTTTAAACTTCCAGAATTAACGCCTGATATCCTTTTAAATGAAGAGTATTTCCATCACAGGAAATCTCCTCAAGGTTATTTAATAAAACCTTTTTGCAGGCCTGGGGCAGCTCAATATCCCTGGCTTCCGCCTGGAAGCTGCCGATAATAAGAAGATCCCGCTTTTCTCCCCTGCGGTAATAAGCCATGACTCTCTCCATATCCTCATAGGCCGCTTCAAAGGCTCCGTAGACAAGGGTTTCCTTATATTCTTCGCTTTTTCTTAAGGCAACCAGCTTTTTATAATAATGGAAGACAGAGGCAGGGTCTTTTTCCTGGATTTCCAGGTTTATCTTTCCGTATTCCGGGTTCACCGCCAGCCACGGGTTTCCGTCCGTAAATCCCGCATTTTTACTGCTGTCCCACTGGAAAGGAACTCTCGCGTTGTCCCGGCTGTACCTGCAGGCTACTTTGAAAGCTTCTTCCTCTGAAAGACCGTGGTCCAGAGCCACCTGGTATTCGTCCAGAGTGGAAATGTCATCAATATCGTCAATGGACTGGAACGGCACATTTTCCATTCCGATTTCCTGCCCCTGATAGATAAACGGCAATCCTTTCAGCATAAAATACACGGTTGCCAGCACCTTCTTCGAAGCATCGCAGCATTCCCCGTCAGGGATGTATCTGCTCACCCCTCTTGGCTCGTCATGATTTTCAATGATATTTGATAAAAGCCCGATTCCCTCTGCCCTCATCTGACTGGCAAAGCAGCAGTTCCTGTAATCATCGGGCGTAATTCTCCGGCTGTCGTACCAGCCCTTTTCACTGGCCCCGAATATGGTTTCATTGAAATCAAACATGGAAGAAAAGCATCCGTCATCCCCGATAAAATCAGGTAATTCCTCTTTCTTTTCGTTAAACACCTCTCCCACCGTAAATGCGTTGTATTTCTTAAAGGTCTCATCCTTCATTTCCATTAAGAAATCCATAACTCCCCGGGCCTCTTCCAGCATCTTTTTACAGGCAGCAAGACCGTCTTCCCGGTCAGGCTCATAATCGTGAAACGGCAGAACTTTCTTGATATTAATAATAGCGTCAATGCGGAAGCCTGCAATTCCCTTTTCCAGCCACCAGTTGATCATGGTGTAAACATCTTTTCTCACGGCTGTATTTTCCCAGTTTAAATCCGGCTGCTTCTTGTGGAACAGATGAAGATAGTATTTGTCCGTATCCCCGATCTGCTCCCATGCGCTGCCGCCGAAACAGGACCTGATGTTGCTGGGCTCTTTACCATCCTTGCCTTCCCGGATGTAAAAATAGTCCCCGTACTGGCCGTCAGGATCTTCCATTGCCTTTTTAAACCATTCATGTTCGTCGGAACAGTGATTGACCACCAAGTCCATCACAATGTACATCTCTCGCTTTTTGGCTTCTGCGATCAGCTCGTCCATTTCTTCCATGGTGCCGAATCTGGGGTCGATGTTATAGTAATCGGAAATATCGTATCCCTGATCCGCAAGGGGTGAGCAGTAAATGGGCGAAAGCCACAGGATGTCAATGCCCAGTTCCTTTAGATAATCCAGCTTTTCCATAATCCCCTTTAAATCTCCGATGCCATCTCCGTTTGTGTCTTTAAAGCTCTTTGGATAAATCTGATATGCGACTTTATCGTGCCACCACTGTTTTTTCATTGATATATTCCATCCTGTCATGCATTATATTTTTTCTTTTAAATATATGGCAAAAGCTTCATAGGGAAGAAGCTTCTCCCTGTTTTTCTCTGAAGAATTCCCGTAATTTTGTATGATACATTCCCCATCCTCTGACCGGAATTCCTCAGGGACAGAAACCATCACTTCCTTTTGGGAGAAGTTGCACATCACCAGCAGCCGTTCACCGCCCAGCTTCCTTGTGTATGCAAATACGTCCGGGTCCTCCGCCAGAATCAGTTCATAGCTTCCATATACGATGATACGGTATTTCTTTCGCAGCTCAATGAGCTTCTTATAATAGGAAAACACGGAATTTTCATCGGATATTTCCTTCTCTGCATTGATCTCCTTGTAATTGGGATTCACCCCGATCCAGGGAGTTCCTGACGTAAACCCGGCCTGGGCGCCGCCGTTCCACTGCATGGGAGTTCTGGCGTTGTCCCGGCTTTTGCATTTAAGGTAGGCCATCATCTTCTCATGGCTTACCAGGCCGGCACCCACCAGCTCCTCATATGCGTTCAGGCTTTCAATGTCCTTGAACTGGCTCATATCCTGAAACGGGAAGTTGGTCATTCCCAGCTCCTCTCCCTGGTAGATATAGGGAGTTCCCGCCATCATGTGCAGGCAGGTGGCAAGCATTTTGGCTGATAAAACCCGGTATTGTTCCCCGTCGTTTCCAAAACGGGAAACGGCCCGGGGCTGATCATGGTTATCCCAATACAGGCTGTTCCAGGCTTGACCCTCCAGCCCGGTCTGCCATTTTGAAAAGATCTGTTTTAACCGCAGCAGATCCGGCCTTTTATCCGTCCACTTTCCGATTTCTCCATCTTCTGACACATGCTCAAAATGAAAGATCATATTGAGCTCCTCTTCCTTTTCACCGGCATACCTTTTTGCTTCCTCCACCGTAGCGCCTACGGTTTCTCCCACGGTCATAAGATCATATCTGGAAAGCACCCGCCGGTTCATTTCCTTTAAATATTCATGAACATGGGGGCCGTGAACGGTATAAGGAGCAGGATCTCCATGAAGGCCGTCCTTAACGATGCCGTCGTGATAACTCTCATCCTTCGATATCATGCTTATGACGTCCATCCGGAACCCGTCAATCCCTTTCCTGCACCACCAGTCCATCATCTGGAATACTTCATCACGGACCCTGGGGTTATTCCAGTTTAGATCAGGCTGTTTTTTGGAAAACAGATGAAGATAGTACATCTGTGTTTCCCCGTCATACTCCCAGGCTGACCCGCCAAAACTGGAGCCCCAGTTATTGGGTCTTGTGCCGTCTTCTTTTCCTTCCTTCCATATATAATAATCCCTGTAGGAATTATCCTCACTCTTCCTGCTCTCAACAAACCACCTGTGTTCATCGGAGGTATGGTTCACCACCAGATCTATGATGATTTTTATATCTCTTTTATGGGCTTCGGACAGAAGACAGTCGAAATCTTCCATGGTTCCGAACTCATCCATAATCTTTTGGTAATCACTGATGTCGTATCCATTATCATCATTTGGGGATTTATAGATGGGGGAGAGCCAGATCACATCAATTCCCAGCAATTTTAAATAATCAAGCTTTGACTTAATTCCATTTAAATCTCCTATTCCATCTCCATTGCTGTCCATAAAGCTTCTGGGATAGATCTGATAAACAACCGCTTCTTTCCACCATTTCCGTTTCATTTCCATATCGTTTCCTTTTCCTCTTTTCTGCCCGCGCTCTTTGGGCAGGGCCTGCCCCGCTTTATCGGGCATAAAATATGCCTCAGAGCGTTTTTCCTATTTATAGTGTCATGATGAATTGTATCCTGTTCCGCCGTCCTATTTTATTGCGCCTTCCACCATACCCTGGATAATCTGTCTCTGGGCACATAAGAACAAAATGACGATGGGGATCATGGCCAGAAATGCCGCTGCCAGAATCAGATCCCATTGCTTTACGTAGGATCCTACAAAGCTGCTTACCGCTACAGGCAGGGTCTTAATCTTTCCGTTAAGCCCCAGCATCAGGGATGGAAGAAGATAATCGTTCCAGATCCAGATTCCGTTTAATATGAGAACTGTCATCTGGACCGGCTTTAACAAAGGAAATACTACCCGGAAAAAGGTTCCTTCCGGACTGCATCGTCGATCCATGCCGCTTCTTCCAGTTCCCCGGGAACTCCCTTTATGAAGCCGTGGAGAATAAATACGGACATGGAGCCGCCAAAGCCCAGATAAGCGATGATGATTCCCGTATAACTGCTCAGCATCCGTATTCCCGTAAAGGAAGATATCTGCCGGAACGTGGATAAAAGGGGAAGCATAACCACCTGAAAGGGAATTACCATGGCGGCGACAAAAATCATAAAGACAACATTCGACCATCTTGTCTTATTGCGCACCAGCACCCAGGCAGCCATACTGGAAAAGACGGTGAGCAGAACGAGACTGACGACAGTTATGAAAAAGGAGCTGGCAAAGGACTTCCAATAGCTGAAATTCTGGTTATAAATAACATTTTGTAAATTGGTCAGCAGCTGTCCCCAGTTCTCCGGCGGAGCAATGGGATTGATTACGATGTCCGCGCTCTTTTTCCCGGCATTGAACAATACCAGAATAAAGGGTGACAAAACTACAAGGGATAAGATAACAGCGGCGGCTTCCGTAAGATACCGGCTTATTTTCCTGCTTTTCATTACAGCTCAACCTCCTTCCTTTTGCTGATGGATACCTGTGTAAGGGACACGATTGCCAGAATGACGAAGAACACAACAGCCTTTGTCTGTCCCTGGGCATACTGGTTCTTGGCAATTGCCGTGTTGTATATATTCAAAGCGAGAAATTCCGTAGAAGCGATGGCCTTTGCTCCTAAAATCCTGCTGGGGGCACCGTTTGTAATGGCAAAGTTCAAGTCAAACTGCTTGAAAGAATTGACAAGGGTCAGAAAGATACAGACCGTAAAGGTATTTGCAATCATGGGCAGCTTGATGTGAAACAGGGTTTTCCACATATTGGCCCCATCCACAGAGGAGGCCTCTAAAACATCCTTTGGAACTCCCTGGAGCCCTGTTACATAGATCATCATAATGTATCCCGCATACTGCCACGTGCTGACGGTCAGAATCGCCAGAAGTGCCAGATTGGGATCGGTCAGCATGGAAACGCTTCCTGCCGCAAGAGATGGAAAGACCTTGTTGAAAATAAACTGCCACACATAACCCAGAACGATTCCTCCGATTAAATTGGGAAGAAAGAATGAAGCCCGGTAAACGTTTCTGCCTTTCACCCCTGAGGTGCATAAAAGGGCCAGGACAAAGGCCATTAAATTTACGGAAATCATATTGAATACCGTAAAAATAAAGGTGATTACCAGGGAGTAGAGATAATCGGGGGCCTTAAACATTTCCACATAATTTGACAGTCCCACAAATTCCGTGAATTTGATCCCGTTCCAGTTGGTGAACGAGTAGAAGATGCCGAATATAAAAGGAATAATAACCGTAATTCCAAAGGCTGCCAGCAGAGGCAGCAGAAACAGAACATAGACAATGGTCCTGTGATGCTTCACAGGAAGTAAATATACTCCAAGAATAATCAAAAACAGCCCCAGCACCAGGAACGCCCCCCGAAGCTGCGCCTCCCTGTAGAATAAGTCCAGATACAAGGCGTAGGCAGTGATCAGTGTTCCAAGCAATACGGGCAAAATGGTCATAACCTTTTTCATATTTCCATCCATGTGCAATTCTCCTTAACCTATTCTCCAAAAACCCAGGTTTGTTTCAGGGCGGCCTTTATGAGCCGCCCCTGGTTTACTTATTTCTTCACGTAATCGGCAATTGCCGTTCCAAGCATGGTAACAAAGGTGTCCCTGTCGATCTGGCCTTTTGCATACAGTTCAAAAACGGCTCCTGTGGCGTTCATTGCAAGGCCTTCCGGCATCTTCGTCCATTCCCAGGAATAGGTGTTGCCCGCATCCACATAGGACTTTAAGCTTTTTGCAAGAGGAGTCTCCGGGCTGATGGTGCAGGTGGTATAAGGAGAAATCATGCCGCAGTCTGTTACAAGACACTTCTGTCCTTCCGGAGAGGTGGCCAGCTCCTTAAGGAACGCCTTGCCGGCATCAATATTCTTTCCCTGGTTATATACGGCCCACCAGGACGGACAGTCAGCAAGCACGCCTTTCATCTCTTCCTTGGTAAATGCGAGAGGTGCGATTCCGCAGTCAAATTTTACCTGGTAATCAGGAAGGGAGGGATCGATCCAGTTTCCCTGGGTGACAAAAGCTGTCTTTCCCTGGGCCCATAAGGCCAGCTGGTCGTCATAGGTACCGGAAATCAAGGTATTCTGGTCGGAGTAATCAAAAAGCATCTTTGTAAAATCAGCAAACTGTCCAGCGGTCTGTATCCACAGTTCCTGCCTTTAACATGTCGATATACTTGGTATCGCCTCTTTTTAAGCCCCCTGACAGATAGTAGCCAAAAAGATGGTTGCCGGTTGACCAGTACATCTGGCCGGATTCTGCTGCCACAGAGCATACAGCCGTAAGTCCCAGCTCTGCTTTTTTGCTGTCAATGGTTTCAAAAGCCTTTTTAAATGCGTCATAGCTGGTAAGGGAAGCCGGATCCACTCCCGCTGCTTCCAAAACATCCTTATTATATGTAATTCCATAACCTTCCACGGCATAAGGGAAGCCAACGGTCTTGCCGTCCGCGGACTTAAAGCCAAAGTCCGTCTGTGAAGCCCATTCCTCGCTGCTTAAATCCTCCATGTAATCCTTCCATGTCTGATAATCCCCTTCTCCGCCAAACACGAAAACATCAGGCATATTGCCTGCTGCCAGATATCCTTTTAAGGTTCCGTTAATATCAACTCCGCCCCCCAGGGATTCGATAATGACTTCCTGGCCTGTCTTCTCCTGATAGGCCTTTGCAAAAGCCTTTAAGGGCTCGTCAATTTCAATCTTTCCGTTGACCACACGGATTGCTTCCCCGCTTTTTGCAGTTTCTGATCCTGCTTTTGACTCCCCGCTTGTCTCTGCCTTTCCGCTTTCAGAGGTTGCATTGCCCTTACAGCCAGTAAGAGCTGTCATAACCATGGTTCCCATAAGCATCATAGCCAATAACTTTCGTTTCATAATTTCCCTCCATTATTAATTTTGCTGTTAATATGTAATTTTATTACTTTTTTAGTTGTAACTTATGCGCATAAGTTATTTTCTATATATTAGCACCATTTGTGGGTTATGGCAAGCGTTTTTTTGTTTTCCCAAAATGAACCCGGGAATAAATAAGTTATGAGAAAGTCACTTTATTTTTTTATAAAAAGCGGACAATTTTTTAAACGGCAGAGGCCCCGGCAGGAAACAGTGAGGAAAAAATTTTCTTATTTTCTCTATGAAAAAGTCAGAATATCAACTATAATGGCTATATCTTGACTATAAAGGACTGCGGATTGCCTGTGCAGCACTCATTCGAAGAGCCCCGCTTCGATTGTAAGATAGGGGAGAACAGGAGGGAACGATAAGTATGAACAATAATTATATACAGAATGTGATGGACATTCTGCCTTTCGGCATTGGATATTTTAAGCTTCTGTTTAACAGCAGCAACGAAGCTGTTGACTATATGTTTCTGGAAGTCAATCCCGCTTTTGAAAAGCTGACGGGCTGGCGCAGGGAAGATATTATAGATAAAAAAGCGTCTGAATTTCTCGCCCATGAAGAAGCAGCGAGATTATACTGGCTTTCTTTTTACACAAACGCACTTTATTCGGAAAAAACAAGGGAAATGACCCAGTGGATGGATGTGATCAAACGGTATCTGACCATATCCGTGATTCCCACAGACAATACATATTTTACCGTCATGCTGCGGGAGGCCTCGGAGGAAGCCATTACCTTTGCTTCGGGGGAAGAACTCCCCCAGAGCTTCGGCGCTCTTGATGCGGTGTTTACCAGCAGTCACGATGCCGTGGCCCTTGTAGCGTGCCGGGAAGGAGAATACCGCTATCTGCGCAACAATACCATCCATCAGGAGATCACGGGAGCCAAAAATATCCGGGGCAAGAGGTTTGAGGAGGTATTCGATAGGGCGGCCAGCATCATTATAAGGCAGAACTTTGACAAATGCGTCGCCACCGGACAGCCAACCAGCTATGATCTGGAGATTCGCTCCAAGCCGGTGAAAAGGACCTGGCAGTCAGAAGTGGTTCCAATATTCAGCAAAGGCGGAATCCATTATCTTATCGTCTTCTCCAAGGATGTGACGGAACTAAAAAAGATACAGACGGAAAACGAAGCCCTTACCCGGAGGCTTCGGGCCATGTTTGACCAGCACAGCGCCATTAAGCTGATCTACGATTCCGTGTCCGGCCGCATTGTAGACGCCAACCTTTCTGCCTGTAAGTTTTACGGTTACTCCCGGGAGGAGTTCCTCACCATGATGATCCGGGACATTAATCTGCTTCCCCAAAACCGGCTGGAACAGGAACTCCAGGAAGAAATAGCAGATCACAGCCGCCTTTCTTCTGTCCCCTACCGCTTAAAAAACGGGGAAACAAGGCTGCTGGATGTTTACTCCTGTCCTATTACCGACGGCCAAAGGACCCTGACCTATTCCATTATCTTCGATGCCACAGACCGTGAGGCCTACCGCAATGAATTGATAATGGAAAAGGAACTGCTTCGCACTACCTTACAGTCCATCGGAGACGGGGTGGTCACCACCGACAGCCAGGGCCTCATCACCAGTTTAAACAAGGTAGCCCAGGATTTGACGGAATGGGACAATGATCTGGCTCTTGGAAAGCCCTTTACAGAGGTGTTTGTGCTGCAGAGCGAGGAAACCGGATTAGCTGTGGAAAATCCCATCCAGAAGGTGCTTCAGACTGGCCGCATCATCGGCCTTGCCAATCACACGGAGCTGGTAAGCCGCTGCGGAAAGTACATCCCCATTGCCGACAGCGCCGCCCCCATAAAGACCAATGAGGGAAAGATATCAGGAGTGGTCATGGTCTTCCGGGATGTGAGCAGCGAAAAAAAACATACGAAACAAATTGAATTTTTAAGCTACCGGGATGCCCTGACCGGCTTATACAACAGGCGCTACGTGGAAAAGATCATGGACCGTCTGACCCTTCCGGAAAATCTGCCTCTTTCCATCATCATGGGAGATGTCAACGGTCTGAAAATCACCAACGATGTATTCGGCCATAAGGCCGGAGATATTCTGCTGTGCAGCGTAGCCAGGCTTTTAAAAAGGAACTGCCGTCCCAATGATGTGGTTGCCCGCTGGGGCGGTGACGAATTTGTCGTCTTCATGCCACAGACAGACGTAAAACGGGCGGAGGAGATCATCCGGAACATTAAAAATACGGATGTGCCTGTCAAGGGAAGCGGCCTGCATTTAAGCCTGTCCTTAGGCTGCGCCAGCAGGAATACCGCCATGGAAAGCACTGAAACGGTCATGCGGGAAGCCGAGGATTATATGTACCACCAGAAGCTTTTAGAGGGCAAAAGCTACCGGAACGCCATTATCAACACGCTGCTTGCCACATTGTACGAGAAAAGCAATGAAACCGAGGAGCACTCAAAGAGAATGGAGAAGTACTGCCACTCTATCGGAAATGAGCTGAAGCTTTCTTCCAAGGAATTAAATGAGCTTTCCCTGCTGGCCCTTCTCCACGATATCGGCAAGGTCAGCATTAACCCCAACATCTTAAAAAAACCCGGCCCCTTAACGTCTTCGGAATGGGATGAGATGAAACGCCATCCCGAAATCGGCTACCGGATCGCCCAGGCAACCCCTGAGCTTTCCATTGTCTCTGACTTGATTCTCGATCATCATGAACGCTGGGACGGGACAGGCTATCCCCATGGTCTGAAAGAAAATGAAATTCCTCTCGCCTGCCGCATCCTTGCGGTGGCCGACGCTTTCGACGCCATGACCAGCGACCGGATATACCGAAGAGCTTTAAGCCGGCCGGAGGCGGTCCTTGAGCTTGAAAAAAATTCCGGTTCTCAATTCGATCCGGATATTGTCAGCGTTTTTATCCGCCTGCTGCGTTCTGAGGGCGCAATCCGGTAAAAGCCGGGAAAAATAAAAAGATGCATTTTGAAAAGGCTCTCAAATCCTTTTCAAAACGCATCTTTTCTTATGTGGACAATTATTCGGTCATGTCCCTCACTGAGTCCCTCTCCACCACATATACGGGAAGGTCTATACGGTTCTCTCTGCAATCCTCTCTGCGGATCATCTGGAACAGTTTTTTCACCGCAATCCCGCTCTTTTCAGACACATCCTGATGTACGGTGGTCAATGCCGGCCTTACCATCCGGCTGTAGATGTTATCATCAAAGCCCACGATGGACATCTCTTCCGGTATCTTCACTCCCTGGTCATTTAAATAATTCATGATATTGGCGGCATAGTAATCCGAGGCGCATACGAAAGCGGTGAAATCATGAACTCTTTGATATACATCCTCCAACAGCAGGGACAAATCCGCTCCACTGGGACGCATCATAATAAAGTCATCCTTTTCATATGAAATCCCGGCCTCCCGGATGGCGTCCAAATAGCCTTTAAACCGCTCATGATCCACGCCTTCACAGTTATCCGCCAGATAGGCAATTCTTCTATGGCCCTTTCCGATGACATATTTTGTTATTTCATAGGAACCTTTCCGATCCTCTATCCCAACATTGACATATTCAAAGGAAGAATCATTAAAATAACTGTCCACAAAAACCATTGGCTTTTTGACTTTTTCTTTCATGAGTATGGCATCGTCCTTCAGCATTCCCACCAGTACCAGTCCATCCACATTCCAGCTGGCAACGGAATTGATAATTTCCGTCATATCATCGGATATATAAAGCATGGTAAAGTACCCCCTGGACCGGATACAGCCTTCCACCGCACCGGTCAGTTCTCCGGCAAAGGGGTCCTTGATAAAATTTTCGTATTTACTCAGGCTGGCCTTCATTGCCAGACCGATAATTCCTGATTTGTTTCTTGCCAGATTCCTGGCGTTAATATTGGGAATATAATCATACTCTTCCAGCAGCCTCTTTACCTTTTCCACCATGGCCGGGGAAACTTCGCCGGTTTTTCCGTGAATTACGTTCGACACTGTGGTGGTACTGGTACCCAGCATTTCCGCCATTTGTTTTATTGTAACCATACCATGCTCCTTAACCTGCGATATTTGACGTTTTATAGCAATTATAATTTCTATAATATTCTATAACTACTTGTTCAAATATGCAAGTCCAGGAAAAAAAACCGTGGATTTCCTATGCCAGAGTGACCTTCCAGGTAATGATTTCATAGGGCTTTATGAGATAGGAAGCGGTGCGGCCTTTTACTGAAACCTCTGCCTCCTCCTCTTCCAGCATGCTGCACTCCATGATTCTTTCCACATCCGTGCCAAAGGTCATGGTTCCAGCCGTTCTCTTATTATTGGTTTCATAGAAGCGCAGCACCAGCTCTTTTCCTGCCTGAGCCTGCTTCACCACCTCGATGACCACATTGTCCGCATCGGTCTTCACCAGGGAATATTCCGGCTCCAGCCCTCCGCCCTGGTTTTCTTTTACCACCGCTTCCATGGGATTATTCAGGATGTAAGCCTTTTGTACAGTCCTGGCTTCTCTCCAGTCTCCCTTGTGGGGGTAAACGGAAAATACAAAGCTATGGTGCTCCTTATCTGCCTCCGGGTTTGGATAGGTGGCTGATTTCAGCATGGATATCCCGATTTCTCCGTCGTGGACGTGGCAGCCGTATTTGCAGTCATTCATCATGCTGACGCCGTAGCCGTCCTCTGAAACATCCAGCCACTTGTGCATGCAGACCTCAAACTTTGCGTAATCCCACATGGTATTGTAATGGGTCTTGCGCTTTACGTTTCCGTACTGGATCTCAAAGGTGGCTTCATCGGTGTGAATATCCACCGGGAAAAGAGATTTCATGAAAATATGGTTTTCTTTCCAGTCGATTTCATTGCGTATGGTGATTTCCGGGCTGTTGTATGAAAGGGAAATATACTGCTCAATGACGGAATCCAGATAGTGCCGTTTTACACAAATGGTCGCCCGGACAGGACCGTTTTCCACAAGCTCCATGAAGCTTACATCTGTGATTTCCCAGGACTTTTCCACGTAGTAGTTATTTACATCCCAGGCATCGTAATTATGAGGACGATCCTCGTAGGTCATGAGCACGTTGCCGTTTCTGTTTTCCCGGAGCACCTCCCGTTCATTTACCTTATCATAAATGGAGGAAATCTGTCCGTTTTCGTGGAATGTCACCCGGACAAAATCATTCTCCAGATGCCTGTCATCCGCCTTTAAGCCAGTAACAAGGCGTCCTTCTTTAAGACCGGAGGCAGCGTTTTCCGCCTTAAGTTCAAAAGCTTTATAGCCCTTTGACGGAATGGCGGACGGGCAGAATACATAGGAGCCGTCGGCAGTCTTCTGAGCGGGAAGGGCCTCATCTCCATCCATGACCACAGGATTTTCCAGGAAACCGGGAGCTTTAAAGGACACGATTCCCTCTCCCCTAAAGCTGTTGGGATTAAATACAACCAGACTGTTCTCCGGAGCATCAATGTTTTCGGCCACATGGGACAGGGCGTCTGCCACCAGCTCTCTTCCGGTTTTCCCAATGCTCTCATACTCTTTCTTTGAATCCTCGTATACCTCCCGGATGGAGGAACCCGGCAGAATGTCATGGAACTGGTTTCTTAAAATCACTTCCCAGGCGCCCCTGATCTTCTCCTTTGGATACTGGCTCCGGTTCAGTACCTCATCCAGCATTCCGTAAAATTCCGCATTCTGAAATAAAAATTCTGATTTCCGGTTGAACTTCTTGTTTCTTGCCATGGAGGTGTAGGTGCCTCTGTGGTATTCCAAGTACAGTTCTCCCACCCAGGCCGGAAGATATTTTTTCCCTCTCACCTCTTCGTCCAGCTTTTCAAAGAAAGCCCTGGAAGTGCTCATATGGGTCCTTGGGCAGCCCGGGATTCCCTTTTCCAGCCTTCTCTGGTTCTCCAGCATATCCTTTGTGGGGCCGCCGCCTCCGTCTCCATAGCCAAAGGACATGAGTACCTCGCCGTTTAAATATTTCTGGCTGTATCTGGCCCATGCGCCTTTCACCTGTGAGGGATTTATGTATGCGTTATAGGTGGTAAAATGCTCGGTCTCCGTTCCCCCTTCCTCCGCCGCCTTATTGTAATCCCGGCTGGGGCTGAAATGGGTCAGGATTCTGGTTCCGTCGATTCCTTCCCATTCAAAGGTGTCATATGGCATTTTGTTAAATTCATTCCAGCTTATTTTCGTCGTCATGAAGTATTTGATTCCGCACTTTTTCATGATCTGGGGAAGGGCGGCAGAATATCCGAATACATCCGGAAGCCACAGGATCTCATTGTCCTTTCCGAACTCCTCCCGGAAAAATTCCTTGCCGTGCAGGAACTGGCGCACCAGGGATTCCCCTGAGGATAAGTTGCAGTCAGCTTCCACGAACATGCCCCCCTCGGTCTCCCATCTTCCTTCCGCGACCCGCTCCTTGATTTCCGCATAAACCTCCGGCGCATTTTTCTTCACATACTTATAAAGCTGAGGCTGGCTTGACATAAAGAGGTATTCGGGATACTGGCGCATCAGCTCCAGAACCGTGGAAAAGCTTCTTACGGCCTTATCCTCCGTAACGGCCAGGGTCCACAGCCAGGCCACATCAATGTGGGTATGGCCAATACAGTAAATCGTTTCCCTGCTGTTTCCGCAGTGCTTGCCGTAAAATTCTTCCTGCATATACCGGCTGGCCTTTTTTAAGCTGGCGTAATATTCCTCTGAATGGCTCTTCCGTAAATCCAGAAGATTTAAGGATTCGTTGACGGCCTGAAGAATGATGATATGAGCGCTGTCGCTGTCAGGAAGCAGACGGGCCACGTTGTAGGGAACGGAAATGTCGTAATAATACTGCTCTGTTTCCCGGTCCAGAACCTTGATCCTGGAATCCAGGACCAGCTTGAAATTCTGATCTCCCGTAAAGGCGGATAATACGATGCAAAAGCTCTCGCCTGCTGCTGCCTGCTCTGTCAGCAG
>JASGGP010000039.1:0-21731 GCA_047604985.1 Lacrimispora sp.
CAAGAAATTTCATTCTCCCGAAAAAGCTTGGAATCGAAGCAACTACAAAAAATTTAAATGATTTAAAGCTTCAGAAAGCCAATGAAGCGAAGGTTGCGGCAGACCAGCTGAAAGCGGCCCAGGACCTTGGAGCCAAGCTGTCGGAAGCCTCCGTCACGCTGTCCATCAAGGCGGGTGAGGGCGGCAGGGCCTTTGGTTCTGTATCAGGAAAAGAAATCGCAGCGGCCATTCAGAGCCAGCTGGGATATGATATTGATAAAAAGAAGCTGGTTCTTCCCGATCCCCTTAAGACTTTCGGTTCCCATGAGGTTCCGATTAAGCTTCATAAGGATGTAACTGCAAAGCTGATCGTTAAGGTAGTGGAGAGCTAGGAGGCATGGACATGGATGATGCCCTGATTAAACGGGTCCTTCCTCACAGCATAGAGGCGGAGCAGTCTGTGATCGGCTCCATGCTGATGGACCGGGATGCGATCATCGCGGCTTCGGAGATTGTCATGGCAGGAGACTTTTACCAGCACCAGTATGGCGTCATGTATGAGGCCATACTGGAGCTTTTTAATGAGAATCTTCCTGTGGATCTGGTGACGCTTCAAAACCGTCTGAAAGAGAAAGATGTCCCCCCGGAGGTTTCCAGCCTGGACTTTGTCAGAGACATTTTAACCACGGTTCCCACCTCTGCAAATGTTAAATCCTATGCCAATATTGTGCGGGATAAGGCTGTCCTGCGGCGGCTTATTAAGGTCAATGAGGACATTTCAAATACCTGCTATTCGGGAAAGGAACCTTTAGAGACCATTTTGGCCACCACGGAAAAAACTATTTTTAACCTGCTGCAGAACAGGAACTCAGGAGATTTCGTTCCTATCCGCCAGGTTGCCATGAACGTCCTGGAAAAAATCGAGGAGGCCTCCAAAAACCAGGGGACCGTAACCGGAATTCCCACAGGCTTCATTGATTTGGATTACAAGACCTCCGGCCTTCAGCCCTCGGATTTTATCTTAATCGCTGCTCGTCCTTCCATGGGTAAAACGGCCTTTGTGCTGAACTTAGTAGACCATGTATCGGTGAAAAAGGGCCTGCCCTGTATGGTATTCAGTCTGGAAATGTCAAAGGAACAGCTGGTCAACCGTATGCTTGCCATGGAATCCAATGTAGATTCCCAGAAGCTCCGGACCGGAACCCTATCCGATTCCGACTGGGATGCAGTGGTAGAGGGCATCGGCGTCATCGGCAATTCCAAGCTCATCATAGACGACACCCCGGGAATTTCCATCATGGAGCTGCGGTCCAGATGCCGCAAGATGAAGCTGGAATACGGCCTCAGCGCAGTCATCATCGACTATTTGCAGTTGATGAGCGGAAGCGGAAAGGGCGGCGACAACCGCCAGCAGGAAATCTCTGAGATATCCAGATCCTTAAAGGCCCTGGCCAGGGAGTTAAATGCCCCTGTAATCGCTTTATCACAGCTTAGCCGTGCCTGCGAAACCAGGCAGGACCACAGGCCCATGCTTTCGGATCTTCGAGAATCAGGGGCCATTGAGCAGGATGCCGACGTGGTAATGTTTTTGTACCGTGATGATTATTATAATAAGGATACGGATATGCCGAATATTGCGGAAGTAATTATCGCAAAGCAGAGAAACGGCCCCATCGGAACCGTCAATCTGGTGTGGCGGCCGGAGTTCACGAAGTTTGCAAATATGGCCCGACAATAGAAATCTTAAGGGCTGCTGCAAAAAAGAAAGTTAATACCGGATTGTGTATATTGTATTTTGATATGCACAATATATGGTATTTATCTTCTTTTTTGCAGCAGCCCTTTTTTAATGCTTCTGTTTCCGTAAATCTCCGGTTCCAGGTGTTTATCATGTCCTTTAAACGCATTCTTTACCCGTTGTCTCCCAACCGTCCAGAAAGATTGCTTTTTCATCGAATCCCTTAAAAAATTTTCCAATTCTCATTCATATTCTGTATCAATCCAGCATAAGATATAAATAGTAAGGTTAAGAATACTAAACTAAACGAACTAAAGGAGAGGATATAGCTATGGCTGAGATACATTACTTAATATCGGATGCATCGAAGAAAGTCGATGTGGAGTCTCATGTCCTTAGATACTGGGAGGACGAGCTGGAGTTGAAGATTCCAAGAAATGAGATGGGACACCGGTATTACACCGAAGCACACATCCGTTTATTCAGACAGATCAAGGATTTAAAGGAAAAGGGATATCAGTTAAAAGCCATTAAAACAGCGCTGGATAAAATCATCGGAGACGACAAGGATCCGGAAATCTCTGATGAATTACTGGAAGGGCAGGTGACCCAGGAGCTTAAGGAAAGCACCTCATCCGGTCAGGAAGGAGAAACAGGCCTTAGCGAAATACATAATACAGCGCAGGTTACCATTGCACAGGATAAAATGGAACAGTTCCAGGAGATCATGAATCATATTATTGGGCGGGCGTTGGAAGTAAATAACGAGCAGTTAAGCCAGGAGGTAAGCGGCCTGGTAAACGACAAGGTTATTAAGGAAATGGAATATTTAATGACCTTAAGGGAAGAAAAAGAAGAAGACCGCTTCAAACAGCTGGACGAGCTGCTGCGGACTTATCAGAAAGATAACAAAGGCCGTGCGGAAGCGGCTGCCTCCAAGATTCCCTTTTTTAACCGTAAAAAGAAGTTCGGGCGCAACGGGAAGAAACTGTAAAACCACTACTTTCAGAGAAAAGAGCAGGGAGACCGGCTCAGGCAAAGAAATCCGCAGCTGCCTCTGAAAGTGCAGCCTGCGGATTTTCCGATCATTTTCTGCATGCCCCGGTAAATGCCTGAAATAACCGGCGGGCCTCTTCATTCTTTTCCCATAAGTACTCCGGATGCCACTGAACTCCCACAAAAAAGGGGTGACCGGGCATTTCCACCGCTTCCACCAGCCCGTCAGGAGAATATCCTACGGCTTTCAGCCCCTGTCCTAAATCCTTTACAGCCTGATGGTGCATGCTGTTGACATTGATGGACTGGCTTCCCGATATCTCTGCCAGACGGCTTCCCTCTTTTAGGGTCACTGTATGGCACGGCATATCATAATAAAAGGGCTGGGAATGGGCCAAAAGAAAATCACGTTTTGTCTGGGACGGTATATCCTGCCAGATATTTCCCCCCAGCGCAATATTTAATACCTGAATTCCTCTGCAGATTCCGAGAACCGGTTTTTGAAGCTCCAGAACCAGGGGAAAGAGGTCCAGCTCCATCCGGTCTCTTTTGGCCGAAACATTTCCGCACTTTTCATGGGTTTCCTCTCCAAAGAGGAAAGGATGCACGTCGGGCCCTCCCGTAAACAGGAACCCATCCAGTTCTTCTGCAAGCTGCTTTAAATCCTCTTTTGAGACCTCCAAAGGCATTACCACGGGAATTGCTCCAGCCGCTTCCAAAGCCCTGAGATAGGTAGGACGGGCCTTAACATCTCCCTCTGTGAGATCGTGAGCGGGAGTCAGGCCGATCAATGGTTTTCTCATATTGAAATATCCTTTCCCTGATGAAGTGTTACCGTTTTGCCATGCCTTTCACAGCCTGGCTGAACGGTAAAAACAAAATGCCCCTTCCATGCGGAAGAGGCACTTATGTATTCATAATTAAGCTTCAGAAATAGCTCCTGTTGGGCACACACCCTCACAAGCGCCGCAGTCGATACAGGAATCTGCATCAATAACATATTGGGAATCACCCTGGCTAATAGCGCTAACCGGGCACTCTCCTTCGCAGGATCCGCAGCTAACACAAGCATCACTAATAACACGTGCCATGATAAATAACCTCCTTATATTCTATACATTTTTCTATATTTTATACTATTAATAAGAAATATTCAAGTAGTATTTGTTGTAAATCATGTTTAATTTTAGGAGCAATCCTGGACAGGAACACCCGTGCGGGCATCCCTGATACCCCTTAAGATGACTTTTTTTGCGGCAATGGCTCCCTCTTTTGACATGGGGGGAACGTCTTTTAAAGGGTAGTCCATTCCGAGACTTTCGTACTTTACTTTTCCCATGTCATGATAGGGCAGAACATCAAGTGCCTTGACATTTTTCAGTTCTCCGATGAAGCGTCCCAGGCGGTAAAGGTCGGACTCCTGGTCTGTAAGGCCGGGGACTACTACGTGGCGGATCCATGCGGGGATATCTTTCTCGCTTAAGTACCGGGCGAAGTCCAGGATGTTTTCGTTGGAATGTCCGGTAAGGGACTGATGTTTTTGGGCGTCGATTTGTTTTAGGTCCAGTAAGACGAGATCTGTGGATGCGAGGAGTCGGTCCATTTTCATTAGAAAATCCGGATTCTTTCTTCCGAAAGTGACGCCGGAGGTGTCGAGACAGGTGTGAATGTCTCTTTTTTTTGCTGCTTCGAAAAGCTCTGTTATAAAATCCAGCTGCATGAGGGGCTCTCCTCCGGTGGCTGTTATGCCGCCGCCCCGGTAGAAGTGCCGGGATGCCTCGTATTGGTTTAGGATTTCTTCAACCGTCATCTCGGTTCCGCCTGATGTTTTCCAGGTGTCGGGATTGTGACAGTACTGACAGCGCATGGGGCAGCCTTGAAAAAAAATCACCATGCGGATGCCAGGGCCGTCAACGGTGCCGAAGCTTTCGATGGAGTGGATGTGTCCCGTCATAGATGAATCGCCTTCTTTGCTATTTGGTGGGGGGTGGGATGGATGGGTGGGGGTGCTGAGGGCCGCAGTGCCATTTATAATTTGGTATGGTTGCAGGGGGCCGCAGTGCCATTCATAATTTGGCGGGGCGGAATATGTTGCTGAAAGCCTGGATGTTGGCCGCCAAATTATTCATGCCGGGCATTCGCCCTATAGAAATATTTGCGTGATCTGGGGCCAGTGAGCAAGCTCCCTGTCCCCAGATCCCACAAATATTTCTGCACTGCTCATTGCTGTTGCATCTTTCTGCACTGCTCATTGCTGTTGCGTTTTTCTGCACTGCTCATTGCTGTTAGATGGTGTTATGGAATGTCCGTGAGATTACTTCGTCCTGCTGTTCTTTTGACAGCTTGATAAAATTAACCGCATAGCCGGATACCCTTACTGTGAGCTGAGGATAATTTTCCGGATGCTGCTGGGCATCCAGCAGGGTTTCGCGGGTGAAGACATTGACATTTAAGTGATGTCCGCCTTCTTCTACATAACCGTCTAATAAATTCACAAGATTGTCGATCTGGGATTCGCTGATATTTGCCATATTTTTGTCCTCCTATAGTGATTTGTATTGTTTCCATGGTCACAGGTTGTCGTCCAGCCCCTCGAATAAGTTGGGGATGCGGCAGGCCGAATCGCCGTCCGAACAGTCTGAAGACTTCATGGTGGTGACTGATTTTTTCATTGTCTCCTCGGTATTTACGGTGCCGTCTTCTGAAACGCGGATGTTCATGTGTCCGCCGTCTCCGGTCATAAAACGGTCCAGCATGGAGACGATATCATCAATTTGTTTTTCTCTGGAATCTTCCATATAACCGACCTCCTTATTTCTGGTCGTCACTGAGGGCCAGCTCTAAATCCAGCTCTAGGTCTCCGCTGAAAATCTGATCCTCCTTGCCTAAAGCGCCGGGCACGATGGAGAAAGTGTTGGAGATTCCATCCTGGGCGTCGCGGAAAGGAAGCTTTGCTACGGAAGCAAGAGAAGCTACGGCTCCGTGGCTGTCGCGGTGGTGCATGGGGTTGGCTCCCGGTGCGAAAGCTTCCCCGCCCTTACGTCCGTCAGGAGTGGCTCCTGTGTTCTTTCCATATACCACGTTGGAGGTAATGGTCAGAATGGAGGTGGTGGGAATGCTGTCCCGGTAGGTGTGGTTTCCTTTTACAAAGTTCATGAAGGTGTGAACCAGTTCTGTGGCAATCTGGTCTACACGGTCGTCGTTATTGCCGTATTTAGGGAAGTCTCCTTCCACTTCATAGTCCACAACAATGCCGTTTTCATCACGGATGGTCTTTACCTTTGCGTATTTAATGGCAGATAAGGAATCGGCCACTACGGAAAGTCCGGCAATGCCGGTGGCAAACCAGCGGGTTACCTTTTTGTCGTGGAGAGCCATCTGGATGCGCTCATAGCTGTATCTGTCGTGCATGTAGTGAATGATGTTCAAGGTGTTTACATAAACCTGGGCCAGCCATTTCATCATGTCCTTATAAGCGGACATTACCTCCTCGTAATCTAAGTATTCAGAGGTGATTGGGCGGTATTTGGGGCCTACCTGCTTTTTGGAAACCTCATCCACGCCGCCGTTGATGGAGTATAAGAGGCATTTTGCCAAGTTGGCTCTTGCGCCGAAGAACTGCATTTCCTTGCCCAGTCTCATGGAGGATACGCAGCAGGCAATGGCGTAATCGTCGCCGTGGGTCACTCTCATTAAGTCGTCATTCTCATACTGGATGGAAGAGGACTGGATGGAGGTCTTGGCACAGAAACGCTTGAAGTTTTCCGGAAGCCTTGTGGACCATAGCACGGTTAAATTTGGCTCCGGAGCGGTTCCCAAGTTTTCCAGGGTGTGAAGGTAACGGTAAGACATCTTCGTTACCATGTGGCGTCCGTCGATTCCCACGCCGCCGATGGACTCGGTCACCCAGGTAGGATCGCCGGAGAACAGCTCGTTGTATTCCGGTGTACGGGCGAATTTTACAAGACGCAGCTTCATGATGAAATGGTCTACAAATTCCTGAATCTCTTCCTCTGTAAACGTTCCGTCTGCCAAATCTCTCTGAGAATAAATATCAAGGAAGGTGGAGGTACGTCCAAGAGACATGGCGGCTCCGTTCTGCTCCTTAACTGCAGCCAGATAGGCCAGATAGGTCCACTGGATGGCTTCCTTTACGTTTGCAGCAGGCTTTGAGATATCAAAGCCGTAAACATCTCCCAGCTTCTTAAGCTCCTTTAAGGCACGGATCTGCTCGGAAAGCTCTTCCCTTTCCCGGATTACATCAGAATACATGGTGGTGCGGGTGGTGTCCTTCTGTTCAGTCTTATCCTCAATCAGGCGGTCGATGCCGTAGAGGGCTACCCGGCGGTAATCGCCGATGATGCGTCCCCGGCCGTAGGCGTCTGGCAGGCCAGTGATGATGTGGTTGGAACGGCAGTCCCTCATTTCCTGGGTATAGGCGTCAAAAACGCCGGCATTGTGGGTCTTTCTGTGGATGGTAAAGAATTCCCTTATCTCTGGGTCAATGGCATAGCCGTTGTCCGAACAGGCCTTTTCCGCCATGCGGATGCCGCCGTAGGGCTGTAAGGAACGCTTAAAGGGCTTATCAGTCTGAAAGCCCACGATAGTTTCTTCTTCTTTATTTAAATATCCCGGTCCGTGGGAGGTAATGGTGGAAATGACCTTTGTATCCATATCCAATACGCCGCCGGCTTCCCGTTCCTGTCTGGATAAATCCAGAACCTGCTCCCAAAGCTCCATTGTTGCCTTTGTAGGCCCTGCAAGAAAAGACTCATCTTCGTCATAGGGGGCATAGTTTTTCTGTATAAAATCCCTGACGCTGATTTCCCGTTCCCAGGCGCCGCCTTTAAAATTTCTCCATTCTTGTCTCATAGTGTTGTACCTCCGTAAAAGCTCTATATAAGCAGGTGTGATAAATAAGTGACTCCAGGGATTATAATTCATACAATCTCTGTATGAATACATTATATATGAATACTGTATACAATGTCAATAGCTCTTATTGAGAAAAATTTGTAAAAAGGCTTTCTGGGGAAAATAGTAATTAGGCCTTGCTAATTGTAAGGAAAAGTATTATATTAGAAAGACAGTATGTACATTTTTAAAAGGAGGAATACAAGATGCAGATCAATAAAGATATGTTGATAGGCGAAATGCTTGGAATGGATGAAAGCATTGCTCCTATTTTAATGCGTGCAGGAATGCACTGTCTTGGCTGCCCATCATCTCAGGGCGAGTCCTTAGAGGAAGCTTGCATGGTTCATGGAATCGACTGTGACGTTCTGGTTTCACAGATCAATGAAGTGCTGGTTGACAGATAGAACAAGACGATACACGTGTAAATATGATTAAGGAGGCAGGTCATGAATGACCCGCCTCTTTTTTTTCTTCCCGGAAAAGCTTTGGGCTCATTCCGTATTCCTGCTTGAATATTTTTGAAAATGTCAAAGGATTGTCATATCCAATGCTGGTGGCTATTTCCTGAATGGAAGAAGAGGTGGTGGTCAGCTGGTGGGCTGCGATGTTAAGCCGGTAACGCATTAAATACTCCTGGGGAGATACCCGGAGCTGTTTTTTAAAAATGGAAGTTAAATAAGAACGGTTGATGCCGATGTAATCTGCAATGTCCTGGACCTTGATGTGAGCGTAGTTGAACTTGATATACTGTAAGGCGTAGTCCACGTAGGTGTCAATGGAGTAATCGTACTGGTTCTTTTTGCTGGCCCGCAGGCTGCTCTGGGTGTCGATTAAGGTGGATATGATCTCGTATAAATATCCCACCCGCCGGATCTCGTTGGCAAAAGTCAGCTGGTTGGTATCCAGGATCTTCTGGATCATCGGCAGGTAAAGCTGGCTTGGGATCTGGGAGTGGATGGTCGGGTTCTCCGCCGATAAGCCCGCATAGCTTAAGTAGGTTTCCGCCATTTCCCCGTCAAAGGTGATCCACATGTATTCCCATGGATTCTGGTAATCCGCATGGTAAGCGATGGGGCAGTCCTTGGGGATTAAGAAAAGGTCGTCGGTCTTTAATTTGTGGCGGGTCCCGTTTATTTCCAGGATTCCGGCTCCCCGCAGCACAAAATGAAGATGGTACTCATTTGGAACCTTGTGATCATAGGTATATCCGGGCGGACACTGCTGGATTCCACAGTGGACCAGAAACAGATCATTGGTCTGCCGCTTGATGTTCCGCAGGCAGCGAAAGCCTGCTACATTTTTATAAGTCGTTTGTTTTTCGCTCAAAGAAACGCCCCCTCTGCGAGACGAAACACGCGCTGCAAGTTTCGCCCGTCACTCGCGTAAATCAGATGAAAGACCCTGTCAGACGATCCATTTTTCGTGGAAGTTTGATAGGGTCTATTATACAGGAAGAAAGCTTAAGCTGCAATTGATATTTCCAGGATAGGGCGGCTTAACGGTACATTTTCATGTAATCGCCGTGGGTGGCTATCAGCTCATCCACCATAGCCCGGATATCCTTTATGTTCAGCTCTGCGGCAGTGTGCGGGTCCAGCATGGCTGCCTGGTAGATGGTGTTTATATCCCTGTTATGGGCGGCTTCCATGGTGAGAAGCTGGACGTTTATATTTGTCATATTCATGGCTGCAAGCTGGGTTGGAAGGCGTCCCACATGGCAGGGGGTGATTCCGCTTCCGTCCACCAGACAGGGAACTTCCACACAGGCGTCTGAAGGTAAGTTGTCGATGAGCCCATGATTGATCACGCTTGCGCCGATCTTATAGGGCTTGTTGGTCAGGATTGCTTCCATAATATAAGAAGCGTATTCATGGGAGCGGGCATGGGTGATCTTTCCGTCGTTTAAAATAGAAGCCTTTTCCGCCTCCCACTCGTTGATCTGCTTAATGCAGCGGCGTGGGTATTCATCTAAGGGAATCTGGAATTCTTCAATCATATCCGGATATCTGGACTTTATAAACAATGGATTATATTCCGCGTTGTGCTCGCTGGATTCCGTGCAATAGTAGCCTAAATTTTTGATGTATTCCAAGCGGACCATGTCCTTATGCTTTTCCGTTAAGTTCTTCTGAAGGGCCTTTTCCTTTATGATGGGATAGAGGTCCTGTCCGTCCTTGTCCCGGAGCTTTAAAAGCCAGGCCATGTGGTTGATTCCCGCAATCAGCTCTGTTCTTCCCTCCAGCTTATCTTCCATGCCCAGCTCCTTTAACAGGGTTTCCGAGCACACCTGGACGCTGTGGCATAAGCCGATGGTCTTTACAGAGGTGTAACGCTGCATGTAGCCGGTTAAGATGGCCATGGGATTGGTGTAGTTTAAGAACCAGGCCTCGGGGCATACCTCTTCTATGTCCCTTGCAAAGTCTTCCATGACGGGAATGGTCCGCAGCCCCCGCATGATGCCGCCGATCCCTAAGGTGTCTGCGATGGTCTGCCTTAGGCCGTATTTTTTCGGTACTTCAAAATCTGTGATGGTGCAGGGATCGTAGCCTCCCACCTGGATGGCATTGACCACAAAGCTGGCGCCGGAAAGGGCCGCTTTCCTGTTTTCCGCTCCAAGATAGGTTTTGATGTTAGCCCGGCCTTCATTCACATTTTTGTTGATTGCACTTAAAATGAGCTCTGAATCATTTAAGCGGTCCGGGTTAATGTCATAAAGGGCGATTTCCGCGTCATTAAGGACCGGGGTGCACATGCAGTCTCCTAAAACATTTCTTGCAAATATGGTGCTTCCCGCTCCCATGAAAGTTATTTTTACCATGATGCTCCTCCTTGTTTTTCTTGTCTGTCTGATGAGGATATTGTATAATTACAGCAGGAAAAAAGATAGGAAGATTGTTTCATAAAATTGTCATTATGTTGCATAGGGGGTATAAGCTTGAAAGAAGCCATGAACCAGGCGGCAAGGGGAATCACCATATACCACTGCGGCCATGAACAGTGTGCGCCCGGCCATTTTTTCGGCCCGGCCATAAGAAACCATTATCTGATGCACGTGGTGCTCCGGGGAAAGGGCATTTACCGGGCAGGGGAGGAGGAGTATGCCTTAAAGGCGGGGGAGGCGTTTTTAATCAAGCCCCAGGAGGTCACTTATTATCAGGCGGATGAGGAGGAGCCGTGGGAATATTCCTGGACGGCCTTTGCGGGAACGGAAGCCGAAAGGCTTTTAAGTGAATACCGGCAGGAGGAAAACGGATATGTCTACCGTTTTGGGGAAAGAGAGGATTGGAGGCTGTTTACAGAACGGCTGGTGACAGCCTTTCTGGACGGAGGCCATAATATGGATGAACTGACCGGCTATCTTTATCTGCTGTTTTCCCGGTTTTTAAAAGTCCGGGCCGAGGGGAAGGAGTATGAACAGGGCTATTTGTCCAAGGCAGAGGGCTACATGCACCATAATTACAGCTATCCCATTCAGATCGGAGATGTGGCCCGGTATGTGGGCATTGACAGGACCTATTTATACAAGCTTTTCATGAAGTATAAGGGCATTTCCCCCAAGCACTATTTAACCGCTTACCGGATCATGGAGGCAAAGCGGCTTTTGGAGGATACGGGGCTCAGCATCACGGAGACCGGCTTGTCATGCGGCTTTCACGATTCCTCGGTTTTCTGCAGATGCTTTCAGCAGATGGAAGGAAAATCTCCCCTGCAGTACCGGAAAGGGATAAGGGAACAGGCATAGACAAAAACAACAAAAACCCATGTAATAATCACATTAGACCATGTAAAAATTATGAAAAATAGTTTATTATGAAAGGCAGGAACAAAAAAGAGCACAAAGCATTAAGGGAAAAATACGTGCAGATGTGCAAAATGCTAAAAATGGGGAGGTATTCAAGTGAAAAGAAATTGGAGACTGACAGCCGCCGCGGCAGCGCTTGCGGCAGCAACACTGATGGGATGCGGAGGACAGCAGGCCGGACAGGGAGCAACCACGGCAGGAACCACGGAGACCAAGGCGGCGGAGACAAAAGCGGCCGAAAGCCAGGCGGCAGCCGAAAGCGGCGCTTCCGAAGGAACCCTGACGGTGGCTATCTGGGATAAGAACCAGGAGCCGGGACTGACAGAGATCATGAAGGATTTTACCGCGGAGACAGGAATTAAAACCCAGATCCAGGTAACGCCCTGGGAGCAGTACTGGACCATGCTGGAGGCGGGAGCCACAGGCGGTTCCTTACCGGATGTATTCTGGATGCATTCCAACGAAATTGCAAGATATTCGGAATATGAGATGCTTTTGGATTTAACAGACCGGATCAAATCAAGCGATAAGCTGGAGATGGACAAATTTCCAAAGGACATTGTAGGAATTTATAACTGGGAAGGCACAAAGCAGTATGCGGTGCCAAAGGACATCGACACCATTGCCCTCTGGTACAACAAGACCATGTTTGACGAGGCAGGAGTCTCCTATCCGGATGAGAACTGGACCTGGGATGACTTTGCAGCGGCTGCAAAAAAGCTGACAAAGGCAGACGGAAGCCAGTACGGCTTTGCCTTAAGGCCCAGCAATGACCAGGCCGGCTGGAACAACGTGGTTTACGACATGGGCGGCTATGTCATCAGCGACGATAAGAAATCCTCAGGCTTCAGCCAGCCTGGAACCATTAAGGCTCTGACCTTTATTACGGACTTAATGAAGGCCGGCTATACTCCTCCTTATGAGGTAATGGCGGAAAATACAGAGGAAGCCTTATTTGAAGCGGGCAAGGTAGCCATGGTCACCATGGGCTCCTGGATGCTTCCTGAGCTGTGCAACAACGATTACGTGAAGGCAAACTGCAATATTGCAGTCCTGCCAAAGGATGCGGAAACCGGAAAACGGATTTCCATTTATAATGGTCTGGGCTGGGCAGCAGCGGCCAATACCTCCAAGCCGGAGGAAGCATGGAAGCTGATCGAATACATGGGCTCCAAGCCGGCGCAGCAGAAGCAGTCTGACTTAGGTGTGGTTATTTCCGCTTATGAAGGAACCACCAGCAACTGGATCAAGGCTTACCCGGACTTCAATCTTCAGGCATATTTAGATATGATGAAGGATCTGGTCATCCGTCCGTATTCCAAGTCAACTCTGGCATGGAACAACATGAGCCAGGAGAAGCTGATTGATGCCTGGACAGGAGCCAGAAGTGTAGAGGATGTCTGCAATGATATCAATACGGAAATGAACGCCCTGCTGGAACAGGAATAAGAACGGCTGAGGGAGGCAAAGCAAGGCTTTCGCCTCCCTTTTTTAAACAGGAATACGGAGGGTATGAATGAACAGAAAAATAAAGGTATCAAGGCGGGAGAGAAGCGAATTTTTATGGGGGTGGATGTTTTTGCTGCCGACCATGGCGGGCCTGATTATTTTAAACATCATCCCCATTTTCCAGACTATTTATCAGAGCTTTTTTAAGACAGGGGCCTTTGGAAAGGGAAATATTTTCATCGGCTTTGACAATTACAAAAAGCTGTTTCAGGACGGCGCCGTATGGCAGGCCCTGTGGAATACCTGTAAATATGCGGTGGTGGAGGTACCCTTTTCTATTGCCATTGCCCTTGTGCTGGCGGTATTTTTAAACGGAAAGGTCCGGGCGCGGTCTGTCTGGCGGACCATATATTTCCTGCCCATGGTGGCGGCTCCTGCTGCGGTGGCCATGGTCTGGAGGTGGCTGTACAATTCCGAGTTCGGACTTATCAATCATATGCTGCGGTCAATAGGTCTGCCTGCCGTCAACTGGATCTCCAATCCGTCCATCGCATTTATCTCGGTGGCTGTGGTAGGAATATGGTCTGTAATCGGATATAATATGGTCCTGTTCTTTGCAGGACTTCAGGAAATTCCCGGGATTATTATGAAGCGGCCCAGATCGACGGGGCCAGCGGGATCAACCAGTTTTTCCGCATCACCTTACCCCTGATTTCACCCACCATGTTTTTCGTGACCGTTACAAGGGTCATCGGAGCCATGCAGGTCTTTGACAGCATTTACATGATGATGGACAAAAACAATCCGGCGCTTCCCAAAACCCAGTCGCTGGTGTATTTATTCTATAAATACTCCTTTATCGAGGGAAATAAGGGATACGGTTCCTCCATTGTCATGCTGCTTCTTGCTGTCATTCTTTTCATTACGGTGATCCAGATGGCGTGCCAGAAAAAATGGGTAAATTACAATTAGGGAAAGGAGGAGAATATGAATAATAGCAGAAAAGTAAGATTGGGTCTTGTTTACCTGATCCTGGGGATCGGGGCGGTTATCATGCTGGTTCCCTTTGGGTGGATGATTCTGACCGCTTTTAAGAGCACCTCAGAGTCCACTCAGATGAATCCTTTCATCATCTTTCCCACGGTCTGGAGGAAAGAAGCATTTCATTCGGTCATGAGCAAAATGAATTTTTTAAGGCTTTACTGGAATACTCTGCTTCTCATTGTGGAACGGGTTATATGCGCCGTGCTGACGGCCACCATGGCGGGATATGCCTTTGGACGGCTCCATTTCAAAGGAAAGAATCTGGCTTTTTCCCTGGTTTTGTTCCAGATGATGGTTCCATCCCAGATCTTTATCATCCCTCAGTATTTAATGGTGAGCAAGCTGGGAATGTTAAACACCTCTTTTGGCCTGCTTTTCCCGGGCCTTGTTACAGCCTTTGGAACATTTCTGCTCCGTCAGGCTTATATGGGACTTCCCCTGTCTTTAGAGGAGGCCGCAAGACTGGATGGCTGCAGCATCGGCCAGACCTTTCTGTATGTAATGGCGCCCCTGACAAAGTCCTCCATGGTGGCTCTTGGGATATTTACGGCTCTCTTTGCATTTAAAGAGCTGATGTGGCCCCTGGTGGTCAACACAGAGCAGAATACCATGCCCTTATCAGCTGCCCTTGCAAAGCTCCAGGGACAGTTTGTGACCAATTATCCGGAGCTGATGGCGGCATCTCTGCTGGCCTGTGTTCCCATGATCGTCATTTATTTAATCTTCCAGAAACAGTTTATAGAAGGAATTGCTACATCAGGAGGAAAATTATAAAAGGAGTTTCAATCATGCCAATCATTTACCACCAACAAGCGCAACAGTTTCATTTGTATAACAAGTCCGTCAGCTACATCATTCAGGTGATGGGAAATGGACAGCTGGGGAATCTCTATTACGGAAAACGCATTGCAGACCGGGAATCCTATGGCTATTTATTCGAAACAGGGGAACGTCCCCATGCCGCCATCAGCTGCCCGGAGCCGGTGAGCCTGTGTTTACAGTATACGAAACAGGAATATCCGGCCTATGGAACAGGGGATTACCGGTATGGGGCCTGTGTCATAAGGCAGGAGAACGGCAGCAGGATCGTCAGCTTTACCTATGATTCCTATCGGATTTATAGGGGGAAGCCATCCATTGAACCCCTGCCCGCGGTTTACGTGGAGGATGAGGGAGAGGCCCATACCCTGGAAATAAAGCTTCACGACCATGTGATGGATACGGATCTGATTCTCACCTATACCATATTTGAGGATCTTCCGGTGATCACAAGGCATGCCCGTTATGACCATCACGGCAGGGAGAAAATCCTTCTTCTGACCGCCATGAGCGCAGCGGTGGATTTACCGGACTGTGATTATGAAATGATTCATTTGTCAGGGGCCTGGGCCAGAGAGAGGTATGTAAAGAGAAGACCTTTGGAACAGGGGCTTCAGTCCGTTTACAGCATGAGAGGGATCAGCAGCGCAGAGCATAATCCATTTCTGGCTCTGGCAAGAAAAGAGACTACGGAAAGCAGCGGCCAGGTCTATGGATTCAGCCTTGTATACAGCGGGAGCTTCTTAGGTCAGGTGGAGGTCTGCTCCCATGATACGGCCAGAGTGCTTATGGGAATTCATCCCGACACCTTTGAATGGCCCCTAAAGGAAGGGGAATCTTTCCAGACGCCGGAGCTGGTCATGGTGTATTCGGAGGAGGGGCTTTCCCATATGAGCCAGGTTTTCCATAGGCTTTACAGAACCCGTCTTGCCAGGGGATACTGGAGGGACAGGGAAAGGCCGGTGCTTTTAAATAACTGGGAAGCCACCTATATGGATTTCAATGAGGAAAAGATCTTAGAAATCGCAAAGAAAGCAAAGGAAACAGGAGTGGAGCTCTTTGTCCTGGATGACGGCTGGTTCGGAGAGAGAAACGACGATTACAGAGGTCTTGGGGACTGGTTTGTCAATACAAAAAAGCTGCCGGAAGGAATCTCCGGGCTGTCGGAGAAAATAGAAGCCCTGGGCTTAAAGTTCGGACTGTGGATTGAGCCGGAAATGGTCAATAAGGACAGCCGTTTTTATGAGGCCCATCCGGACTGGATTCTGTCGGCTCCCGGCCGGTACGAGACGCCCAGCAGGCATCAGCATGTTCTTGACTTTTCGCGGAAAGAAATCGTGGATGCCATTTATGATATGCTTAAGGAGATCCTGGGCAAGGCAAAAATATCCTATATTAAATGGGATATGAACCGATATCTGACGGAATGCTACTCCAAAGGGGCTTCGCCGGACCGGCAGGGGATGGTCATGCACAAGTTTATTCTGGGCGTATATGATTTATATGGCAGGCTCATTAAGGATTTTCCGGAAATCCTGTTTGAATCCTGCGCCAGCGGCGGAGCCAGGTTTGATCCGGGACTGCTTTACTTTGCACCCCAGGCCTGGTGCAGCGATAATACCGATGCAGTGGACCGGTTAAGAATCCAGTACGGAACTACCATGGTTTATCCCGTCTCCAGCATTGGAGCTCATGTTTCCGCTGTTCCAAACCATCAGGTTCACAGGATCACCCCATTGGAGACGAGAGGAAATGCGGCCATTTTCGGGGCCTTTGGATATGAGCTGGATTTAAACCGGCTGAGCGGGGAAGAGATTCAGGTTGTAAAGCAGCAGATTGCCTGCTATAAAGAGAACCGGAAGCTTCTGCACCAGGGAACCTTTTACCGGCTGAAAAGTCCCTTTGAGGGAAATGACACGGCCTGGATGGTGGTGTCGGAGGAGAAAGATAAGGCCATTGTTGCTTATTACCAGATGTTAAATCCTGCCAATTCAGGCTGGTTAAGGCTTCGCCTTGCCGGGCTTTGCGAGGATACCCTGTATCGTGTATCCATGGGAGAGGATGCAGGAGAGTATTATGGAAGCGAGCTGATGTACGCTGGGCTTCCTATTGACAGGGAACGCTTTTTGTCAGAGACAGGGGACTTTGCTTCGGTTCTTCTGTTTATTGAGAGAAAGGCAGATTAGGAGACTGTGGGAAGAGGGTATTGCAAAATCACTGAATCAGAGTGATTTTGCAATACCCTTTAATTGAGAAATGATCTCAGACATTTTTGAGGGAAAAGATTTTTTCTTCCTGATACAGCAGTGCTGCACATAAAGTCATTTGTTTATATCCGCAATGAAGTCATTTTTCTTCGCGGTAACCTGTACCCACGCCGGCTTAAATCCGCTCTTTATTGCATTTCTGGCTGATTTTATGTTTGACCAGGCGCAGCAATAGAAAGGAACTTTATTCCGCTTTAAAGCTTCCGCAGCAAGGGCGCTTGTAGGGAGGAGGCGATGCCCCGGCATCTGTATTCCGGCAGCACGTCAATCCCTATTTGCCACATGGTACCGCAATCCGCCGAGCAGCCGGCCAGACCGATCAGCTTTCCATTTTCAAATGCGCCCACAGCCAGCACATCCAGCTGTTTCCGCTTTTCACAGAGGGCATTGCTCCATTCCGGCAGATAGTAACCGGCGAAATCTTCCGGCTCCATAACCCTTAATTCATATCCGCAGGCAAGGGGTCTGATCATATTTATATCCGGTAAAAAGTACTCCGCCATAAAGCAGATATTTAAATCAAATGGCTTCAGCTTTTCCATCAGAACAAGCAGATTCGGCGTTTCAAAACAATGCTCCACAGGATATTTGTTAATATAACTTTCTACTGTATCGACAAGGCATTCCGATACGGAGGCCACGATATTGTTTCCGTATGAAGTTAAGTCACAGTCAAAGGGCAGCTCCAGATATTTTCTGGCATCAGTTCTCTTTTCAGAAATAACCACCTTGTTTTCTGCACAGAAAAAGTCGCCGGCATGGCAGCCGCTGTCCACAGCCGATTGCTGTACTGCTATTTGCATTATTTCATGATTTGTCATATTGTTTCCTTTCACAGGCTGTAAAAGCCGTATCGTTGTTTCTTAAGGCCATCATACCATAATCCCCGCTGACTTTCCACGTCATTCCGTGACGTGCTTATGGGGAGCGGTATGGACGGAGCCATAACCATGGCCGCGGCAGCCATGGAAAGATGCGCTTGGGATGAAATTTGCACAGCGGTATGGAAGTATTGCGGGAAATTTGGTATAATCACAAGACAAACTTATATTCTGCAATGAAAAATGGGATTGTGGCCGCAACCGCTCAATGCTCAAGAGAAACCGGGCAATCGGCTGCTGTCAGTCTGGTATATATTCGGCCGGAATCCAGGGGAAAAGGGTATGCCTCTGCTTTAATCGCATTTATCAGCAAAAGGATTCTTGAAAAAGAAAAAACGCCGGTATTGTATACGGATCTTTCCAATCCATTTTCCAATAAGGCTTATAAAAATGTGGGGTTTATTGAGAAAGGGAGAGTGGATGAAGGAATGCTGGCCCGGAAAGGATAGCCTTGCAAAACGGAAACTTTTCTGAAATATTTATATAGTATTCCAGATAAAAAATAAGACAATTAAGATAAAGTTCCTGGGAAAGGAGAGACGCCATTATGAGCTTAAAAGCGGATAGAACAAGGTTTATTGCGGGAATCATGAAATGGGACAGAAAGCTGGCCCTGGAATTGGAACAGCCTCCCAGAGGGACTTTCCAGCTGGCACCGGAGAGGTTTTCAAAAAAGGTCCGGGTAAGGTCCTGGAATGCGGACGGCTTTCAGGGAATCACCATAAATGGAAGCTATACAAAAAACGATCACATACTGATGCTTCCGGGAGGGGCCTATACCTTAGAGCCGTCTGGAAGGTACCGGGAAATCGCGGAGTATTTTGCAGGGAAGGAACAGGTGAGAGTGTCCATTCCCCAATGCCCGCTGGCCCCGGAGTATACGGCGCTTCAAGTCCGCCAATGCCTGTTAAGCGTTTACCGCCGCCTGACAGAGGAATATCCGGCTGACCGTTTTTTTCTGTTTGGAGATTTTTCCGGCGGAGGTCTGGCTCTTTCCCTTTTACAGGAGCTCAGGAACTCAGGAAAGCTGCCTATGCCTGTGAGAACAGCTGTGGTTTCCCCCTGGCTTGACATTGCTCTTGATAATCCCAAAATAAAGATCACAAAGAAATCAGACCCCATTCTTCCCCTGGAAGCTCTTAAGGAAGCCGGAGTCCGTTACAGAGGCTCTGTGGAGCCGGACCATCCCTTTGTCTCTCCCCTTTATGGCGACTGGAACCATTTAGGCCAGATTCTCATATTTTCCGGCACGGAGGAAATACTGACTCCGGATTGTGAACTGCTGGCGGAAAAAGCCGGCGGCCTTGACGGAACCGGAATCATTTATAAAAAAGGTGCAAAGATGGTTCACGACTGGATCCTGATTCCCTGTAAGGAAACAGATGCCACTTTGGATTTGATTGCAAGGTTTTTTCTGGAGGAAGCGCTGGAATTTTAAAACGAGGTCCGGACCCTTAAAAAGGGCCGAACCTCGTTTTGGCTGTGATGAAGTACTATGAACAAAGGAACGGATTAAAGTTTGGCAAGAGACTGAAGAGCGTGGCCTTCAATCAACACCTCGTAATGTTCCTTGTAGTACGCTTCTGAAGCGTAATCCTGATGAATCTTGGAACCGTATTCCGCAAGCAGGTTGCAGACACGGCTGAAATTCTGAGATTTGTCAGGAGTGTTCCTGATTACCAGATAATACTGTCTCGTATCAGGCTTTTTGTATAATGTATTCTCCCCATCGTAAACCTGTCCGATGGTTCTCGCGGCATCAGATACCTGATCCAGGCTTTGAAAACAATAAATTCGTATTGAGGAAGCGCCTGTTTTCTCTTTGGGCTGTTCTGCTTCCGGTTCTTCTTTTTTGTCAATTCCAAGCAGGCTGAGCAGCCCTTCCGCACCTTCCAGAAGCTCGCTGGCAAGATCTCCTGAAAGGGAGTCCGTGTCTTCGTCGCTTGAAGGTGAAAATTTGGCAAACCTGGTATCTAATTCTTCCGGGTCTTCGATTTTAGTGATTACTAACATCACGCTTTCGTTAGATAGAGGAATCGCTTCTACCATGAGAGGAATGTCTTCTGCTTCAAATCCCACTTCGTTAGAGGCTTTCTGAATCATCTCGCGGAACAGGTTGCGGGCTTTTTCGCTGCCATAGGCAAGTTCGCCTAAGTTTAGGTTCCGGACGCTTAAATCAAAGCTGGTAAGCGTACAACGGATCTGATTTTCATTGATACGTTCTATCTTCATAGGATCACTTCCTGTTCTTTTAAAAATGGTGAATAAATGTTTCCATACTTCCTCAACATAACTATACTATATAGTATAGCAAAAAGGCAATTACTATGTGAAAAAATTTATATAAATTTAAGGTTTGAATGTAAAAAAAACGGGAGTACTGGTTGATAAATGTAAATTCCGAAACTGTGGCTTGACAGCCGTATATTATAAAATTATTGAAATTTCTGAAACAGGCTTATTTTTGCGGGAGTTTGCTTCAATATTGTCAGCGGAAATGAAAAAAGGCAGATAACCGGAGTATCTGCCTGATAATTTGAATAAAAATAGGTGGGGTGACATTCCCACATCTCCAACCAGGGCGACGGCTGCCCGTTCCGTCCTCTAATTTTTATTCAAATAAATGTTATACATATTGTATCATAATTATACCAAATTACAGGTATTTGTCAAGTTTCTTAAGCGTTCCTTTTGCGATGAAATTTTGTACTCTATTGTAATTTAAAACATATAAAGACCGTGCATAATATCTCTTGTTGGCTGAGACCCTAATAGCTACCTTTACATATTCATCTTCTAATTGGAATTCTTTAACGAATTCTATTGAATTATCTGGGATTCACACCTACGTAGTCGGGAGAGGATAATATATTTAAGAGTTTGTCTTTATATTTTACATAGTCATTGGGATGAGATGATTGCATATGAGCAATATTTGATGGACCAATATATATTTTTCTATCTTCAGCTATTGGTATATTGATTAGTGATTCTATGTAAGGTGATATTACGCCAACAACTTCCATAAGTTTTTGTTTCCTTTACGGGTTTGGATTATGAGCAGAGGGTCTACAGCCTCCCAGGTTTTTGCCGGGATTGTTCAAACGGAAAGTTTTTCTGTTTTCAAACTTCCTAGAGTATTTTTAGAGCAATTTCTAAGACTTGATTTTTCATTTCTGCAGCAGGACAGGTAAATGGATCTGCTCGTTTGTTAAGTTTTAAGTAAAGCATTATTAACGGTACTGATGCTGTTTTTATTCTAAGTGGGATTTTTTTGGATTTGCGATATGGAAGAAGTGTTTGTTTTATGATTGGTTATTCCTAATTTCTGCTGTCTCATTTGTGAATCTAATATCATAATCATTACTTTCTATAATGGAACTATATCATAGGACAGATAAAAAGTCATCTGTCTTATAATTTTTAAGAGGATTAATTTCTTACCGGCCTGAATTCTTTTATACGAGTAAGTGATATATACCGAGCCTGCTTTTTAAATATGGCCTGAAAACAAGGAATCGCAGTATTAATTTAAACTTTATAATAAAAACAGTTGAAAAATCGAACAAAGTATATTAAAATACACCATAAGAGATGATATTGGACAGGCAAAAGGAGGTGGCTGCAGTAAGCACCGTTACATTGTTTGGCAAATATCAGCTATGCGGCATCTTGGGAACCGGCCGGGCAGGAACAGTATTTCTGGCGGTTCATCTTGGGCTTGAGGAGTACCGGGCGGTCAAGCGGGTACCCAAAAGCTTTCTCAATTATGAACATTTCAGGCGTGAAGCACTTGTTTTAAAAGAATTGCGCCATCCCGGAATCCCCATTGTTTATGA
>JASGGP010000040.1:0-21640 GCA_047604985.1 Lacrimispora sp.
GTCAATTTCATCTCCGGCCATTAAGCTGACTAAAGTCTTGTCAACTTCTCCGGCTTTCGCGCTTGGAATCACATAGAATTCAATATCAATACCTGTTTTTTCTTTAACCAGCTGGATTAATTTCTGGTTCTCTTCACCGGTGCTTGCAGTCTGGGTTGTGGCATACTTTAATTTAACACCTTCAAATGGCTTATCTGAGGCAGCTGCCGAGGAACCTGGGCCTGTTGTTTCTGCTGCAGCACTTACAGTTGTCTCCGCAGATGTTTTCTGTCCGGAAGAACAGCCTGCTAAAGAAGCAGCGGCCATGGCTGCACAGAGTGACAGAGAAATAATTGGCTTTAGACTTTTTCTCATTGTTATAAATCCTCCCATTGATTTTTATATAATTATTGTAACGTGAGTTCTGCCTGCAATCTATAGTTGGATTTTTACATTTATTGGTTATTTTTGTCCTGTGATATTATTTGGGGGACCGTAATCGTAACAATCGTACCAACTCCCGGCTTGCTGAAAATCTTAACACTGTCCCTGTAGCCCGTATAGATGGCAATCCGTTCCTTTACACTGTAAAGGCCGATTCCTGTTCCCTTCCGCTTCTGTTTTACGGACAGCCTCTCTTCCCCCATAACCCCGTTTTCGATCTGGTTCCGCACCTCTTTTAACTGGCTTTTTGTCATTCCGCAGCCATTATCCGCCACCCGGAAACGGATAATATCCTTTAAAACCCGGATATCCAGCCTGATTTTCAAAATATGGTTAATGTCCTCCATTGCATACATAAAACAATTCTCCACCACCGGCTGCAGAGTCAGTTTAATCATGGAAAAGCCCCATACCTGGTCGTAATCCACTTCCATATCAAACTCGACCCGCTCCTTATACCGGTTTTTCTGTATGTTTACATAGGCGGTGACATGCTCCAATTCCTGTTTAACCGGCACAATCGTTTCTCCGTTTCCGATTGACAGCCGGTACAAGCCTCCAAGTGCAGCCGCTATGCGGCCGATATCCGGTCTCCCTACCTCATTGGACTTCCACACAATATTCTCCAGGGTATTATAGAGAAAATGGGGATTAATCTGCCCCATAAGAACTTCCAGCTCCAGCTCTTTCTCCACTTTCCACCTGTTCCCTGATGTAATGATTGATCTGCACAAGCATGGCATTGTAGTAGGTCATCATGCTTTTAATTTCCCCGTGGTAGGCATCCGGCGTTACGTAAGCTTTCAGATTCCCGTCATATACTTCTTTCATAGAGGCGTCCAGCACCTCCACGGGTTGGAGAAACCGTCTGGATATCCAGGTAATAATTGCAACACAGGCAATGACACAGGCCAGCATAGCCGAGATAATTTCCTTAAACAGGCGGTCAATGGGAGCGGTTGCTGCGCTGACCGGCACCATGGTGATCAGGCTCCAGTCCGCATTGTCCAGACGGCTTAAGTCCATAATATACGATTCGTCTCCGTGCCTTGCCTGATAATTTCCCATCTGGGCCGATTCTGCCAATCCGATGATATCAGAAGGCACCTGGCCCGTTTCCACGGTTCTCTCGTCAGAGGAAGAAATCAATCCGCCGTCTTCATCCACAATGTACATAATCCCTTTCATTTCTTTCACAGAGCTTTCATAGAGGCGGAATATTTTCTCTTCTTCAATGGCAAAGAACTGGGTATACAGCCAGGTTCCTGTAAAAGGATTGAGAATCCGGCGGACACCAAATACCACCTTGTCCTTTCTCACATCTCCTTCTATGGCCTTTTTAAGGAAATTCTCCTGCAGGGGATACCAGCGGAACATGGAAAGATTCTGTCCATCCATTGCCCCCAAAGCGATCATATTGTCTTTTATATCTTTTTGCAGAAAAGGGTCCTGAAAATTAAATATTTCTTTTTTCTTTGTATAAACAGCGCTGATCCGTTCGCTTTTTCCCAGAGGATCTGTTTTTAAGAAATATTTGTTCAGCTCATAAATATCCTTTTGCTTTTCTATGGACTTTCCTCTGTAATCCCTGTTAATACATGTGTCAATTTCTTCGTCATAGGCAAACTTGTCCGAAACTCCCTGGATATTATAAATCAGCTCATCTACCTGGGCTGCAATCGCGGCAGACCTCTGGCGGATATTGCCCACAGCCTGGCTCTTCATCTCCTGCCTGGTCTTATAAAAGAGAACCGCAGTAACTACCGTAAGAGGCAGAAGAACGCCGATCATTAAGTAAAATACCAGCTGGCGTCTCAGGCTTTTATTCATATATTCGCCGAGGCGGCTCCGTAATCCTTTCATTTTCCAGTCCTCCCCGTCCCTTTAAAGCAGGCTCCTATATTCATTTGGGCTCATGCCGCAGTGCTTTCTGAATACTTTAATGAAATTAGAGGTATCCGCATAACCTGTCATCTCTGCAATTTCATAAATCTTTAAGGACATGTCTTTTAATAAAAGCTTACTTTTGGCCATTCGCTTCTGGGTAATATAGTCACTGAAATTAAAACCCGTTTCTTTTTTAAATAACTTTGATATGTAGGCCGGATTTTTCCGGAAATGCTCGGCAGTGGCTTCCAGGGAAACCAGATTGGAGCAGTATTCTTTTTCCAAGTATTGCTGAATGGAAGCCACCAGCAAATTTGATTTCTTCTGATTTATTAATAAATCCGGTGCCATTTTGGAAACAGCAGCCGCTTTTTTATAGACCTCAGGCAGGTCCTCTTCCCGTTCACAGACCTCACTGATTTCCGCCCTTAAGACAAGGCCGAAAATATCTCCGATCTCTCCCTGTATTTCCTCCACACACTGCATGATTGCTTTTAATTCTTCCTCTTTCGCCTGTTCTTTCGTCCGGTCTGTGTCCTCTCCTTGCTTTAAGGTTATAATTCCTGCTACTTTCCCGTCTCTGTGCAGGAAAAAGTGTTTTTTCCATGGAATTTCTCTGGAATTGCAGTACAGGATGATCTTCTGCTTCAGGCGGTAGCGGTCTTCTCCGTAATCCCTTTCATCTGTTTGCGCACCGAAAACGGCTACGGCACAATTATCAAAATTCATTCCCGCCTCTTCCAATTCCCGTTTCCAGCCATACTCTGCTTCATCACCTACATATCCGTCCAGGAGATTGCCTAAAACCCGGCCATAGGACAGGGACTTACTCTGTATCGCCCTGGCCTTTAACTGCTCCAGCTCCTCTCTTTTTCGGCTTTCCTCATCCAGACCGGCTTTCAGCCGATGGAACAAAGCCTCAAACTCATCAATATCCGTAGGCTTTAAAAGATACTCTGTCACCTGGCTGCGGATTGCCATATTCAAATATTCCACATCATTATAGCCGCTTAAAATAATAATCTTTATCCTGGGATTATTCTGATGAAGATACTGCATCAGCTCAATTCCGTCCATTTTAGGCATACGGATGTCAGAAAGCACTACGTCCGGCTGTTTCTCTCCGACCAAACGAACCGCTTCCTCCCCATTCTCTGCCTGTCCCATTACTTCAAATCCCCATTCCTGCCAGGGAATTCCCTTGGCTATTCCGCGGCGGATATCTTCCTCATCATCAACAATTAATAACTGATACATGGGTATCTCCTTTTTTAAAGTGGGGGTCCGACTCTTTTTTCAAAGGGTCGACCCCCACTTTACAAGGCTGGAAGCTGTACAGCCAGCCATTAATATTTGCTTTTTTTCAGTATAGCACAAAAACCTGGGAATGGGAACCGGGATTGGTAATGGACCAAAAAGCGTTATATGAAATTGCTGACATCCGGAATCTTAGCGCTTAACTCCATGGCAGCTTCCGAGTCATCTGCCATCACACAGGTGATGATCTTATGGACTCCCGGCTTTAAGCAGTGGCGGATGGTTGGTATGACTGTCAGCGGCTGAAAGAGGTTTGTATTGGGAAAGGCATCGACAATGATTCCGGTCCCTCCGCTTAAGCTGACAACCTTGCTGATTCCCCATGGAAAATGTGCGGCCGCCATCCCTTTTTTTACTTCCACATGATGCGGTTCATATTTTCCCGATTCCACCTTAATGGAAAAGCCCCCGTCCGCCACATCAATTTCTTGTTCTGTACATATCTCATGGATTCTCACATGCCAGGCCCCCTGGGGGATGATCCGGCTTGTGACTTTTACACCGGGCATCAGCCGGTAGGAAAGCTTCACTTCTTCCTCCGTAATCTCCCAGGATTCGGCTCCATAGCGCATCTGATACCGCTCCTCACCGGCCAGGGAGGCGGCCAGCGTATTGTCAAAGGCCCCTTCTGACAAGCCGAATCCCCTGGATATGCTGAATCCAAATTTATTGGAATAAACAAACTTCTCGTATTTTTCCGGACAGCTGCCGTGATTTCTGCAATGCTGTCCGGCCACATAAGCCAGCACATGATGATGGCTGTCATGAGTAATCAGCATATGGGGATGGGAAAGGAGTTTCTTTTCCTCGTAAGGGTATTCTGCCTCCTGTGCAAGCCAGAAAGGATGGTCCTGGGGAATTGCCAGGAGAAAGAACGCTTTCAGGGCCCAGTAGGGAGACCCTGGCGCATTGTAACGCTCGCTCATAAACAGGTTCGGGTACCAGTAGCCGATGGTCAGTACACCAGCATTATCAAACACCGGGCGGCGGACCCACTGTTCCAGATTCTTAAGTGCCAGGTGTTTCATGACACCGTATTCAGTCCCTTCCACCTGGGCAAAGCCCATTGCCCCAAAGAAAGCGCTGTGTGCAAACCGGTAGGTTAAGCTTCTCCCGTAGGGAACCTCCTGCCCGTCTCCTGCAAACCAGTAAATAAAATCTCTGGAAAATAAGTCCGAGCGCTCTTTAAATATACGGCTTTGCGCCGGGTCCTTTTCCTCCATCAGACCGGCATAAATCAGCCCGTAAAAATGCATTGCAAAGGGAATATAGTAATCCACCTGTCCGGGATTTCCGTCATAATACCACCCATCACCCGTATAGCAGCTCTCAATCACCGCCATATCATCTTTCATGGCATCCTCAGACCATGGAAGCTCTAAAAGCCGGAACATCATGTTTACCAGAATCCGGAAAAATCTCCAGTTGTTGGGATGCACCTGCTTTTGATTTATCTGATTCAGCCAGGTATAGAGATTTTCTTTCTGTGTATTTGTCAGAGGGTCCCATAATTTTCCCGGCGACAGGCTGACAGCTGTTACGAGAGCTGCCATTTCCACCATTTTCTGATCGTAATCCACCAGATCGCCCCAGTACTCCTCATGGACCGGATCTGTTCCGTGAATGATGCCTTCCAGATACCAGGAAAGCCATTCCTCCGCTTCTTTTTTTAAGCGGTCCGGAAGTCCGCTGTTATCCTGTGACCACAGAGGACCAAGCCCCCACAAGACCCTGGCAAATCCCTCCATCCAGGCCGCCCGGTTTCCATAATGGACTCCCGTGTGTCCTGCTTTCAGCCAGCTGTGCCCCGGACTGTAGAATTCTTTCAGCGGACGTATCATATCTAAAAGCAGCTCTGCTGCATCGTTTCTTGTCCTTATTTCCCGGTGTTTCCACTTATCCATGCTTTTATCTCCCTGTTCATTTCCCATTTTTCAGTGTCTGCAGCCTCCGTCTGCCTTGAGGGAAAATGTTTTCCCATCACAGTCAAAATAATAGAAGATATCCATGCCCTGATCGTCTTTAATGACATTGACCGTTTTTTCCTGTCCCGCTTTCTTCGGGATCAGAAGCGTCACTATAACCTGTTTTAAAGCCCTGCCGCTTTTTACATCCAGATGCCACTGGTTATCAAGCCCCTTCAGCTCCTCTTCCGCAACGCCTTCAAATACATCGCTCTGACTGATTCCTTCAATGCCGGAGGAGCAATAGACCAGACGCCCTTCTAACTCCGCCCTTTCTCTGTGAATAAAAAACGTCTCCCCGCCAGTTCAAACGGCACCTGGCTGTGCAGCAGCCAGTCAATGGAGGAGGGATTTTCAGTTTCCACTGTATCTGTCATCACAAAATAAGACTGATCCACAAAGTAAATTTCCCGTGTGTAATTTTTCAAATCAGGAACCTGTTCCCTATAAGCATCAGTGGCATTTTCACGGATGTATACAAAATCCGTTCCTTCTTCCACCGCTTCCACACGGCCCCGGGCTTTTAGCTGCCTGACCTTATCCATTTCCCCATACTGGCCTTTTCCGTTAATCAGGATAGTATTGTGAGATTTTGTCTGACGCCTCCATTGGCGGTGCATGGAAGAATTAAAGCCAATATAATAGCCGCTCTGGATGATCAAGGGCTCCCCATAGGCAAAGAGCACAAAGGTATTCTGATCTCCGTGGCTGTGGCTTACGCTTCCATAAGGGCTGCTTTTCGTAAGAAAAAATATGTGATCCTCAAAATTCTTTAAATCCTTATTAACAGCCACCCAGCCCACATCCCGGAACCAGGAAACAAGCGGCGGCTCCTTCTGCTCTTTCATTATGCTGTCCCGGTAATCATAGCGGTACACCATATCATCAAAATAAAAATCCCACCATCCCTTGTTATAAAACTCCAGGCTGATTTCCGGCTCCCGTTCCATCACCTTTTCATAAAACCACTGGTAATTCCGGCTGCCGGTCACTCCCGCCAGCTGACGGATGTTAAACGCCACCTTATGGCCGGGATAATCTCCCAGATTGGACTGGTCACAGAAGCTTGCCCGGTAAGTATCTACCGGATTGCAGTACAGTGGGAAATTGCCTGTCTTCTGGAAAAAGGGCCTCTGATACAGGTCAATTCCTGTATAGCTCTTTACTGTATTCATGGCCTCCATCACAAAAGCCATGGCCGTGGTCCAGTAGCCGGGCCCTTCCGCCCAGCCCCCGTCCTCTCCTCCCCAGGGGGTATAAATCACGCTTAAATATTCTATGGCATAATCCAGCCAAAGCCTGGCTTCCTCATATTCTCCCAGAAGTGCAATGCAGCATGGAATGATGACGGAGGATAAGGAACGGACCGCATGGCTGTCATACAGGGAATAATGGATTCTGGTCCTGACAATGATATGATCTGCCACCTGCTTTGTGCGCACAAACAGCTGCCGGCTCACCTGGGACCGTTCTTCCTCTGTCAAATAGCCATACAGCCAGTCATATCCAAAGGCCAAACCATAGGCCACGCGGAATGCGCATTCATCGTTGTAATCCCGTTTGGTGGGGCCTTCACTGTCCCAGGACGCCATTTCCATGAGACTCTTTTTTGCCTGTTCAATCAGCTCACGGTCCTTAAGCAGAACACCTGCCACAGCCAGAGACCGGATATGGCACAGGGCTTCCTGGCAGTCCATATAGTTTTGGCGCCACAGGGGGATCACCCGCTTATTTTCCGGATAGGGCAGAGGTTCTTTCACCAATGGCCGGTCTTTATAATCCATCACCGAACGGCTGTAAAAGGTCTCAAGCCCGCAGTAGGTCCGGTCCTGTTCCAGCTCCTTTTGAAACTCTGCTATTTTACTGTCATTTAACCATATGCGGGGATGTCCGCTGTCCACGTGGGCATACCGTGCCGTTCTGGAGGGCAGCGGGGTCTTTACCGCCTCTTCGCTTATTTCAAACCGGCGGACCCGGCTGAAAGTATACTCTTTCTCATCCTCCAGGCTGTACCGCCAGTAATAGGTTCCCGGCTCCAGAATATGGTCCAGGGTGCAGAAATTATAGGGCAGATGGCGCAGTTCTTCTGTCTTTTCTTCCGGGAAGTCCTCAAAGGCGGACAGCTGCAGGCGGTACTGGAAGTCCTCGCTGCCGGAGGGAACCCAGGTAAAACGCGGAGGATTTTCCATCAGCACCTGACCGTCCGGATGGTATTTAATACTTAGAATGGACTCCCTGGTTTCCGGTAATTCTCTCATAGCTCATACTCCTTACTTTTCCATTGTTTTACCAGATCATAAACCCTTTTCCGAGAAGCCTTGAAATGCCCTCCACAAGGAAATAATCTCCGTAAATAATCGGTACGTGTGTCTCATGCTCTCTTCCGTATGCAACGGTTCCGTTCTGTAAGATTCCGTCCTCTTCAGGATTCCAGTTGCAGTGGTTCTCAGCCAGCGTTAATAATATCTTTTGAGCGCTTTCGTAGTACAGCCCCTTTTCCAGATCAGGAACCATTTCGGCGATCTGCAAAAGTCCGCAGGCCGCACATGCGGAGGCAGTGGTGTCCCAGCTGACCGGCTCCTTGGGCGCTCTGAAATCCGTCAGGGCAACATAGCCTGTAAGGGCGGTGTTTGCCAGGAAATAATGAGCAATCTGTTTCGCCCCGTCTAAATATTCCTGACGGCCCGTGTGCATAAATGCCAGGGCAAAGCCGTAGACTGCCCAGGCCTGGCCCCTGGACCAGGAGGAACCAACTTCATATCCCTGCCCTGCCGGACATTCCAGCAGTTCTCCCGTGAAAGGATCAAGGACCGCAATGTGGTTGCAGGAACCGTCCTTCCGCAAAAGCACTTTAAGGGCAGTGTGGGCGTGAAGATCGGCTATGGCGGAAAATCTGGGGTCGTCAAGCTCTTTTCCCGCCCAGTAAAGCAGGGGAAGATTCATCAGGCAGTCCACAATCATCCAGCCTGTTTTATCCAGGTTCCAGGCCCGGATAAAGCCGCCCGCAGGGTTGAATCTCCCCGCCAGCAGGCTGGCGGCGTGAAGCCCCCGTACCCTTGATTCTTCTCTCCCTGTCAGCCGGTAATCCGCCACCGCCGTGTGCAGAAACTGAAAGCCTACGTCGTGGTGAAGCCCTACAAAGCCGGCCAGAGCCCGGTCCAGTGCAATTTCCGAATACTCCGCCGTTCCCTTGTAAATTTCCTCTCCTGTTCCATGGTACATCTGCCACAGCATTCCGGCCCAGAAGCCGTTGGTCCACCAGGAATTGTTCTCCTCCCGCATATCCTTTTGATAGCGGCCGTTTTCCGATATATAGGGAATTTTCTCCCCCTGCCTTTTGCATTCTGCTTTCAGTTTTTCCTCTATTTTTCCGTAAATTTCCAGCAGTCTTTCTTTCATTTTTCTGTTTCTCCTTTTTCTTACTCTTTTACTGCCCCTACCATAGTGCCCTTTGTAAAGTGCTTCTGCAGGAATGGGTACACACACAGAATCGGCACTGTTGCCACAATAATCGTCGCATACTTGATCGTCATGCCGATAGCCTCCGTATCCATGGCGCTGGATCCCGTGGTCATGGAGGCCACATCATTCTGCATCAGGATCTCCCGTAATATAACCTGGAGGGGATACATTTCCCTGGTGCGGATGATAGAGGAGGCCCAGAACCAGGAGTTCCAGATGCTGACTCCATAATAGAGCACCATAACCGCCAGAATCGCTTTGGAAAGCGGAATCACAATCCGGGTCAGTATGGTGATATGGCCTGCGCCGTCAATCTGCGCCGCCTCAATTAAGCTCTCCGGAATGCTCTCAAAGGAAGTGCGGAGAATGATCAGATTATAGGTGCTGATCATAAAGGGCATAATAAGCCCCCACAGGGAATTGGTAAGCCTTAAATCCTTTAAGTTCAAATAAAAGGGAATCATTCCGCCGGAAAAAAACATGGTGAATACAACCAGCATCATAATAGGGCGCTTGAACATCACCCGATTTCTTGAGAGAAAATAGGCTCCCAAAGAGGTCATGACCAAATCCAGAAATACTCCCACTACAAGGATGAATAAAGTATTTAAATAGCCCCGCCCTATCATGGGATTTTTAAACACCTTTTTATAAGCATCAATGCTCCAGCCCACAGGCTTTAGCAAAAGCCCCGTATGCTGTGTCAGAAGATTGCTGTTGCTGAAAGAGGCCGCTGCCACATACCACACCGGATATAAGCACAGGACAATGATCAGTGAAAGAAATATGTAGTTGAATACAGAGAACGCCCGTTCTCCTCTTGATCTTTTTACTTTCATGGTTTCCCCTCCTTCCTACCACAAGCTGGTTTCGCTGTACCGTTTTGACATTTTATTGGTAAACAGCAGAAGTCCAAAGTTAATGACCGAATTGAATAAACCGATTGCAGTGGAATAGCTCCAGTCCTGCTCTAAAAGTCCGATCCGGTAAATATAAGATGAGATGATATCGGCAGTCTCATAGGTCGATGGATTATATAACAAAATCGTCTTTTCATATCCCATATTCATCAGGGAACCCATTTTTAAAATGAACATGATCACGATGGTCGGAGCAATGGCCGGCATTGTGACGTGGATTAACTGCTTCCATTTGCCTGCACCGTCAATCTGGGCGGCTTCATAGAGCTGGCTGTCCACACCTGCAAGGGCGGACAGATAGATGATAGAGCCCCAGCCTACCTCCTGCCAAATGCTGGACAGCACATAGATGGAACGGTACAGCTTAGGATCCTGTAAAAGCGGGGACCTGCTTCCCCCGAACATGGTAATCAAATCGTTGAAAAGCCCTGTTGTCATGCTGAAATCGGTCAGCATGCCTGTCACAACGATTAAGGATATGAAGTGGGGAAGATAGGTAACTGTCTGGGTTATGCTCTTGAATTTTTTATGCCTCACCTCATTTAAAAGAAGTGCAAGAATGATCGGCGCCGGAAATCCGAGAACCAGGTTGTAAAGGCTCAGCAATATGGTATTTCTGATGAGTCTTATAAAATAAACACTCTTAAAAAAACGGATGAAATTGTCAAGTCCCACCCAGGGACTGTCCATGACTCCCAGCGCAGGAGTATACTCCTTAAAAGCAATAACCGCGCCGTACATGGGCTTATAGTGAAATAGGATATAAAAAAACAAAACGGGAATCACCATGAAATACAGGGAACGATTCCGTTTCCAGTCCTTTTTTATCCGGTAGCTCATCTTCATAATATATGGCTCCTTTTTCGGATTTTTAGAAAGGACTGTTGTTTTCAACAGTCCTTTCCCTTCTTTTTTACCTTGAGTTATAGCGTTCCAGGGCCGCATTCTGAATTTCCAGAGCGCGATCCAGTCCCATATTCTCCATGTTCTTTACATAATCATCAAATTTGTCCATGCTCTCCGTTCCGAACATGAATTTAAGTGTCATTTCATCACGGTATGTATTGATTTCATTCATGATCGTAGAGAATTCCTTGCTTTCTTCCGATGTTGGTGTAATGGGAGGAAGCAGATGGGCTTTTCCGTTGGAATCTCCCCATACCTCCGGAGTCTCTTTCTGCTCATACAAAGTGTAATACTGTTCCAAATAGCGGGCATCCTGTACGAATGGGCCGTTGTAGTTGCCGCGAATGTATGCAGACATTGCCTGGGACACCGGAAGTCCGTCCGGGTTCTTCATAATCAGATCTGTATAGGTTGGATAGCCATCCACCATGGTGTAGGATTCTCCTTCGATTCCGAAGTTGAAATACATGTGTCCTTCTTCCCCATAAGCATAATCCATCAGTCTGGCTGCCCGCTCAATATCTTTACAGGAGGTGGTTATAGCTACGCTGGCACGGCCGGAGTAGGCGTTTTCAATCTGGCCGAATTCTGCCTTTTCTCCCTTTTTCAAGGTTGGCGGCGGTGCTGCAACCAGCTTATAGGAAGGATTGGAGACCTGAGCCGCTGCGGTCCATGTACCCATACGGCTTCCTGCCTGACCCATGGATGCCCCGGAGATTCCGTTGGTCATCTTTGCACTTACCTGATCGCTTTTAAGAGTTGCGATATCCGGATCAAGAAGCCCCTCAGAATACCACTGGGCCATAGTTGGCAGAAACTGCTTATAGCCTTTCTTCTGCCGCCCCAAAATGAACCTTTCCGTCACTTCCCAAATAGAAAGAGCGGTTAGTTCCATAGGCATAGGCAAATGGATCCGATGTTAAATACTGTCCATTAGTATACTCGAAAGTATATGGCGCCGCTGCTCCCTTTTTCTCCTTGAAAGCGGTCAGGACCGTATGCCAGTCATCCATTGTCTCGGGAACTTCCAGGCCCAAATCCACCAGCCAGTCGGCACGAAGCATTAAGCCGATGGTATTTAACAGTCTGTCATCACCGCGGATGAACGGAAATGAATAGTAATTTCCATCATCGGTCTTTATCATACGGTCGATATCCGGATTTGCCTTTAAGTATGCCTTTAAGTTGGGGCAATACTTATCGATGATGTCATTTAAGGGCAGGATCACCCCGTCCTTGATGGCCTTCTCCGGTCCGCCCGGATAATCCGTTACCCAGTTATATTCCATTAAATCCGGTAAGTTCCCGTCTGCTAAAATCAGGCTGAACTGTTCCTTTAACTGCCCTGACGGCGGATGCAAAAACTGGATATCCACTCCGGTGCGCTCCATCCAGCCCTTTCCGAATGGGGTATCTCCCAAATTGGCATAATTGGAAGAAACTGTAGTCGTCAGTTCACACCAGTACTGCAGCTGTCCTCCTGATCCCAATGGATAGACAGATTCCACAGGAGCTGCCGTCTCCTCCGTCCCCGCCGCTTTTGTCTCTGCTTCTGTTGCTGCCGTTGTGGCCGCGGCTGCCGCTGTTGTTTCGGCTGTTTCCTTTGCCGAGCTGCATCCTGCCAGGGCACCCGCTACCATGGCAGCTGTCAGCAGTAATGATAACCTTCTCTTTTTCATTACCTGTTCTTTCCTTTCGTTTTTGTTCTTCCGCCTCCCGGCTTCTGGCCGTTTGCCGTCTGTGCCATCATGATAGCATCGCCCAAGCCGAAAAAGATATAGAGAAAAAACAAACTTCATGAGCAAAATCACCAATTTCCATTTGCATTTTTTAAAGTCAATTGTATTTTCTTTAAATTTTCTTCTTTAACAGCCCCGGTGTGATTCCTTTTTTCTTCTTAAAGGCCCGGATAAAGGTACCGCTGTCCCGGAAACCGGTCCGTTCCGCAGCCTCCACTACGCTCATTCTTTCTAAAAATTGTTCTGCGTGCTCAATGCGTACCGTATTGATATAATCCAGCAGGCTGCCGCAGGTCTGCTTTTTATATATGGAAGAAAGATAGGCCGGCGTCATGTCAAAATGCTGGCTGGTAATTGAAATGTTCAAATCCGGATCCATATAATTTTCCTGAATAAAGCGCTGTACGCTTTTGCTTAAGGTTTTGTCCTGGCTGGTCTCCTTCTGGAGCTCCGTCACCTTTGTGCAAATCTGAACCAGCAGAATCTCAAACTGTTTTTTGACCTCTTCCACCGGCCCAAGGGCCTTCTGATCCGGCAGATCCAGCTCCCTGGCCGCTTCCCGGTAACCGCCGGAGTTCGCCCCCTTTAAGAGGGTCCCGATCATATCATAAATCAGGCAGCGGTAGATATTCGTGGATACCTGCCCGGCTAAATTCATGTCAAAGACCCGGCGCATGGTCTGTACGGCCTGACGGCTGTCTCCCACCCTCATAGCATTGATAATTTTCTCTTCCAGGTCCACAGGATAATCGTATTCCGGCTGAATATTTTTCACTTCATCGTAGATCACGAAGCTGGTATCCAAAAGATTTAAATACTCCTCCATATCATAAGCCTGCTGGTATGAGATATGAATTCCATCCAATCCCCTGCAAATGGAGCCGATAAAGACTTTGCTGACAAACCCAAAGGAATCCTCTGTCAGCTGCTGAAGGTTTTCAGCCAGCTCCTTCAGCACCTGGATATACTGGCTCTCTCCTGTTGGAAGATTGACAACAGCCGCCACCCGTTCGCCGATTTCCACCATTTCCACGTAAAAGTATTTTAAGCACATCTCCTTAAATACATTGGTGATTACGAATTTCTGCAGGGCATTCTCCTCAATGTCTTCCTTTTTTGCATCGGATTCAAACAGAATTACCACATTATAATCCAAGTTCAGGTCAATTCCGTAGGGTTCCATGGGCCTGCCGTCATAATAGTCCTGAAGCAGCTGGATCAGATAATAATTCTTCAGGCTTTTCCTGTTGAAAGATAAAAGACGTTCCGTGTTCACCTGTTCCTGGAAAAACAGATTAATCTGGCTGTTCAGCCACTGATACTCATTCTCATTTGTTTCTATTTCCCGGCCTCCATGGTTTTTCATGGTTTCCAGAAGCATTTTTACCGGATTATAATTTTTTCTTGTCAAATATCCGGAAATGGCAAACCCTGCGATGACACAGAGAAACAGCCCCAGCACCGCGATTCTCTGGATTTCTTTGGCTTCTCCGTCAATCAGGGCCATTGGAGTGATGGCCGCATATTTCCAGGCGGCCTTATTGGATTCAAAGGCGGAAACAATGTATGGCTTTCCCTCACCGTCTCTCATCACATGGTTTCCGGCAGTTAAGCTGTCATATGTCAGTCTTTGGCTTTCCGCATTTCCCTGATCGGCACAGATTTTCATGTCGTTCTCATCCATAACCAGAACATTCATGCCTTCCGCCCATTTCATGGATACCAGCCTCTGTCTTATGCTCTCATAATCTACGGCAATTCCGATGGTGGCCGATTTTTCGCCTATGTCGGTATAGAGAATCGTCATGGTGAAAACCAGAACATCTCCGCCTGATTTTTTATGGATGGACAGCACGTCGTTATAATGAAACTGGCTCATGTATTCCTTGAATTTTTCAAACGGAAAGTCCTCACTTTTATAATAAAGATTATAATACATATCCGAGGACATACTGCCGTTAATACAGGAAACCTTCTGAGTGTTGTTGAAATAGACAAAAACATCTTCAATAAATTCTTCCGACATGGCAATGGCCTGTAAGTCATTAAACAGATGATAAAGGGTCAGCTGATCCTCACTGCCAAAATCCTTTTTCACTCTGCTGGCCATCTGCACATTGTTATCCAACGCCATCCTTGCAGAAATCTTCTGAATATTGTCAATCTCCTTATCCAGATCTCTCTGCACCATCATCAAAAGACTTGTATTCAGCTTCTCTGCCTGCCGGCGCACCGACGCAGACGTATAGCCGTAAATCACGACTCCCAAAATGATTGGAACCGAAAGAATCCCCACATAGGATAAGAACATCCATAAATATACCTTAGATCTATTTTTCATAAGCGTACCTCCCCCTCTCCCCGTCTATATCTTATCGAAAGAATCCAATTCCGTATATAAGCTTTTTTTAAAAACATTGGCAATTTCTTGAATTGCCTATTGTTTCTGAATTTTGACCATTGGTTTTTCTCCCTTACTGGCGTAAACTGAAAGTATGACAGGAACACAAAACAGGAAATCAAAATCAGAAATGAGGTACATATCATGATCACTTATCCAAAGTCCTATTCTATTCCTCCCAGTTTGGATGACAGCAGCAAAGGCCGGATTCTTCAGAAAGCAGAATTTGCCTTAACTGCCCCTATTCCCCACATCACCGATGCTGTCTGTCCCGGAAGTCCCGGCACCATACACGATTACTGTTCAAACGGTGATTACTGGTGGCCCGACCCTGATTCCGCCGACGGACTCCCCTATATCCGCCGGGATGGAGAAAGCAATCCGGGAAATTTCAATGAACACCGTATGATTCTCCGCCGGATGCGCACCTTTGCCGTCAATCTTGCATATGCCTATGTGCTGACAGGAGAAGAACGTTTTGCCCAGCGCAGTGTCCGGATTCTTAAGGAGTTTTTTCTGGATGATGCCACGAAGATGAATCCCAATCTTTCCTATGCCCAGGCAATTCCCGGAATCTGCACCGGACGGGGCATCGGCATCATTGATACCATCCATTTAGCGGATATTCCCTTTGTCATTCAGGCCCTGTGCGGCAGTCCGGCCATGACGGATTTTATCTATCAGGGACTTAAGAAGTGGTTTTCCCGGTATTTAGGCTGGATGCTTACGGATGAGAACGGAATTGAAGAAATGAATACGGATAATAACCACAGCGTCTGCTTTTTCATGCAGGCCGCCGTTTTTTCTCTGTTTACGGATAATGAGGTGATGGCAGGATTCTGCCGGGAACATTTTAAGAATGTGCTTTTAAAACAGATGAACACAGACGGTTCTTTTCCCCGGGAACTGGCACGGACGAAGCCCTATAATTATTCCATCTTTATCGTGGACAACCTGGTCACAATCTGCCATGTGCTTTCCACCCAGGAAGATATCTTATGGAATTATGAGGATCGGGAAGGCAGAAGCATCCGGAAAGCCATTGATTTTCTCATTCCCTATGTAATTGACAAAAGCAGATGGCCCTATTCTCAGGATATCGCCCATTTTGATGCGTTTCCGGCGAGAGCCTCTTTCATGCTGTTTGCAGGATGCCGTCTGGGAATCCCTGAACTGATACGGTTGTATGAAAGTCTGCCCTTTGAATCGGAGGATGAAGAAGCCAGGCGGAATGGGGCTATCCGGCAGCCTCTGTTGTGGATGTAATTTAAAATCACAAAAAAGCCTGTTAAAAAAACAACAGGCTTTTTGCATATTCCCCTACTCCCCAGGATTTTTATAAGATTCCAGATTATCACACATCTTTGCCAGCACCTTGCAGAATATCTTTATTTCATCTTCATCTATATCATTACAGACAAGGTCTTCAAAGCGCTGAAAAACTTTTGCTATTTCCTCGGCCTCAATGATTCCCTTTTCCGTAAGGATGATCAGAAAGGACCGCCTGCAGTCAGGATTGTTTTCCCGGAGAAGAAAGCCCATGTCCTCCAGTTTGTCTATATTCCTGGACATGGTGGCGGCTTCAATGCCGCATATATCCGCAAGCTCCTTTTGGGTGATATGGTCCTTTTGCAGAAGATTGTATAGAATCCTGGCCTGCCCCTGTCCCGGCGTTAAGCCCAGATTTGACAGAAGCGGGGAAATGATCTGTTTTCTGGCCTTTTCTGCCCGGATGAGAAGTTCTCTTACATTTTGCTGTTTCATGCATTTCACCTCATTATTCTAATTCAAACTGGCCGGTATGCAGCTGATAATATTTTCCCTTTTCCAAAAGCAGCTCTTCATGGCTGCCCCGTTCAATGATTTCCCCTTTTTCAAGAACCAGGATTGCGTTGGAATTCCGGACGGTGGAAAGCCTGTGGGCGATGACGAAAACCGTACGGTCTTTCATGAGAGCGTCCATGCCCTTTTCAATGAGCTTTTCCGTCCGGGTGTCAATGGAACTGGTCGCTTCATCCATGACCAGAACCGGGGGCTGGGATATGGCCGCCCTGGCGATGGCGATCAGCTGCCTCTGTCCCTGGGATAGGTTGCTTCCGTCGCTTTCCAGCAGAGTATCATATCCGTTTGGAAGACGGCGGATAAAGGAATCCGCATTGGCGATTTTTGCGGCTGCCAGCACATCTTCCTCCGACGCCTTCAGCCTTCCATACCGGATGTTGTCGGCAATGGTTCCCGTAAACAAATGAGTATCCTGAATGACAAGGGAAATGGAGCGCCTTAAATCATCCTTTTTTATGTCCTGGATATTGATTCCGTCATAGGTAATCATACCGCTGTTTAATTCATAAAAACGGTTGATAAGATTGATTATAGTTGTTTTTCCCGCACCGGTAGACCCTACAAAGGCAATTTTCTGGCCGGGCTTTGCATACAGGCTGATGCCGTTTAGAATCCTGTTTCTCTTAGTATATCCAAATACCACATCGTGAAAGCGGACATCTCCCTTTAGAGGAACCAAATGGCAGCCCTGATCCCCATCAGGAACCTTCCAGGCGAATGAACCGGTATAGGCTTCCGCTTCTTTTAAGCTTCCGTCAGGTTCTACGGATACTCTGCTTAAGGTTACGGTCCCCTCATCAACTTCCGTCTCCGCCCCCATCATATAAAAGATCTTTTCAGCGCTGGCAAGGGCCACCATGAGAAAGTTTATCTGCATGGTGAACTGGTTCATCGGCATGGCGCTCTGTCTCACATAAACGAGATAAGACGCCAGGGTTCCCATATTGATAAGGCCTGACAATGCAAACAATCCGCCTACGCAGGCAGAAATGGCATAATTGACGTAAGAGAGAGAAACGATGGTGGGGACGGTAATTCCCGTAAAGGTGGCCGCCATGGTGGAGGATACCCTGAGCTTTTCCGTCAGCTCACAGAATTTTTCATAATCCTGGCCTTCATGGCGGAAAAGCTTTTCTACCTTCTGTCCGTCTACCATTTCCTCCACAAAGCCATTGATATTGCCCAGGTTTTTCTGCTGTTCCACAAAATATTTTTTACTTAAGCTTCCGTTGCGGCGGATGTAAACCAGCATGAAGAAAAGGAAAACAATGACGATAAGGGACAGCCGCCAGTCCAGAAGGATCAGCATGACAACGGTTCCCACAGAGGTTATAAAGCTCTGGATCATCATGGTAAAGCTGTTATTCAATGCCTCGGAAATGGTGTCCACGTCGTTTGTAAAATGGCTCATCAGCTCTCCGTGAGTGCGGGTATCAAAGTAATTTAAGGGCAGCTTCTGAGTATGGCGGAATAAATCCGTCCGGATTTCACTGACCACCTGCTGGGAGACGTGGACCATCATCCGGTTGTAAAGCAGACAGGAAGCAGCTCCGGCCAGATAGACCAGCCCCATGACAACGATCATCCGGATCAGTCCGGGAATATTACCCGGCAGAATGTATTCGTTAATGACCGGTTTTAATAAATAGGTTCCCAAAATCCCCGAAAATGCGCTGATGCTGACTAAAACCGCAATGAGCAGCATGGAAAACTTGTGGTGGCCCAAATATTCTAAAAGCTGAAGAACGGTTCTCTTGGTGTTTTTTGGTTTTGCATATCCTGAACCTCTCATGACTCCTGGATACCTCCTTTCTGCTGAGAATAATAAATGTCCTGATAAATTTCGTTATGAGCCAGCAGCTCTTCATGAGTTCCGATCTCATTAATTTTCCCGTCATCATGGATGATAATCTGGTCGGCATACATGACGGAGGATATCCTCTGGCTGATAATGATCTTAGTCATGTCCGGGAGAGCTTTTTCCAGGCCCTCTTTTATCTTGGCCTCTGTGGCCGTATCAAGGGCGCTGGTGGAATCGTCTAAAATAAGGACCTTGGGCTCTTTTAAAATGGCTCTTGCAATGCAAAGGCGCTGCTTCTGGCCGCCGGAAACATTGACGCCGCCCTGTCCCAGCTCCGTATCGCAGCCATGGTCCAGACGGCCGATGAATTCGTCTACACAGGCGATGCTGCAGGCCCGTTCTATTTCTTCATCTGTGGCATTTTCTTTTCCCCAGTAAAGGTTTTCTTTCACCGTGCCGGAAAAAAGAGTGTTTTTCTGCAGCACCATGGCAATGGAATCCCTTAAATGGGCCTGGGTGTATTCATATATGGGATGGCCGTCAATGTAAATATTGCCTGAAGTGGCCTCATAAAGCCTGGGAATGAGCTGCACCAGAGTGCTTTTGGCCGCTCCTGTCTGGCCGATAATGCCCACGGTCTGGCCCTGGCTGATTTCAAAGGAAATGTCGGAAAGCACGTATTCCTTTGCGCTTTCCTTGTATTTAAAATACACATTTTCAAAGCGGATATCGCCTCTTGTGACAGAAATATCCGTTGCCCGGTCATCATTAATTAAAGGCTCTTCCTCCATGACCTGGGAAATTCTTTTCCATGAGGTTAAGGAGCGGGTGAACAAAAGAAATACGTTGGAAAACATCATCAGAGAATTGAGGACCTGGAGCACATAGCTTAAAAAGCTGGTGAGGGCTCCCACTTTCATGCCGCCCACTGCGACTAAGTTTCCGCCGAACCACAGGATGCTCAATATGGTTCCGTACATGACAAACTGAAAGGCGGGCATGTTTAAGGCCGCCAGGGAAAAAGATCTTTCCGAAGAATTCCGGAGGTTTTCGTTTACCTCTCCGAACTTTTCCATTTCATGATCGCCCCGGACATAGGCTTTTACCACGCGGATAGCGATTAAGTTCTCCTGTATGGTGCGGTTTACCAGGTCAATGGCTCCCTGCATTTTCCCGTAAAGGGGCCTTACATTTTTAATGATGGCAAATAAAATGACAGCCAGAATGGGGGCTGCAACTAAAAAGACCAGGGCCAGCCTGGCATTCAGCCGGAAAGAAACAATTACTGCCGTAAGCATCATAACAGGGGAACGAAAACCGGGGCGCATCCCATTGGTAATAGAATTCTGGATGGTGGTAATATCGCTTGTAAGCCTTGTTACGAGAGAAGGGGTACTGAAGCGGTCGGTATTGGCAAAGGAATAAGTCTGCATTTTTTTAAATTCCGCCATCCGGATTTCAGCGCCGACGCCGTTTCCGCAGATCGCGGTATACCGGGCACAGATATGACCCAGAAAGAGAGATACGACTGCAAAGAATACCATTTGAAAGCCTTTAAGGAGAATATAGCCCTTATTGCCGGTTGCCACGCCCACGTCAATGATATCGGCCATAATCATGGGTATGATCAGTTCAAACACGGTCTCCGCCTCAATACAGATGATTGCCAGGATAAATTCCTTTTTATACTTTTTCGCATAAGACAACAGGTTTTTCATCTTCGTTTCTCCATAATAGTTATTTGTTCAATTGTTGCATGTGCAACAGTTGCATCTATAACTATTATATTCCGGTCCGGGAATTGTCAATAGAAAGACGGGATTTTATGCTCCGGCACAAGAAAGAATCCCGCCTGCGGGATTCTTCGCCTGGGTTGGGTCGCTTCTGCGACATCCAACCTTACCGCCGCAGTGCTATTCCCCGCAGGGTTTTTATCGTATAGGATACTTTCCTATACGATAAAAAAACGCTTTCCCCGGGCTTATAAAAGCTGCCGGAGAAAGCGCTGCTGTGAAATCTCGATGATCATTATCTTTCCGCAAATTTTCCCACGATTTTAATGAGAAGCTCCACCACCTTTTCCATGGACTGAACCGGTATGAATTCAAATTTTCCGTGGAAGTTGTAGCCGCCTGTGCATAAGTTGGGACAGGGCAGGCCTTCATAGGATAAGCGGGCTCCGTCGGTGCCGCCCCGGATGGGCGTGATAATAGGTTCTATCCCTATTTCCTCCATGGCTTCTTTTGCGGTATCAATCAGATACATGTGGGGCTCGATTTTTTCTTTCATGTTGTAGTAGCTGTCTTTTAAGACCAGCTCCACGGTTCCAGCCTGATAACGGTCATTTAAATACCCGGCAACACGTTCCATGAAAGCTTTTTTAGCCTCAAACTTTTCCTTGCTGTGATCGCGGATGATATACTCCATACGCGCCTCTTCCACTGTCCCGCTCATGCCGTCCAGGTGGAAAAAGCCCTCATATCCTTCCGTATACATGGGGTTTTCAGCAGACGGCAGCATATTGTGGAATTCCATTGCCATCAAAAGGGCGTTTCTCATTCTGCCCTTGGAGGAGCCGGGATGAATGCTGGAGCCGTGAATCATGACCTTTGCGGAAGCCGCATTGAAATTCTCATATTCCAGCTCGCCTAAGCCCCCACCGTCGACCGTATAGGCCACATCGGCATGAAAGCCCTTTACGTCAAAGAAGTCGGAGCCCCGGCCCACCTCTTCATCAGGAGTGAAGCCGATGCGGATGGTTCCGTGGGGGATTTCCGGATGAGTCAGCAGATACTCGGCCATGGTCATGATCTCCGCTACTCCGGCCTTGTCGTCAGCCCCCAGAAGCGTGGTTCCGTCGGTGGTGATGATATCCTGCCCCTTATATTTTAAGAGATCAGGGAAATCGCAGGTTCTCATGGTCAGACCTGTTTCCCGGTTCATGAGAATATCCCACGCAGATGCCCGCGACCGCATCG
>JASGGP010000041.1:0-21602 GCA_047604985.1 Lacrimispora sp.
CGCGACCCCGACCTTGGCAAGGTCGTACTCCACCAACTGAGCCACTCGCGCATAAAATGCTTTATTTCATTCATTTTTTACAACACGGAAATTATAGCATATGTTTTAAGAAAATGCAAGAGGTCAAATTCAATTTTTTGTTACTATTCAGCCATGCAGAAATAGTGGTGGGCTTTGAGCATGGGGAGCTTGCTCACCAGGCTCAAAACCCATAACTATTTCTATAGGGCGGAACGCCCGACATGAATAATTCGGCGGAGCCTTATCCGCCAAATTATTCATGGCATGGCTGAACATCAACCTTTCTTCTGCTCAATTTCTTCATCTCTCCTGCATTCTCTCAAGACCACTCCCGGCAGCCATAAATCTCCCCTCATCCGGATGCAATTCTCTCCAACCCAGGAAAACAGCTGTTTTTTTGACAACTCTTACAATAAATCCTGACGGCAGATATGGCGGATCATTGCAAGATCCAGCCCCCGGATCACTTCCGCCGCCAGATCAACAGCCGTTTCCAAATCCTCCCTTGCACAGAAATTATAATGTGTATGAACGTATCTGGATGGAACGCCGAGAACAAGCGCCGGAACCGCCTTGCCCGTCAGGCTGATTTTTCCCGCATTGGTGCTTCCGCCTCTGCGGACTGCCTCCTGATATTTAATTCCCTGCTTCCGGGCCGTCTCTATGGCATATTCTATAAAGACCGGATTGGAAATGTAGCTCTTATCCATACGGCGGATCTGCACGCCTCCCTTCATTTTCCCCTGGGTGACGGCCACATCGAAAAAGAAATCATCAGAGGGGGAGCCTTCAAAAACAATGGCCAGATCCGGCTTTACGATCTGGCTTGTGACCGTAGCTCCTCTCATCCCCACTTCCTCCTGGGAAGCAAACGCGCCCACCACTTGGGCAGAAAGATCCTTTCTGTCATCATAAAGGCTGTTCATGGTTTCAATAATGCAGGCACACCCGGCCCGGTTGTCAAAGGCCTTTCCAAAGCAGATTCCGTGTTCTTCATCGTATTCAAAGGATACATCAGGAACCATGGGATCTCCCACAGATATGCCGAAATCATTTTCAGCCTCTTCCCGGCTGCAGGCCCCGATGTCCACGTAAAGGCTTTCTATATCCAGCTCCTGGGAATTCCGCTCCCTGTCGTTCATGAAATGTACGGGCTTTGAGGTAATAATGCCTTTTACCAGCTTTCCCGTTCTTGTCTTCACCAGCACAGTATGAGCCGGTACATTGGTAAGATGAAATCCTCCCAGCATCAGGATTCCCAGACAGCCATTGCTGTGTATACATTGTACCATAAAGCCGCATTCATCCAGATGAGCATCCAGCTGAATCACAGGCTTTCCGCTTTCTGCGCCTGGCATGCGGGCATATAAATTGTTCATCGCATCGTTTTCAATCTGAAACCGGCCCAAATAGCCGGCTGCCGTCCGTACCACCTCCTCTTCAAAGCCGCTCGGACCAAAAGCATCCGATAACCTTCCAAACATTTCCATATCCATGATTGCTTCTCCTATTAATTGTTATCATTTTCATTCATTTTGCTGTCATACAAATGGCAGTAAACGTAATGGTTCTCATCCGCCTCATACCGCTCCGGCGCTTTCCTGCTGCAAATATCCATACACTTAGGACACCGGGTATGAAATTTGCAGCCCTCAGGCGGATTTAATGCAGAGGGAATGCTCCCCTCCAGAATGACCCGCTCCCGTTTCACTGAATGATCGGGAACCGGAACTGCGGATAAAAGTGCCTGGGTATAGGGATGAAGGGGATGCTTATAAAGCTCACTCTTGGACCCCACCTCCACGAAATTTCCAAGGTACATGACTCCCACCCGGTCACTGATGTGCTCCACCACGCTTAAGTCATGGGCCACAAAAATATAGGTAAGGGAAAATTCCTTTTTCAGCTGGCTGAGCAGGTTTAAGACCTGAGCCTGAATGGAAACATCCAGGGCTGATACCGGCTCATCTGCGATGATAAGCTTTGGTTCCACTGCCAGGGCCCTTGCAATGCCGATTCTCTGGCGCTGGCCTCCGGAAAACTCATGGGGATACCGGTTGGCATGGTAATCGTCCAGTCCCACCTTCCGCAAAAGCCCAAGAACCTTTTCTTTCCGCTCCTCCTTTGACTGCGTAAGCCCATGAATAATCAATGGCTCTGCAATGATATCAAACACCGACATTCTGGGATTCAAAGAGGCGTAAGGGTCCTGAAACACCATCTGGACCTTTTTGCGCACCGGGCGCATCTGCCTGCTGTTATGGGCGGAAATGTCCTCGCCGTCAAGAAATATTTCACCGGCGGTGGGTTCCTCCAGCTTGCAGATTCCCCTGCCCAGGGTGGATTTTCCGCAGCCGGATTCTCCCACGATGCCGAACACCTCACCCCTTTTCACCTCAAAGGAAACGCCGTCCACCGCCTTAACATACTCGGTTTTCCCAAACCTGTGACTGGAAATGGGGTAGTAAACTCTCATATCCTTAACACTTAAGAGGTTCTCTGTCATTTCACCTCACCGCCTTTCCTTTCACAAAGCCAGCAGCGGCTCACATGGCCATCTTCCACCTGGAAAAAGTCCGGCTCCTCTTCCCTGCACTTATCAAAGGCCTGGGGACAACGGGGCTCAAACTTGCAGCCCTTGGGCATGTACTTGGGATTCGGCACATTGCCGGGTATGGATTCCAGCTGGTCGACAGAAACCCCAAGCTTTGGTATGGACGCCAGAAGTCCTCTTGTATAGGGGTGAGCCGGCGCTGCAAAAATGGTTCCCACATCTCCCTTTTCCACCACCCGCCCGCAGTACATGACAGCCACCTCGTCACAGGTTTCTGCCACAACCCCTAAGTCATGGGTGATAAACAGGATGGAGGTTCCTGTTTCTTTTTTTAGGTTGTTCATCAGATCCAGAATCTGGGCCTGTATGGTCACGTCAAGAGCAGTGGTAGGCTCATCGGCAATGAGGACTTCAGGCTTGCAGACGAGAGCCATGGCAATCATGACCCGCTGGCGCTGTCCGCCGGAAAGCTGGAAAGGATATTCCCCCATCATCCGGTCAACTCTGGGAACGCCGGTCATGCGGAGCATATCCTCCGCCTTTTTATAAGCCTCTTTCCTAGAAATATTCTCATGCTGAAGCACGCATTCCGTCAGCTGCTTCCCGATTTTCATAACCGGATTTAAGCTGGTCATGGGCTCCTGAAAGATCATGGAGATCTTTCCCCTTAACTTCCGTTTTTCTTCTTCTCCAATCCGCACCACATCCTTGCCGTCCAGAAGGATTTCCCCCTCTGCCACCTTTCCTCTGGTTCCCATAAAAAGGCTCATGACCGAAAGGGCTGTAACGCTTTTTCCGCTTCCGGATTCTCCCACGATTCCTAAGGTGGAGCCCTCCTTCAGCTCAATATCCACGCCATCCACAGATTTTATAATTCCGCTGTCCGTATAAAAGTAAGTATGGAGATTTTTAATTTCAAGTATGTTTCTTTTTTCTTCCATATAATCACCGCCTCCTCATTAATCCGTAAGCTTGGGGTCAAGGGCATCCCGCAGACCGTCGCCGAGAATATTAAAGCTTAAAACGGTAAGAAAGATGGCAAGACCGGGAAACAGAGTGGTATGGACGCTGGTCATCATATAGGTCCGGCCATTGGACAGCAAAAGCCCCCATTCCGGCGTAGGCGGCTGTGCCCCCATTCCCAGAAAGCTTAAGCTGGAGGCCGTTAAAATAGAGGATCCGATGGACATGGTATACTGGACAATAATGTCCGGCACCGCCCCCGGCAGAATATGCTGAAACAAAATTCTGGCGTCCGTGGCCCCTAAATTCCTGGCCGCATGGACAAACACCGTATTCTTAAGAGCCAGGGTCCGCCCCCTCACAAGCCTGGCAAAGGTGGGGGTGGAAAATACGGCCACAGCAATGACCACATTATAGAGGCCGCTGCCCAGAATGGCTACAATGGCAATTGCCAGAATAATTCCAGGAAATGCAAAGAGAGTATCGCAGATTCTCATGATCACGGAATCTATGAGGCCTCCGTAATAGCCGCCTAAAAGTCCCAGAATGGTGCCGCATACCGCTCCGGCCGTAACCGCCAGCAGGCCGATGGAAAGGGAAATCCTGGTACCGTTTAATATCCTGGAAAACAAATCCCGTCCGAATTCATCGGTACCGAAGAAATGGGCCGCGCTTGGCCCCTTAAGAACCGATGAATAATCATATTCATTGATACCGTAAGGCGCAAGCACCGGCCCCAGCAGGGCCAAAAACACCAAAAACAGCACAAAGACCAGTGCGGCCACCGCATTTTTCTGTTTCTTGAATTTTCGCACCATTTCGGATACAGGAGTTTTGATCTCTGATTTTTCATTGATTTCATTTTTTTCAGCCATAATAGAAAACCTCCTTTAACCGAGTTTGATTTCCGGGTTGAGAACCGCATATAAGATGTCTACAACCAGGTTGATGATGATAAACTGCAGGGAAAAAATCAGGATCAGGGACTGAATGGCCGGATAATCCCTGTAATTGACCGATTCAATTAAAAGAGAGCCGATTCCCGGATAGGCGAACACCGCTTCCGTAACCACAGAACCGCCCAGAAGGTAACCGAATTGAAGCCCTACCACCGTAACCACAGATATCATGGAATTGCGGAACGCGTGATTCCAGGTTACGGCCCTTTCCTTAAGGCCCTTTGCCCTGGCCGTTCGGATATAGTCCTCTTTTAAAACCTCAATAATGGAAGACCTGGTAAACCTTGCGATCACGGCCGCAATGCTGATTCCCAAGGTGATGGATGGAAGTACCAGATTCTTAAAACTCCCCGCCCCTGTGGTGGGAAACCAGCGCAGCTTTACGGCAAATACCATAATCAGAAGAAATCCCACCCAGAAAGCCGGCAGGGAAATTCCGGAAACCGCAACGGTCATACCCGTATAATCCTGCCATTTTCCCCGGTTCTTGCCGGACCATACGCCAAAGAGCACGCCGGCAATGGTGCTCCAGACAAGGCTTAGAACAGTGAGGGCAAGGGTGTTCCCATATCTGGCTGCTATTTCAGTTGAAACCGGACGCTTGGTCCGCAGAGAATTGCCCAGATCTCCCTTTAAAAGCCCTTCTATATAATGAATATACTGAACCGCCACCGGCTTATCCAGCCCTAATTGGACCCTGACCGCCTCCACATCCTGCTGGGTGGCCTGTTCTCCCGCCACAAGGCGGGCCGGATCCCCGGGAATCAGCCTTACAAAGAAAAAAACAAAGGTTATTACAATAATCAGCGTGGGGATCGTACCCAGCACACGCCGGAATGTATATCTGAGCATTGTCTGTCATCTCCTATGGTTCTGTGGACTCATGTGGAAAAGGTGTCCTGGTAACAGGACACCCCCGCCGCATCAATGATTCCCTGCCAAATTATTTGGACATTTTCGCATTCTTCATGTTAATGGCGCCGTCCGGATAAAGCTTGACGCCCGTTACCTTGCTTCCTGTAATCCAGGTATTGATGTCATTTGCCACACAGACCATGGGAACATCCTTCCATATAATATCCTGGGCCTTTGCATATGCTTCCTTGCGGACGGCATCGTCAGCACTCTGAAGCCCATCCTTTAAGCATTTTTCCAGTTCGTCATTTTCATAATAGCTCATGTTGTAGCTCATAGGAGGCTCGGATTCCTTTGCAAGAAGAGGACGGATTCCCCAGTCCGAATCACCGGTGGAGGTGGACCAGCCCGTAAGGTAGCACTCAACTTCAACGTCAGAGCCGGGGCCGGTTGCTCCCTGTACCCTTTCATTCAAAATCGCACTTTCCATGCCTTTCAGCTCCAGATTGATGCCGACCTCGGCAAGCTGCTGCTTGTAGAACTCCGCTTTTTTCTGGTTGGCTGAGGTATTGGCATACATAAGGGTGGTTGTGAAGCCATCAGGGTAGCCTGCCTCTGTCAGCAGCTCTTTTGCTTTAGCCGTGTCATAGGGCAGGGGATCATTTCCCTTATAATACTGTACCGCAGCGCCTTCTATGGAGGTGGCCGGCACGCCCTGTCCGTTCATAACGATCTGAACATAGGCTTCCTTATTGATGGCGTAGCTCACTGCCTGGCGTACCTTTACATCGTTAAAAGGAGCCTTCTGGTTGTTCATCATGAAATACCATACGGTAATGCTCTGTCCGTCAGTTACGGTCACATTGGGATCTGCCTTTAATGCCTCAACGCTTTCCGTAGGCGCTGGCCAGATGATCTGTGCATCTCCGGACTGGATCATGGCCACCCGGGTGGCATCCTCTCCAACCGGCTTAAAGGTAATGGACTTAAATCCGGCATCCTTGTCGGCCAGGGCGGTTCCGCCGCAGATATCCGCATTATAGCCCCACCAGTCCTTATTCAATTCGATCTTCACATGGTCTCCGGGAACCCATTCAACAAACTTATACTGCCCTGTTCCCACAGGAGCCTGTGCACAAACCTCCGGTCCTGCCGCAATCTGCTTCGGGCTCATCACCACGCAGGCCGGATGGGCAAGGGTGTTGATAAATGCTCCGAAAGGCTGGGCCAGAGTTACTTTAATGGTATAATCATCAACCTTATCCACGTGGTCGAGAATGCTGCTGAGAAGCGTGGTACGCTTTAATCCCAGGGTTTTGTCTCCCCACTTGGTAAAGTTTGCAATGGCCGCTTCCGCATTCCAGGGCGTGCCGTCGGTAAAAGAAATGCCCTGTCTTAAGGTGATGGTAAATTCTGTAGCATTGTCGTTGGCTTCATATCCGGTGGCAAGCATGGGAAAGATCTTCATATCATCGTCAAATCCAAAAAGTCCGTCCATCATCATGCGCTGAATTCCGCCGGAAAGGGTGTCGCTGGTATCCATGGGATCCATGGTTGTAACATCAACTCTTACTGCCGCCGTAATATCCGTATCCTGCGAAACAGAGCCCCCCTCTGCCACAGCCGCCGCTGTCGTCTCTGCTGCTCCTGCCGTAGTCTCTGTTCCTGCTCCCTGCTTCGTTCCTGACGAAGAGCCACAGGCCGTAAGTACTGTCATGGACACTGCAAGGGCCGCTGCCGTTAACAGCTTCAAATTTCTTTTTTTCATTGCATTTCCTCCTCATTCTCTGACATATACAAAAAGAGCAAGGTAAGCTACTGACTCTTAAGCTTCCTTGCTCTTCCATCATTTTATCTGTTTCAATTATTACTTGTCAAATAAATATCAGGCTTGTGCACCGCTGATTTTTCAGAATTTAAGATTCTAAATCATTTGGGTTGTTTTAAAGAGGCCTTATTGATATAATATACCCAATAATATAGACAGGAGGATGATTACCATGGAAAAGACACCCAGATACCACGCTTTAATCGTATGTATAAGTGCCTCCATACGTTTAGAGTTCCAGACCTATCTTCATTCCATATTAGGCAGATACATCTCCTTTGATACCATTGACTTGTATCAGGTCCATACCCCCTCCCAGATCACGGGTTACCAGTGCATCTTATTTTCCAGCGGCCGGGTGCGGGATGAATTTCCCATTTCTATTCCCGGGGATGTGGCCCAGTTTGTCTGCACACGCACTTTCAATCATGCCTTTCTGGATCAGATCATCCGCATTCCCCCAGGAGAGAGGGTCTATTTAGTCAACGATGCCGCGGAATCCATTCCCACCCTCATCCGGCAGTTCCGGGAGGCCGGACTCACCCAGTACCATTTTATCCCCTATTATCCAGGCTGCGGCGAATCCGACGAAACCATACAATACGCCGTCACAGTGGGAGAGCCTCAGCTGGTACCGGTACATATTAAAAATATTATTAACATCGGAAACCGCATCATCGACATTTCAACCATCAATGAATTGTGCGTCTGCTTCCACCTTCCGGCCAGCCTTTCCAATCAGATCACCCAGGGCTACATCAACCGCATCTTACAGATCACCAAGCTGACAGGAACCTATTACAGCAATTACATCTTTTCCCACCAGCTCTTACAGGCTGTCATTCAAAACCTGCCTTCCGGAATCTCCTTAATGTCCTCGGAGGGAGAAATCACCATGCTGAACCGGCAGTTCTCCCTGGATCTTGAGATACCGGAGGAAAATGCCTGCGGGAAACCCTTTTCCTCCCTGCTGCCTGCTGCCTATTCCGGCTTCCCTTTCTGCCAGAACGCAGATTACAGGCTGGAAAGCAAAAGCGGAAGCCCTTTAGCCATAAGCATTCTGGAGCTTTCCCTTCCCAACTATTCTCCGCTTTACCTGATTACGACCCAAAAAACGCCCCTTTCCCCGGACCAGGAAAAGGAGCTTCGCAGCAGACAGACAGAACCATGGGAGGCCCGCCTTCTAAGCAACGGATTTTCAAATATACTGACTGTTCATCCTCAGGTAAAAACCATGCTGGAATATGCCAGAAGACTGGCCCTGTATGACTTTCCCGTACTGATTCAGGGAGAAAGCGGAACCCAGAAAAAGATGATCGCCCAGGCCATTCACCGGGCCTCCAGCCGAAGGCAGCAGCCCTTTACAGTGCTTCCCGGTACCGCAGGCTCCCAGGCGGCTGCCATCCTTAATTCTGTGGAAAAAGGCACCCTGCTCATTGACCGGGCCGAACACCTTTCTCTGGAAATGCAGGATTTTCTCATTGACGTCCTCCAGCGGGGGACCCCCAAAAGCGGCAGCGTTTCCAGCTCTGCCTCTTCCGGCTTCCGGATCATGGCAACCTCCGGCCACGATCTTTATGAGGATGTCTTAGAAGGCACTTTCCGGGAAGAGCTGTTCTTTCTGCTGAACGCGGCTTCCATTGATACCATCCCGTTGCGGGAGCGCAGAAGCGATATCCCTGTATTAATGGAGCATTTCTTTCAGAACCTATTCCACGATCCCGTCCTCCGCTTAAAGGACATCATTTCCCAAAGCCTGATGGAATTCCTGCTGGCTTATGATTATCCCGGAAATGTACAGGAGCTCTTAAACCTGACACGCTTCTTTTTCACCAACTACGCGGCCCACCCACTTATCCTCTCCCAGCTGCCCTCCTATATCAGGAAGCGGCTGCAAAAGCCCCCGTCCGGACAGAGCGCCGTCAAAAACTCCATCCTGTCCCTGATTGCGGCTTCTCCCCGCATGGGCCGCAGTAGCATAAAGGAAGCCCTTGCCGGAAAGGGAACCCATGTGAGCGAAGGAAAGCTGCGCACCATTTTAAGGGAACTTTCTGACGAGGGCCTCATTAAAATCAACCGGACCAGAGGCGGATGCGAGATCACGGAACTGGGAATGACGGTGCTTTAGGCTAGGCATGATATTTCAGTTTTGTATCCACCAGAAAATCAATGCCCAGCCCATCCGGCTCTCTTCTTGCTTCTATGTTTTCACGGTCAAACAAGTCCGGATATTTGGATACCAGGGGCCGTTCCTTGCTGACCAGACGGTTTAAGTGATGGTTTAAGACTCCGTGAAGACGTTCAGAATCCTTTGCAAGTATGGCATCCACCATTTCCCGGTGCTGCTTTACAACCCCCGGTTCAATTCCGGAGTCTGCCATGGCCAGCAGCCGGATTCTTCTGTAATGGCCGGAGTTGGCGGCCAGAATATCGTTGCAGTATCCTTTGTTGGCTCCATTGTAGAAGATGGAATGAAAATACATATCCTCTGCCAGGAACGCCCGGATATTTTCCGCCTTTTCCAGCTCCTCCTGTCTGTCCAAAGACATCTCCAATGCAGTAATCGCCTTTAAATTGCATACCGCCATAAATTCCAGTATCACATTTTCTTCCACGCAAATCCTTAAGAACCTCTCATTGCGGACCTTATCATAATCAATCTTGGATATCATGGTCCCGCGCTGGGGAAGAAACGTAATGAGGCCCTCCTTGGAAAGGCTGATTAAAGCATCCCTGACCGGGGTTCTTCCCACCTGATAGGACTCACTTATGTCCTTGATGCTGAATATCATACCTGGGCGCAGCTTCAAATCCAATATATCGGATCTCAATACATCATAAATGGTGTCTTCCTGGTTGTTCTCTGTGCCGCCCATGAGTGCCTCCTGTTAAAAACGTAATACTTCCCTGTACATCTTCAGGGCTTCGTTTGAATTATAATTATAATACAAAAGTATATCAAGCGCAAATGGTGAATATGAAAATCCGTTTATTTTCTTTGAGAAATACATGCCGGCAATCTCTGACAGAGCCCTGACCGTTGACTTACTCTTGTAACCGAACAATTTCCACAGGACAACCTTTTCCTTTCTGGTATAGATCTCCTTCTCTTCTTCCTCAAGATAATGAAAAATCTCATGTCCCAGAATCAGCCGTTCAACCTGTTCCATGGTCAGCAAGCCTTCCAGAAGCCCGCTTTTCGCCGCCAGCTCTATGGGTTCTTTCATGATCTGTATCTGGTCAGGAGGCGTAAAAAGGGCAAATAACACACTGTCTGCTATCTGTCCCCTGTCCCCATACTCCACCTTTAACTTCAATTTTTCTGCCAGCTCCCATGGGTCCCAGGTTCCCAGACTGCTCATGACCTTATCTGCCATTTCATATCCGCAGCAGACAGCTTCTTCAATCATCCTCTTTTTTTCCGCCTCACTGATCTTGTCACGCAGGATGTCCCTGGAGAATGCGTACATTCCCCAGGACAGATCATCCACTTTCGCAAGGCTTTCTGCCATTTCCCGCAATATCATATCCGACATATCCGTCTCCAAACATTTAATTCTGTTTTACGTTGGCTCCCACAATCATAATTTCTTCATCTGGCTCCAGGGATGATACCTCCAGATCAATCAGCAATTCCAGCTGTTCAAAATCCTGGGCCGCAAAATCCGTGACACGGGCGCCCATACAAATGTAATAGTCCGGCCTTATAATCAGGTCCGTCTGGTAAACAGCCATATCATCCCAAAGCCCCTTTAAGGCTTCTAAGTAATCTGCCGCTTTGACCTTCCGGCACATGCCTCTTCCTCTCTGCACCTTAATAAAGCCCTTTTTATCAACAATACGCACGGCTCCGGGAGAATCGTCCTCCTCATTTTCTCCATATATATAGAAATAATCGGAACTTGCCAGAAGCTTTGTTTCCTCATCGGCAATCCGCATATCCTGGGCTGCTAAGTGTCTGGCTTCCGATTCGTCACATTCCTTTAAAAGATCTGCGGTCTTGACCTCTGTGGATCCGGTTGCAATGGCCGTTACCTTGGAGGTCTGAGGATCAATTTCAATGTGGATTTCTACCGATTCCGCCGTTGCTCCGGATTCAATGGCTTTGTTTAAAGCCTCATTTTTTATGGCACGGATATCTTCCTTGGATGGAGAAGGGATAATGCGTTCCACCACATCCCGGACCATGGAAAGAGCAACACCAATAGAAGAAATGACCTCTGCATTTTCCGGTATGGAATATTTGACACCCATTTTCTCGCTGAAATATATAATCAGGGAGGCCGCTCCCCCTCCTACGCCCACCAGGGAAATCTGATCCTTTTCCAGCTTATATTTTTCAGCCAGCTCCAGTATGACCGGTTCAATTTTTGCATAGGCCTTTTCCATGATCTGCTTTGCAATATCTTCCGCTGTTGTGCCGCAGTAATCCGCCAGAGCTGTCATGGCCTTTCTGGCAGCTTCCGCATTTCCGTAAGAAAAGTGCTCCGGCTTTACCAGTCCCAGCACATTTGCCGCACAGGAATTGGTAAGAGTGACCGCAGAACCGTCCTCCATCCGGATCCGTACATAATCGGCAGGATCACCTGGCTTGGGGGAGAAGAACTCCACCTTCGGCCCTTTGATTTTATCCGGATCTGTAAACACGGAATAATCCAGCCCTGCAATATGGGCGGAACGGGGACCTACATCCAGCACGCCCTGCTTATTGGCCCGTACCATGGACCCTCCTGCCACACCCAGAACCCGGACATCAAGAGAGGAGATATAAGTAGGATGACCGCCGACAATGGAATAATCAATGGCAGGACGGCCGTTTTTGATGACTCCGATGTTTGTGGTGGTTCCTCCTACCTCAAAATAAACGCCGTTGGATGCACGAAGATACATGAGAGAGCCCATAACAGAGGCAGCAGGCCCTGACAGCATGGTCAGAACAGGACGCTTCTTCATTTCAGAGATTTCCATTACACCTCCGTCGCCTCTCATAATCATCAACGGCACATAAACCCCGGCCTCTCTTACGGAGTCCTCCGTGGAGTTGGCCGTATCCAGCATCTTCGGAAGAATGGATGCATTGATGGCAGCGGTTCTTGTCCTCCTGGTGAGCCCATAAAGCTTTGTAATATCGGAAGCCATGGTAGTGGGAACACCTCTTTCGCTGGCCACCTCATAGACCTCCTGCTCAGGTCCTCCGTCGTCTACGCCAAAGGCCATGGAGGAAACAAATACCTCAGCCCCTTCTTTCTGCATCTCACCAATGGTCTTTTCCACTGCGGACTTGTCTATTTTTTTAATATTCAAAAAATCATTGATAATTTTAATCTGTTTCTGATTTCCCAGATCAATATCTCCAAGTCTGGTCTGCCTCTTGGCAAGGAATCCTTCCAGACCGCCCTTTGCCATGCCGATAACCCCCACCGCAGCCACATCTCCTTCGATCAGTGCATTGGTGGCCTGTGTTGTGGAGTGGGCGACGAATACCACGTCTTCCGGGCTGATTTGATTCTCACGCATACAATTCTGAAAGGACTTCACCACTCCTGCCGCAACGCCTCTGGGATCGTCGTGGGTTGTCTTCACTGAGGACTTCCCAACAATTTCATGGGTGGCATTATCAATGGCAACTGCCTTTGTATGGGTGCCTCCCACATCAATACCCATTCTTACTGATCTTCCCATTCTTATAACCGTTCCTTTCTAAAGAGGGAACTGGCAGCGTATCCTGCCAGTTCCGCATTTATTTCATATTGACTTACATTAACCCACCGTAAAGAACAAAGGCAAGGATGCAGCAGATAAAGCCGACGATCCAACCTGTGGGTATGGACATTTTCATATAATCCTTTGTGGAAACCTTTGTATAGCCGAAGCCCCAGGCTACCCAGGACTGGGTGATGTCCAGATGCTGCGGTGCAATGGTTGTTATGGCAAACAGAGGATATAAGAATGCAACCGGCGCATTTGGAAGTGTGGCAATTACAACCGCCAGAATTGCAGTTCCGCATCCAACCAGGTTCAAAGGACCTCTAAAGAAGCCCAGAGGCGTCAGGATTGCAAAAACAAGGGCAAGCACAAGAGCGCTCCTTGGAACAAAGCCTCCTAAAATAGAGGTAAAATACGGTGCGGCATATGCAGCAGCGTTGTTGAACATGGACAGTGTAAGCAAAAAGCCGATCATAGGAGCAACATCAATGGAACCATCGGTAAACAGCTTGGCAAAAAGCCGGCAGATATCAGAATAGGTTCCTTTCATCTTTCCTGTGGTTATAAGTGCGTAAATGCCGGCAAGGCAGAATCCCAGGATAATGGGGATCTGAAAGACAACAACACCCAGAACCGGAAGAATTACGGAAATCCAGGAAATAGCCGGAGCATTGTCACTTACGGTAAAGGATTTTGCCGCCCAGGCATGAGCCGCTTTTTTGCTCATGGAAAGGTTGGCTACGACCAGCACCACTACCAGCGCAACTGCCATACAGATAATGCCCATCTGAAAATAATCATTGTAAGTATAGTTTTCTGCAGCCGGATTAAAGCCTGCATAAATTGTCTGATACTGTTTGAAGTTTACAATATTGCCGAAGATACCGGCCATAATGGATCCCATAAAGCTGAACATGGCGATAGGCGCCGGAATGCCCAGAGACAGCATGATCGGAAGCACGATAACTGCAATGGAGATTACAGGACCGATTCCTGTCATGGACATAAAGATAATTGCCGTAACGATACACAGCAGTCCCATGGTGATCCTCGGCTTATCTCCGCCCAGCTCAACAACCTTACGGATGAGTGTTGATGCAATTCCCGTATCCACCAGGACTCTGCCGAAGAATGCTCCGAAGAATACGTTAACCAGAATGGATTTTGCATATCCGGCAGGACCATCCGCATATACATAAGTCAGTACATCAATAAACGACTTGCCTTCCATTGCGGAATTAGGTGTAATAGAATTTCCCACCAACGCAAGTGCTGTCCAGAAAGTTGCCATGACTGCAAATCCCACCATGAGGTTGAGCCCTTTTACACAGTACCATACCATGCCAAGGAAAGACAGAATCATGATAATTCCGATGATAACATTGACGTTCATATGAACCCTCCTTTAAAAAATATTGTTTGATAGAAACCTGCAGAAAGCCCATTAAGCTTTCCGCCACCCCTTAAGCGGTGACAAACCGCTGTTTACACTAATATATTAGTACTAAAATATTAGATTGTATACAGGTATTGTACCAGTTTTTTTGTCATTTTTTTGTTTAAATTTCACAAAATAATGTGTCTTATCTTTCATTAACTCTGCATTTTAACAGTATCTAAAATGTGAAATTAATGTCTGGTTTTCATGCTAATATATTAGTTTTTTCATTTCTCTGAAACCAAAGGCCGGATGATGCCCTTGGTTCTAAAGCTCCTTTCCTAATTTTTGATCAATTCCGTTCCATCTGTTTCTGATTTTCCGGAAGCATCTCCTTTATTATTCTTTCTGTTTTGCTTAACTTCAAACGTATTTATTTGATAATATTAACTTCTGACTTGATATTAGCAGTTATTCTTTCATTTTGTTGACAGCAGGGCGCCGCCTCCGTATAATGCAAGAAATTGATCGGCTGACCAAAAAGGGGGGAGAATACATATGAAAACAAATGATTGGAGAACATCTACGGAAGACCGGATACTTGATGCAGCTCTGGATGTTATTCAGGAAAAAACCATAGGAGGACTCCGAATCCGGCAGGTAGCGGACAAAGCCCATGTGGTTCAGTCCAATGTCCACTATTACTACAACAGCAAGAAAAACCTTCTTCTTGCGGTCCAGAAAAAAGTCTTAAACCATTACCGGGAAATCCGTCAGCAATCTATCTATCTTTTGAAAACAGGCCCCTCTTTATCTCTTGAGGATCACTTAGGCGTTTTCATTAAGCAAAAGCTGGATACTATTCAGAAAGAAAATAAGTATGACATCGCAGAACTGGATTTCTGGAACCAGTCCCGGCTGGAACCGGACATGCACCAGGAATTCTGCCGTTCCTTTGAAAGCTGGCGCCAGGAGATCCGCGATATGATCGGCTGCTTTGCTCCGGAGATGCCGCCCTCAAAGCAAATCCTGCTTTCCGGCATCACAGTTTCTCTCCTGGAAGGAGCTGCGGTCCAGTTTCTGGTTGATAAGCAGGCTTTTGACATAGAGTTATATTTCGAGTACTGCAAGGAAATCCTGATAAAGGAGATTAGGGGATAGGAGGAATCCATGAAAGAACTGCTGAAAATGGAACATATCACCAAACAGTTTGGTGAGGTGTACGCCAACCGCAACATCAATCTCTCGGTACGGGAAGGAGAGGTACATACCCTGTTGGGAGAAAACGGAGCAGGAAAAAGCACCCTGATGAATATTCTTATGGGCTTATACCAGCCTACCGCCGGGGAAATCTATCTGCGCGGAGAAAAGATAAAGCTGGAATCTCCCAAGGCAGCCGTGAAGCTGGGAATCGGCATGGTTCATCAGCATTTCATGCTGATAGAAGCCATGACTGTCTTTGAAAATATTATCTTGGGAAGCAAAAAAGATTCTTCTGTATTCATTCATAAGGAAGAGATGAAAAAGGATATTCTTGCCCTCTCCCAAAAATACGGCCTGGACGTTGAGCTGGACAAGCCTGTCACGGAAATTTCCGTCGGGGCCCAGCAGAGAGTGGAAATTTTAAAGGCATTATACCGGGGAGCCGGGCTTCTCATTTTAGATGAACCTACAGCCGTACTTACCGATCTGGAGGCGGAAGGTCTCTTTTCCATCATCCGCAAGCTGACAGGCGAAAACAAATCTGTTATCTTTATTTCCCATAAAATGCGTGAGGTCCTTGCCATCAGCGACCGCATCACCATACTCCGGGCAGGGGAAACCGTGACCACCTTAGACAGGGACCAGACGGACGGAACCCAGCTTGCCAATTTGATGATCGGCAGAGAAATGGCTCCCAGCAATTACCGGAAGGTGACTGCTCCCGGAGAAGAGGTGCTGCGCCTGGACCACGTGGAATACCAGAAGCAGCACAAGCACAGCGGTTTAAATGATGTCAGTCTTACAGTTAAAAAGGGAGAAATCCTGGGCATTGCCGGCGTAGACGGGAACGGCCAGTCCCAGCTGGCCCAGTTATCTTCCGGAGTCATTTCCCCGGACGGGGGCACCGTAACCTTAAAAGCCTCCCGGGTTTCAAGGTTTGCTCCTAACGGCTTTATCCTTTCCCACGTTTCCCACGTGCCGGAGGACCGGAATAAAATGGGCCTCATTGGCAGCATGACCGTCCGGGAAAACCTGGTATTAAAAGCCACGGAGGAAAGGCGCTTTTCCTATTGCCGGGGCGCACTGTTAAAGAGAAAAGCCATTACTGCCTTTGCCTTAGATATGCAGAAAAAAAATGATATCCGCTGCGCCTCCATTGAGCAGGAGGTACGCAATTTATCCGGCGGGAACCAGCAAAAAGTCATACTGGCAAGAGAGCTGGAAAACGAGCCGGAGCTTTTAGTGGCGGTCCATCCCACCAGAGGGCTGGACATCGGAGCCGCCGGATATGTCCACGACACCATGATTGCAGCCAGGGACAAGGGCTGCGGCATCCTCTTAATCAGCGCGGACTTTGACGAGATTTTAAAGCTTTCCGACCGGATTATGGTCATGTTTGAAGGCAGGGTTATGGGAACCTATAAGGGAGATCAGCCCCCCATCGAAGAAATCTCACTGGCAATGGCCGGAAAGGGGAATTAGGACATGAAGCAAAGAGAGAATTTTACGAAAATCATCGTACCGGTCATTTCCATTCTGGTAGCCTTTGTCATCGGAGGCATCATCATCCTGTGCCTGGGAAAAAATCCCTTTCAGGCCTATGGTTACTTATTCTCCGGGGCTTTTGGAAGCAGCCGGAAAGTGGCCCAGACACTGGTCATTGCCTGTCCCCTGATCTTCACGGGCCTGACCGCTTCCTTCTCCTATAAATGCGGTGTTTTTAATCTTGGAGGAGAGGGACAGTTTATTATAGGCGCTGTGGCCAGTATCTTCTTTGTCACCAAATCCGGCATGGAGGGCCTGCCCGGGCTTCTGGGAAGCCTGCTCGTGGGTATGGCAGGCGGTGCCCTATGGGGAGCAATTCCCGGAATCTTAAAAATTACACGGGGCTTAAATGAGATGATCGTCAGCATCATGCTGAACTATGTGGCGGCTCTGTTCATGGGCTACGTATACACCGCGCTTTTGCGGGACGGAAGCGTTCCTCAGACCTATGCCGTTCCCGACAGCACAAAAATTACCGTTATTTCCAAGAGCTTTCCCGCACACTGGGGAATCGGGATTGCCCTTTTTCTGGCTCTTGCCTGCTATTACTTTCTTTTTCATACCTCCAAGGGCTTTAAGCTGCGGGCAGTGGGCTTAAATGCAACTGCCGCTTTCTTTAACGGCTTTCCGGTAAACCGGTATATCCTTTTTTCCTTTATCATTTCCGGAGGAATAGCGGGTCTTGGAGGCAGTGTGGAGCTTCACGGAAAGCAGCTCCGCCTCATGAGCGGCTTCGGCCAGGGTTACGGCTTTGACGGGGTGGCAATTGCCCTCATTGCCCAGTTAAACCCCATCGGCACCGCAATTGTGGCATTTATCTTTGCCGTCCTAAGAAAGGGGGCCAGCACCTTACAGACCGGTATGCAGGTACCCACCTCAATTGTGGACATCATTCAGGCGCTGGTCATCATCTTTGCCGTGGCAGGCACTGCCCTCTTAAAACTGCCGGAAATCCGGCAATATTTAAGCAAACTACCGGGAAAAAAGGAGGCGGTCAGCTAATGGAAGCTTTTTTCAACTTAAACTTTTTCGTGGAACTGCTCTTATCAACCGTCCGCATGGCAACCCCTATCCTGTTTGTGGCACTGGCGGAAACCTATTCGGAACGGGCGGGCCTTGTGAATATCGGGCTGGACGGCATTATGTCACTGGGCGCCTTAGTAGGCTTTCTCATAGGCTTTCGCACGGGAAGCCCTATGGCAGGAATCGCAGCCGGAGCTCTCGCCGGAATTGCCATCAACATGATCTATGCTTTCTGCACCATCCGGCTGTGCGCCCCCCAGATCGTGTACGGTATGGCCGTCAACATCCTGGCCCCTGCACTGGCTTCCTTTATTTACCGCCTGTCATTTTCGGATACCTCCACCCTGATCCAGGGAGTGGCTATGAAGGAAGTTCCAATACCGCTGCTTTCCCGGATACCGGTTGTGGGACCTGTCCTTTTCAACCACATTCCCCTGGTATATCTGGCTTATCTCCTGGTTCCCGTCACCGCCGTTTTCTTAAACAGGACAAAGGCCGGACTGAACTTTAAGGCTGTTGGTGAATTCCCCAAGGCAGCGGAATCCCTGGGAATCAATGTAATGCTTCAAAAATACATTGCCTGCATCATCTGCGGCGCCTTATCAGGCATCGGAGGAGCATACTTAACCATCTGCTATACAAGCACCTATTCGGAAGGAATTGTTGCCGGGCGCGGCTTCATCGCACTGTCCGCCGTTATCTTCGGCCGTTGGATGCCCACCGGCGTCCTGCTGGCCTGTCTGCTCTTCGGCTTCTGCGACGCCCTTCAGATCCGCCTTCAGCTTTTAAGCCCTTCCACCCCATACCAGATCCTTCAGATGATCCCTTATTTATGCACCCTGTTCGTTTTGGCATTCTTCGGCATAAAAAAGAGCGGTCCCAAGGCCAACGGCCAGCCCTACTACCGGGAAGAACGCTGACAATAATTACAGGATTTTTCCTGCAGTTATATATTATTTCACACGTGAAAAGGAGGACTTTATTATGAAAAAGACTATGAAAACAATTGCAATGTTCATGGCAGCAGCTCTCACGGCCATGAGCCTGGCGGCATGCGGCAGCCCCGCCCCCACCGCTCCCACAGAAACCACCGCATCAAATACCACCCAGGCAGATACCTCTGCCCCCGCGACCACTCCGGCAGAAACAACGGCAGCTTCTTCTGAAAGCGGAAATACCAAGGATTTTAAGGTGGCCATGGTTCTGGATTCTTCCGTTTCAGACGGAGGCTGGGGAGCAAGCTGTTACCAGGCAATGGTTGACGCAGCCAAGGACAGCGGCTGGGAAACAGTATACACCGATAATGTGGCAACCGCAGATTTTACCACAGTAATGTCCGATTACGCAGAGCTGGGTTATAATTTGATCTTTGCTCCCGGAAACCAGTATACCGATGCGGTAAAACAGGTGGCAGAAGAATACCCGGAGATCAAGTTTGCACTGTTAAACGGAACAGTGGAGACAGATAACATCGCTTCCATTCTTCCCGATGCAAAACAGATCGGCTATATGGCCGGCGCTCTGGCAGGCCTTATGAGCAAGACCAACAATATCGGCTTCATCGGAGGCATGGAGCTGGACACCACCAAGGCAAAGCTGGAATGCTATGAAAAGGCTGCCCAGAAGGTAAACCCGGATGTAAAGGTTTCCTCTGCTTACGCAGGTTCTTTCAGCGACACCGCCAAGGGAAAGGAAATCGCTTCCTCCATGATTTCCACCTATGATGTGGACATTATGTTCGGTGATGCGTCTGCAGTCGATACCGGGGCACGGGAAGCCCTTGCGGCCTCTGAAAACAGATACGACATCGGACAGCCTGGAGATTTAGGCTCTGCCGGAGACAAGGTTATCATCTGCTCCGTAGTTACCGACAACGCCGCCTTACTTAAGGCATGTATGAAAGACGTGGAATCCGGCTCCTTCGGCAACAAAACCATCTACGGGGATTTAAGCAACGGCTGCTTAAGCATCGGGACTTTCTCAGACCTTGTACCTGACGACGTTCAGACCCAGTATAAAGAAATCGTTGACCAGATTAAAACAGGAAGCTTCATCCAGTAATATCAAAGGAAGCTGCTGCAAAATAATTTTGCGGCAGCTGCTTCCGCAAATAAACCCCATATAAAGCGCATGAAGAATACATGCAAAATAAAAAGATGCACATTGAAACGGCCCTCAACGCCGCAGGTCAATGCGCATCTTTTGTGCAATACGCCTGACGCCGGTCCGTACAATTGCATTCGGGCAAAAGGCAAAGCAGCCTCTTTTCCAATTTCTGATGAATTCCGGCTCATCTATTCATTGTTGAGGGTTACAAAACAAACCAATTCATGGTATAATTATACGAGATTCTTTCCAATGGAACAATCACCACGAAAAAGCATCCAATCTACTTGCATAGTGTGTTTTTATTGAATTATTCCGCCGCTTAAAGCGGCAGAACGGAGCTTTACATGTCACTCATACCGCTACAAAAATTATCCCCCAGAAGACGGACGGAGGATGCGCGCCAGTACGCATACAGGATCATCCGCCACTTTATCTTAAATCTTCACCTGCCCCCGGGCCGGAAGATGAATGAGGTGGAGCTGGCCGATGCGCTGAACATAAGCCGCACCCCGGTTCATGATACGCTGTACAAGCTTTCCCGAAAAAATCTGGTGGACATTATCCCTCAGAAAGGTGCTTTCGTTTCCAGGATCGACAGCGAGCGGATCGAACAAACCCTGTGGATTCACACCCAGCTGGGGGCAGCCATGATCCAGAACATCTTTGTCAAGAATATTAAGCGTCCCCAGTTTGACATCCTCTACCACAACCTGCATCAGCAGGAAGACTATTTAGAGCAGGGGGACCTTTCCCAATCCGCGCGGCTGATTATAGACTATTACCGGCTTCTCTATGAGCTGGCGGGAAAGATGGATTATATATGGGACTCTGTCCAGAAGGCCAGCATGGACTTACAGAGGCTTCTTTACTTATCCGCCTCCAGCGCTTCCGTGTCAAAGGATTTCCTGATGGATTTAACCGCCCTGACCGATGCCCTGGCGGCACGGAGCACGGACCGGGCGTGCACCATTTATCATCATCACTTATCCCGTGTTCTCCTTTTAATATCTCCTTTAAAGGAAAGCTATCCGGACTATTTCATTGAGGGACAGGAGGAAGAAACAGATTCCATCCTTCAGTATCAGAAAGGACTTCTCTATGGAAAACAAAACCTATGAAAACATGTTTTTACTGACCGGAAAAACAGCTCTTGTCTCCGGAGGCACCGGAGGTCTGGGAAGTGCTATTGCAAGAGCGCTTCTACAAAGGGGAGCCCAAGTGGCCGTATGCGGCGGGCACCCGGAAAAGGCCGCTTTCCTGGAAGAAGAGGCCCGGCAGACAGGCCGGCAGTTTCTTGCTCTCCGCTGTGACATCAGAAACCGGGAAGAGGTTGCGAAAATGCTGGATGAAGTGGAAGGGACCTTAGGCCCCGTGGACATCCTGGTCAACAGCGCCGGAATGAACCATCTGCAGCCTGCAGAAGATTATGAGGAAGAAAAGTTTGACCAGGTGATGAGC
>JASGGP010000042.1:0-21394 GCA_047604985.1 Lacrimispora sp.
AATAAATCATGTTAAAACTCCTTTCAAATAAGTAATAATCGGAAAAAGTACTTTGTTAAATATATCACATCATACCTTTTTACATTTTCTCACATTATGACAAAAACCGCAAGCATTTTTTCCTGAAACAGGAAACGGGACATCCCAAAAAGGCACCAGTTCTGCTGACTTCCGCCTGTAGAACCGATGCCTTTTCAGCCTTATAAATCAATCAAATAAAATATAAAAACACAGCCTTATTCCGCAGGCGGGTTTTCAAGATTATTATATTTCTCACTCAGGACAATGATATCAATACGCCTGTTTTTCGCTCTTCCTTCCTCAGTTGAATTGTCGGCCACAGGCTTAAACTCGCCGTATCCCACTGCCATAAGCTTTTCCGGGGAGAAATTGCCTTGATTAATAAAAAGCTTTACAACGTTGACAGCTCTTGCCGTAGACAATACCCAGTTAGAAGAATATCCGCTGTGACGGACAGGAACATTGTCGGTATGACCCTCGATACGTATATAGTTATCCGTGGTATTCAAAAGGTTTGCAACCCCAACTAAAGTATCCTCACTCTGTTGTTTTATTTCCGCACTTCCCGAATCAAAAAATATGGCATTATTCAGTCTGACCACAAGACCCCGCATATCAATCTTGGTTGATACGGACTGGTCCATGCCATCGGTATGCAGTTTTGTATCGATTTCGGTTTTTAAGTCTTCCAGCTTTTGCAGTTCAACCGCTCCCAAAAAGCTTTCCAGTTCACTCTTCTGCTCAGCAGTTGACGGACTGCTTATCTGTATGCCGCCCTGACCTCCGTTTCCGTCTCCTCTGGAATCAGCTCCTGCAGCATAGCTTTTATCCATCATGGTTCCGGAGAACACCTCAGACATCTGCTGCGCTTTCCGGGCGTCAATCTTGCTGACCGCAAAAAGCACGATGAAAACTGCCAGCAGCAGGGTCATCAAATCCGAATACGGCAGAAGCCATGCCTCTCCGGCTTCCTCTTCCTGATGCGCTTGCTTTTTCTTTTTTGACATATATGGTCACCCTATTCCTTTGTATCCTGCTCAATGATTTTTTTCTGCTTAGCTTTCGGAAGGGAGGCAAGCAGCCTTTCCTTAAGTATAAAGGGGGTATCGCCCTTTTGTATGGATAAAACACCTTTTATAATGAGCTCTTTTGCCATTACTTCCTGCTGGCTTTTTACCTTCAGCTTCTTTGCGAATGGATTCCATAATACATAACCGGTAAAAATACCAAGAATCGTTGCAATAAATGCCGCGGCAATGGCTTCTGCCATTTTGTCCGTATCATTGATATGGGACATAGCAGCAATCAAACCGAAAACCGCGCCTAAAACGCCCAGAGTAGGGGCATATGTACCTGCTGAAGAAAAGATGCTTGCATTGATTTCATGGCGCTTTTCCATTGAAGAGATTTCGGTTTCCAAAATCTCTTCGATCATCTCTCCTTCAATACCGTCAACAAGCAAACGAATGCCCTTTTTTAAAAAAGGGTCCTGAATCTCTTCCGCTTTCGCTTCCAGAGACATAAGGCCGTCTGTACGGGCCTGCCTTGCTAAATTATAGATTAAATCAATTACTTCAGCTTCTGAAGATTCTTTTTCCTTTGTAAAAAGGACCTTGAACAGTGACCCGATAACTTTAATATTCTGGCCCGGAAATGAATTCAATATCGTAGCGACGGTGCCAACAAAAATAACAAAAAAGGCAGCCGGATTTATAAGAACGGAAAAACTAATGTGCTTAAAAATCATAGCGCCAACAACAGCAATAATGCCGACAATAACGCCCAGTATGGTAGTCAGTTCCATAAGTATATTAATTCCTTTCTGATTATCAACCACCAGTTTTGCCGGCAGTTTGTTATTCAACCTGAGGACTCCTCCTTCGGCCTTGCATCTCCCGTATATAAGGGCTTAAAAAAAACTCCTGAACTCCGCCAAGCCATTAATAGAATGGCTGCATTACTCCGGATCAGGGGTAAACGAAAGATAATTTAAAAACATTGTGAAGACTGCTTCTGGAAAGTAGGAAAGACATTTTCAAGCTTTTCTCCTTTGTACATTCAGATTAGTGGTTATACATGTGGCTAAACCGGAAATGCCAATATGCAGGCCCCTTGTAGTATAATATATTTATTCCTATTCTTGTGTTAAAGAATCGTTAAATTTTTTTCATTCTCAAGTTTGCCGTAAAATGGCTTTAAACACAATATTGGGGTGGGATTCAGACGAATCCCACCCTAAATGTTGACAAAGGACCTTAATTCTCCGGCAATGGCAGAAACCCACATACAGGGAAATTCAGCTGTCTTCCTGTATTATATAACTCTGCGCACAGAAAGGATGGTACGGTAGGTAGCCGTTCCTACCTTGATTCCCGTTGCAGGAGTGCTGGCATGAACGATCTGTCCATCACCGATATAGATTCCAACATGGCCCGCGTAACAGATGATATCTCCCGGCTGGGCCTCGGAATAAGACACCTCCCGGCCTGCGGAGCGCTGCTCCGAGGAACTTCTCGGAACGGAATACCCAAAATGACGGTATATAGCCTGGACAAAACCGGAGCAATCAATACCACTCGTCAGGCTTGTCCCTCCAAATACATATGGATTTCCCAGGAACTGAAGACCGTAATCCGCTATGGCCCGTCCTTCTGCCGTTCCGCCGCTGCTCTTTGAGGAGGACGGACCGGTGTACTTATTATTTTTCGATGAAGCAGGTGTTTTGGTAGTGGCTGCCGCTTTCTTTTTGGCGTCCTCCGCCTTTTTCTTGGCTTCCTCTTCCGCTTTCTTTCTGGCTTCTTCTTCCTTGGCCTTGCGGATTTCTTCATTTTTCTTAGCTACCGTCTGAGCATAAACGGCAGCATCCTTTTTCGCCTGGGCAAGCTGGCTGTCGAAATGGTGACTTCCTTTTTCTTGGTGGCGATCAGGTTTTCAAGCTGGCCCTGCTGTCCTGGTACTCCAGCTTCATGCCTTCCATTTCCGCCTTATCCTCTTCCAGATCAGATTTGTAATCGGCCACCTTCTCTTTCGTCTCCTGGAAGTCACCAGCATGTCACGGTCGTATGTATAAATTCCTTCCACGTACTTGCCTTATTGAGCAGATCAGACATACTCTTTACCTGCAGGAAAATATCTAAGTATTCCGTCTCTCCCTTTTCGTACATGTACTGAATTCGTTTTTTCATGGCGGCATACTGCTTGTCTTCCTCTTCTTTCGCCGCCTGATAATCGACTTCCGCCTGCTTGATCTCTTTCTCCTTGGAGTCCATATCGCTTTCCAGAATCTGTATATCCGATAAAAGATCGGTTAAATCCGAGGATAGCTTAGTCACCTGGCCCTGGGCCGCATTTTTTTTGCTTGCCGCTTCGTCAGCCTTTTTATTTGCCTCTTCCATCTTACTCTGCGCTTCCTGCTTCTCTTTTTCCGCCTTTGAAGTCGCCCACGCCGGCACGCTCTGTCCGCATACCAGAATCCCTGTCAGAAGACCGCAAAGGAGCCTGCGCACTGTTCTTATATTTTTCACATAAATAATCTGTATTTTTCGTTTCATCATCTGTTCCTTTTTACAGTATTTTCTATCTATATGTTACCGTAAAACAGTGGTCAAATTCAAGTCCTTTTTTATAAATTTAATACTTTTTTTATTATTAGGGGATTTTATTTCTTTTCAGCAGGAAAATTAGCGAAAATTTTTCAATAAAAACAGCCGCTGCCCTACAGGTAACTGCTTACCTGCCGGGCAGCGGCTGTTTCATTTCCTATATAACTCAATCCTTTGCAGAAAGATACTCATCAATTCCTCTTGCTCCGGCTCTTCCGGCTTCCATAGCCAGAATAACGGTTGCAGATCCTGTTACCGCATCTCCGCCGGCGTAAACGCCGTCCTTGCTGGTCTTTCCTGTGGATTCCTCAGCAATGATACATCTGCGCTTGTTGACCTCCAGGCCCTTGGTGGTATTGGAAATCAACGGGTTGGGAGAGGTTCCCAGAGACATGATCACAGTATCCACCTCAATGACGAATTCAGATCCTTCTACCTCTACCGGCCTTCTTCTGCCGGAAGCATCGGCTTCTCCAAGCTCCATTCTGATACATTTCATTCCATTTACCCAGCCTTTTTCATCGGTAAGAATCTCTACCGGGTTGGTCAGAAGATCGAAAATGATTCCTTCTTCCTTTGCATGGTGAACTTCTTCTGTTCTGGCAGGAAGCTCTGCTTCACTTCTTCTATATACAACATGTACTTCCGCACCCAGGCGAAGAGCGGTTCTGGCCGCATCCATAGCCACGTTTCCGCCGCCTACGACTGCGACCCGCTTTCCTGCCACGATTGGGGTATCATAATCGCTGCGGAATGCTTTCATTAAATTGCTTCTTGTTAAATATTCATTAGCGGAAAATACGCCGTTGGCGTTCTCTCCCGGAATCCCCATGAACATTGGAAACCTGCTCCGGAACCGATGAATACGGCCTGGAAGCCTTCCTCATCAAAAAGCTCGTCAATGGGCACAGACTTGCCGATAATAACATTGGTTTCGATCTTAACGCCCAGCTTTATCACGTTTTCGATTTCCGGCTTTACCACGCCTTCCTTTGGAAGACGGAATTCAGGAATTCCGTAAGTCAGCACTCCGCCCAGCTCATGAAGGGCTTCAAAGATCGTGACCTCATAGCCCATTTTTGCCAAATCACCTGCACAGGTTAAGCCGGAAGGACCGGAACCGATGACAGCGACTTTCTTTCCGTTGGTCTTCTCCGGTGCGGCAGGTACGAAACCATGCTCTCTGGACCAATCCGCCACGAAACGCTCCAGCTTTCCGATGGAAACGGGTTCTCCCTTGATTCCACGGATACACACGCCTTCGCACTGGCTTTCCTGGGGACATACACGGCCGCAGACTGCGGGAAGAGCGGAGGACTCGGCAATGATTTTTGCTGCTTCCTCATGGTCGCCTGCCTCCACTTTCTTAATAAATCCGGGAATATTAATGGAAACAGGGCAGCCTGCCACGCACTTGGGGTTCTTGCAGTTTAAGCAGCGGCTGGCCTCTTCTTTTGCTTCTTCTTCATTATATCCATAACAAACTTCTTCGAAGTTTGTGGCTCTTACCTTGGGATCCTGTTCTCTTACAGGTACTTTCTTTAAAACATCCATTACTCTTCTCCTCCACACTGCCCGCATCCGCCATGATGGGTATCTCCTTCGCGGACTTTCAAGATAGCTCGTCCTTCTTCTGTTTTATACATCGTTTGGCGTTTCATTGCTTCGTCAAAGTTTACCAGATGACCGTCAAACTCCGGCCCATCCACACAGGCAAATTTCACTTCACCGCCCACAGTTACACGGCAGGCACCGCACATGCCGGTTCCGTCAACCATAATAGGGTTTAAGCTGACAATGGTGTGAATGCCCAGTTCCTTGGTCAGGAGGCAGACAAATTTCATCATAATCATAGGTCCGATGGCCACACATACATCATATTTTTTGCCCTGATTCTGAACCAGATCCTTAATGACCTCAGTTACCATGCCTTTTCTTTCGTAGGAGCCGTCGTCGGTAGTTACATATAAATTACCTGCCACTGCTCTCATCTCATCTTCCAGGATTAACAGATCCTTGGTCTTGGAGCCCACAATAACATCAACGTCGATGCCATGCTCTTTCATCCATTTTACCTGAGGATAAACAGGCGCGGTTCCAACACCACCGGCAACGAACAGAAACTTTTTCTTCTTTAATTCCTCCAGGTCCTCATGAACGAACTCGGAAGCATTTCCAAGTGGTCCTACCACATCCTTAAAGCTGTCCCCGGCAGTCAGCTCAGCAATTTTCTGAGTGCTGGCCCCAAGGGTCTGAAATACTATGGTAATCGTTTCCTTCTCACGGTCATAATCGCAGATCGTAAGCGGGATTCGCTCTCCTCTATCGTCGGTCTTAACGATAACAAATTCTCCTGGCTGGCAGGCTTTGGCAATCCGAGGTGCTTCCACATCCATCAGATAGATCTTGTCAGCTAACAACTCTGCTTTTAAAATCTTATACATCTTCATCCTCCTAATGTCTTCGTGAATATACCTGTACACCTTTCCTGAAAGCCTTCCCAAACAATCAGGTTGAATAGTACTCGTATCATATTATCATCTTTGAGGTAACCTGACAATATTTTTTACAAAATATCACAAAATTTTAATTGACAGGTAATTTACTTTATTTTTTTATACATACGAAATGTATAGCATAGATCAAAATATGTCTGTTCATCGCTTTCCGCCGTCATTTCCCAGAACGGGTCCTTATCCAGATTGGGAAAATATGTGTCTGCGCTGTAGGTGTAATCAATATACGTCACGTGAGCCGTGTCGCAAAATGGAAGAAACTGTTCATAAATGCTCTGGCCTCCTATGATAAAGCAGTTTTCTTCCGGATACTTGTCAAGTTCTTCCCGGACTTCCAAAAGGCTGTGGCAGACCACAGCCCCCTTTACCTTGTAATCGGGATTTTTAGTCAGCACAATATTCGTCCTTCCATATAGAGGCTGCTTTCCCGGAAGACTTTCCAGTGTTTTCCTTCCCATGACAATGACTTTTCCCAGGGTTTCGTCACGGAACATCCTTTTATCCTCAGGAATGGACACGAGAAGCTGGCCCTGATTTCCGATGGACCAGTTTTTATCAACTGCAACAATAATATTCATAGATCACCCTTCCTTTATTCGTCTTCTGCAACAATCAGTTCTGCCGCGTATGGAAGCGTTTCGATCCACCGGCAGAAAGTATGCCATTCCTCCAGCTTATGGTTCCGCCTTGCAAAATAAATGTTAATGAGGGTTTCGTAATCCAAGGTGCACGTCCTCATCTGGTTGTAGCTGGATGGAAGAAGCTGAATTAAATCGTACCAGTCTTCTTTACTTTTTGTTTCCATGTAACGAAGACGGATTTTCTCCAATTCGTCTACTACGCTCCCCATAAAGGACAGAGCAGAGCCGGTCATGTGATCATGGCTGAAATCTTCCATTTCAAAGGGCTTGCTGTGGATCTTGTGCATGGTGCTTGTGGAATTGGCGGTCGTAGCTACTTTATAAGTATCGTATTCCTTCCACCAGTAAAGGGGGGCTGTGATATCCACAGACACAAAAATCTGGCGGACGTATTTGCGGTGATCGCTGCCCGCTTTTCTCAAACGCTTTGCAAGGCCTAAATCATTAGGGCCCAGAATGTATTCCCCGCCTTCATTATAATCGCTGTCCATCCGGTTCCAGCTGTTCATGGGATTTCTTGCCCCACGGATGGCATTTTCTATGTTCATTACACTGGTTCTTTCACATTTTAACATAATATCTTCCTCTCTTTTGAATGGAAATCAGGGATTTTCCAGCTCCCACTGGATTCTGCTTCCTTTTTCTGTTTTTTTGACCGCCAGCTTCTTTCCTATCTGCTCCTTTAATTCCGTCACATGGGAAATGATTCCCACCAGCCGGCGCCCTCCTGCCAGTTCCTGAAGAATGCGGACGGCCTTTAAGCGGGATTCTTCGTCCAGAGAACCGAAGCCTTCGTCGATGAATAAGGCATCCATGGACACATTCCCCGCCGTGCGCTGGATAATATCTGCCATTCCCAGGGCCATGGCAAGGGCTGCCATAAAGGATTCCCCGCCGGATAAGGTCTTAATGTCCCTGAGCCTGTCCGTCGCCATGGTGTATACATCCAGGTCCAGGCCCACCTCCCCCTGCTTTCCCAGGGCATCTAAATCCCTGCACTGCAAAAGGAACTGGCCGTCCGTCATCACCTTAAGCCGCTGGTTTGCCGCCTGGATCATCTGGCTGAAATACTGTCTCTGGACGTAGGTTTGAAAATCCAGGCTGACGGAGCCGGCCATCTTCCCGTTGGCAGTCTGGAACAGGTTGTGGTAAAGGGAATATTCCTCTTCCAGCACTTCCCGTTCTTTCCACTGCCTTTTTAAATTTTCTTCCGCATGAGAAGCCCTGCTGTAAAGTCCTGTAAGCCTTGCCCTCTCATTTTGAAGCCGTTTCTGTTCTTCCCGGAGTGCGGCGGCCTCTTCTTTCCACCGGCCCGTTTCAATCCTGTTCCCGTCCCTCGGTCTGTATTTTGTATTGGTTATAAATGGTACGGGCCTTTTCCAGGGCCTTTTCATAGTCCTGGACTTCTTCCTCCCATTGCTTCATGGTTTCCGGCGACTGCTTTGCCCTGTGGTAGTCCTCTTCATCAGAAAAACCCAGGTCCTTTATGGCGGAATGGTAGGCTTTTTCTGCGTTCTTCTGCCCCAAGCCTCAGGCTCTCCCCGTTTTCTGCCTCTGAATCCAGACGGCCTTTCTTCTCCTTTGCTTCCTCCAGGACTCTCCTGCGGCTTTCTTCGGCATCTGCCTCCGCCTTTAAGAGGGCTTCCTTTCTCTTTTTCAGACGGGACAGCTCTTGGGAAGCTGCTTTTTCATCAGGGAAGGGAATGCTTTTAATTTATCGGCCTGAATCTGACAGGAGACGGCTTCCAGCTTTCTCTCCTGCCAGCCATTGAGAGCCCTTTCCCTTTCAGGCTCCAGCTCCTCCTGCTTTTTCCGGTCCGTTTTTCTGGTTTCCAGGATTTCTGACAGAAAGCGGTCCGCTTCAAAGGCTTCCCCCTCTTCTTTTTCTGCTTCCGAAAGGGCCTGAGTGCAGCGCTTTATTTCTTCTGAAAGCTTTCCTTTCAGCTGATCTAAAGGCATCACTGGCTGCTGCTCTGAAAAAGCGGATTCTCCAAGCCATTTCCGCGCCTCTCTGTCTATCTGATCTTCCTGATGGCGGCAGCTCTCCAAGGCTCTGATGCTTTCCTCTGCCGCCTCCCCCCGCTGCTCCTCCGCACGGTCCCGGGCTTTCTTCGCCTGTTCTGCCTTATCCTGGGTGACTGCCCCTTCGGCCAATTCCGCCCGTCTGGGATGATGGGTGGAGCCGCAGACCGGGCAGGGCTGTCCGTCGGCCAGCTTTTCTGCCATGATTCCGGCCTGGGCAGCCAGAAACTCCCGGTACATAAGATTATAGGTACTTTCCGCCTGCTCATAGGCTTTATTGGCAGCCAGAGCCCGGGCCTTACAGTTTTCCATTTTTATAAGTTCTGATTCCAGGGCCCTGATTGCGGCTTCAAGGTTTAACAAGGCCTGCTGCCGCTCCGTAAATCCGGCTTTCCTTTGCCTTGCCTCCGGCAGCTGTTTTGCCTTTTCTTCCAGCTGCATCTGCCTTGCCTCACTGGCTGACAGCCGTTCTTTCAGACCGGCAAGCTCCGCTTCTATGGATTGAAAATATTTTCCCCACGTTCTTCTTCCTTTTTCTTGCTGAGATAGGATTCCTCTTTCTCTTTCCACTGTTCATACAGCGGCATGGCCTCTTCAAGCCTGGGAATAAGTACAGAAAGCTCCGGGATCTCTATGGATGAAGCTTCCCTGCTTTCCTTTACCGCCTTTTCCGCTTCCAGCAAGGCCGTATTTAAAGCCGTCCATTCCCTTTCCAGTTGCTCTTTTCTCTGGACAGATGTCCGGTATTCTTTGGTTTTATCCAGAAAACGGGCCTCCCATACCCTTTCTCCGCCAGTCCGGCTATCCTCAGACAGTCCTTTGCCTCCCGCTGGCTTCTTCCTCCTCTTCCAGCTCACCGGCTCCGGCCTGGTCCAGCCCGTCAAAAAGCCGGTTCACCTCCTCCGCCCGGCTTAAATGTCCTTCCACCTCTCCAAGCAGCTTTTCCCTTCCCCTCTTTTGCGAAGGGCCTGCTCTTTCTCCCTGAATTCTTCCAGGACCAGGGTAAGAGCCTCTCTGATCGCTTCTGTTTTTGTCTCTTTAAACTCCAAAAGCTCTTTCCAGTTTTCTAAATGTCTGCTGTCCTCTAAAAGCTCCATGTTTTGAAGCTGATGGAAGCACAGCTTCCGGTTGTCCTCCAGCTTTCCGTAAAGAAGATTGTTCTGCTCTTTCAGCTTCATCTGGATGCAGCTGTATATGCCGGTGTTGAAAATTCTGGAAAATATCTCTTTCCTCTCCCTGGAGGAAGCATGAAGGAGCCTTAAATAATCTCCCTGGGCAATCATGGCGATCTGGGAAAACTGGTTCTGGTCCACTCCTATAATTTCCTGAATCTTCTGGTTGATATCACGGAGATTTCCCGCGTATTCCAAACCATCCGGAAGAATCAGGCTGGCCCTGGCCGGAACCTGGATTGCTGAGTACTCCCCGTTTTTATTTTTCCTTTTGCTGACCCGGATATAGGACGGACTTCTTGTGATCTCAAAGATTTCCCCCCGCTCGGAAAACTTTAAGGAGACAAGGGTTTCCTCGTCCTCGGCCGCGTACTGGCTGCGCATCATGGAGGGCTCCCGTTTCTGTCCGCTGGTTTCTCCAAACAGTGCAAAGGCCACCCCGTCAAAAATAGTGGTTTTTCCCGCTCCCGTATCCCCGGTAATGAGGAATATTCCATGGCCCACCTTTTCAAAATCCACGGTTTCCTTTCCGCCATAGGAGCCAAAGGCGGACATGACAAGCTTCAGTGGTTTCATATTCCCTCCTCCTCCTTCGCTTCCTGGACAATCCGTTCCATGGCTTTCTCCGCCTCTTTTGTCATCTCTTCTCCCCGGACCGCTTTATAAAACTGACGGAAAGCTTCCAGGGGCTTAAGGACAGGAACCGGCTCTCCTCCTTCTAAAAGCTTTTGCCTGGTCCGCTCATTATCCACACGAAGCTCCAGCAAATGGTCAAATACCTCTTCCAGACGCTCTCTGACCCGGTAGGGCTCCTCCTCATCCGTAAGGGTGACGCTGACAAAATCATGGCGGTTCTCCTCTGTTGCCCTGGAAAGGATATCCGCCAGGCTTCCTTTCTCTTTTCGGACATCCTGGATGCCTTTTAATGGAAGAAACTCTATTTTAATCTCCTCTTCCTTTCTCCCCAGATTCACCACTGTAATGGATTTTTTGTGAAATTCTTCACTGACAGAGTATTTATAGGGAGTCCCACTGTACCGTACCCTGTCTCCCCCTACCTTTTGAGAGCCGTGAATATGCCCAAGGGCCACGTAATCAAAGTCGGAAAGGACGGACGCATCCACACGGTCCAAGCCGCCGGACAGAATGACCGCCTGCTCGGATTCACAGGTTTCCGGGTCCCTGCCGCCGCCTCCATAGAACTGGTGGGATAAAAGAACATTGCGTTCCTCATAGTTGATTGCTTCCCGTTCCAGAATGGCCTTTACGGCGCTTTCGTACCCTGTGGGCTGGTTTTCCCCAAAGACCGGCCTTACATAGCCGGGCTTTAAAAACGGAAGAAGATAGAAATTCACCGGCCCGTATTCATCCTCAATGATCACCTTTTTTATGTATTCCTCTGGATCCTGGGGCGGAAAAACCGACAGATGGATGCTGTGCTTTTCCAAAAACGGACTGGCATAGGACAACCGCTCCGGCGAATCGTGGTTGCCCGCAATGATGAGCACGGGAATCTGCGGGGTTATTTCAGAAAGAGCCGTCAGGAAATTCCCGAAAATGGTATAAGCCTCGCCGGAAGGAGCCGTCTTATCATAAATGTCTCCGCAGATTAAGACTGCATCCGGATGACAGGCGGAGGCATAAGCCACAATCTGATTTAAAACCGCTTCCTGATTTTCCCTTAAGCTGTAGCCATTCAGTTGTTTTCCTATATGTAAATCAGACAAATGAAAGATCTTCATATCTTCTCATTTTCCTTTCTGGCAAAAACCGCTGAAGCACTTGGTCAGGATTTTCACCGTTCATTTCTTAAGTATAGACAAAAAGTGAAACATTTTCAATTCCATCTTTTTAATAACAGGAAAGGCAGAAGCCCTCTGCCTTTCCTGAAAGAATCATTTTTGTACTTCCATGATCTGGTTCATTAAATCTTCCAGTCCCGGGCTGAAGCTGGTACGGACGATTGCTTCCGCCTGCCTGGCCTTTGCTTCGTCTTCCGGGGTCATCTCAATAACCGTAACTCCTAATCCTTTCAGTTCCTCAAGAAGCCTGGCCTCTTCCGCCTGAATCTCCTGTTTATTCCATTGAGAGGCTCTCCGTCCGGCTTCCAAAAGAATCTGCCGGTCCTCCTCGCTTAACGAATTCCACTTATCTTCCGCCATCAAAACAATGCCGGGGCTGAACACGTGGCCGCTTAACAGATAATAGGGCGCAACCTCATACAGTTTATTCGTTACATATGCAGGCAATGGATTTTCCCCGCCGTCTACAACATTGTTCTTAATGGCATCATAAAGCTGGCTGTAAGGCATGGATATGGCCGGGCTCCTAAGGCGGATATGGTATCCATCATGATAACGGATTCGGGGACACGGATTCTTTTGCCCTGGATGTCACTGAGCCCTTTTATCTCCTGGGAGGTAAATAAATTGCGGGGACCCTCATCTGTATAGAATAAGCCAACCATCCCGGCGCCGACCTCGGGGCCTTCCGATAAAAATGCCTGTCCCAGGTTTTCATCCTCCAGAATCTCCACATCCCTTCCCTGTTATTGAATACATATGGAAGACCGAACAAATTCAGCTTTTTAAACCCGTAGCCGGTCAGGGCATTGGTATTTCCCCGGTACATGTCGATGTTGGCTCCGCCCTCCCGCATATCCCTTAAGGAGGTCCGTTCATTTCCCAGTGCATCGTTGGGGTATACCTGGACTTCCATGCGGCCGCCGGATAATTCTTTTACGTATTCCGCAAATTTATAGCCCGTTTTCGTGATAATATTGTCTTCACTGTTTACTTCTCCATATCTGAAGACCAGCTCCGGCTTTACGGAACCCTGGCTGGCGGCTTCCGCCGTTGCCTGTGCCGCTGCCGCCTTTGTCTCTTTTTGCGTCTCTTTTGCCGGTTCGGAGCCGCAGCCCGCAAGAAATACGGACACAGCAGATATGAATATCAAAACCAGTGATTTCTTCATAATCGTTCCTCCTTATAATTCCCACTGCCGCGCATCATGTCCAAAATCGCATGTATTCGTATTATGCGCACATGTGAGAATTATTATTACTTGAACGAAATCGTAAGGTCACGGTATTCCAGCAAACCGGTGAATTGCTTCTAAAAACCTGGCTCCGTATTTTTCAAATTTAAATTCCCCGACTCCGGATACAGACAGCATCTCCTCTTTTGTCCCCGGCTTTTTTACGGACATATGTACCAGTGTCTTATCAGAAAACACAATATAAGGCGGCACCTTTTCTTCCTTGGCCACTTCAAGCCGCAGGGTCCTCAATTTTTCGAACAGCTCCCCTTCGTCATTCGTCAGCTCCAGGGCAGCCCCGCTGGATTTTTTCGCTTTCTTTTCACTCTTTCCTTTTGCGGCAGGCTCCTGCTCCTTTGCCATCTTCATGATTATGGCTTCTTCCTCTTCCAAAACTGCCTTTGACTTTCCCGACAGCTTTACGATCGCGTACTCATCGTTGGTCACAGCCAGGTAGTCATTCAGCAATAAATAATTCATCACCTGCCGCAGCTTATAGGAGGGCACCTTTGCCAGCGCACTGTAATGGGGATTCTCATCCATCCGGTAATTCCGGATCTTTGCCGTGTTGGCCCCGTGGACCGTATCAATGATGACCGTTACCCCATACCGCTGTCTGCTTGCTTCCACACAGCCTACCAGCTCCCTTGCAATATCCGTCACATCCACGGTTTCAAACTGGCTTAAGCAGTTGGAACAGTTTCCGCAGTAATTCTCCCCGTATTCCCCGAAATACCGCAGGATGTAATCCCTCAAGCATTCGTTGGTAAAGCAGTAAAAGGTCATCTTTTTCAGCCGCTCCCGGTCCCGCTCCATGACGAGCCGGCGGGTCAGGGAATCCAGCTCCTGGTTGTCCTGGTTATTGTCAATAAACATCTGGTTGGTCACTACATCCTGTCCGCTGTAGAACAGAATGCACTCCCCCGGCTCCCCGTCTCTTGAGCATCTGCCCACCTCCTGGTAGTAGGATTCCAGATTTTTCGGCATGTTGTAATGGATGACAAACCGCACATTGGATTTATCAATGCCCATGCCAAAGGCATTGGTAGCCACCATGATCCGGCTTCTGTCATAGATAAAATCTTCCTGATTCTTCTGCCGCTCACTGTCACTTAAGCCCGCGTGGTATCTGGTAGCTGAAAATCCATCCTGTTTCAGCTTGACACAGACCTCTTCCACCAGCTTTCTGGTCAGACAGTAGATGATCCCGCACTGGTCTCCATGGTATTCCACATAATTTTTCAAGGAGGCATACTTGTCCTTGGGAGAAAGAACCCCTAAATAGAGGTTGGGCCTGTCATAGCCGGTGGAAACCACGGTGGGCTCCTGAAGCATAAGGATATCGATGACGTCTTCCCGTACCTCTTTCGTGGCGGTAGCCGTAAAAGCGCTGATGACGGGGCGTTTTGGAAGCTTATTGATAAAGTCCACGATTTTTAAATAGCTGGGCCTGAAATCCTGGCCCCACTGGGAGACGCAATGAGCCTCATCCACTGCTACCATGGAAATCCTGGCATGCAGGGCAAAGTCAAGAAATTCCTCTGTCATGAGGCGTTCCGGTGCTACATAAATAATGGGATACCGCCCTTCCCGCGCATAGGCCAGGGCCTTATAATACTGACTTGCAGTCAAAGAACTGTTAAGATATGCGGCGTGAATGCCGGCCTGATTGAGAGTTGTTACCTGATCTTTCATCAGGGAAATCAGAGGGGAAATAACCAGTGTGATCCCTTCCATAATAAGAGCCGGGATCTGAAAACATAAAGATTTTCCGGCGCCGGTAGGCATGATACCCAGGGCGTCCCGCCCTGACAGAATGCTGTCAACCAGGATCTCCTGGCCCTCCCGGAAGCTGTCGTAGCCGAAGTAGTGCTTTAATGCCTGATATTTATCCATATAACGTTTATTACTGCTCCTTATCATTTGCTTTTTTTAATTATACCATTGGAGACTTAAATATTCCATATCCTTTTTTAATTAAAAAAATCTGTAATTCCCGGCAGATATTATTCCAAATTTAATAATAGTTACTATTTTTCTTTTTGAGGAAAATATTGTAAAATCTTTTTCCTATATTTTCAAGCAGTATTTATTTAATTCATATAAGATTAATATAAATTATTTCTTAAGTGAAATAAATACAAATAATGAGAGTTATATCAAACGAAAAACCACTGCAAACATAAAAAATCAGAAATTTTGATTAATGACTAAAGCTGAATGAATGGAAATAAAAAAGGAGGTATGGAGATGAAATGGAAAAAACGAAAACAACTGACAAGCTGGCTGCTGGTATTGATGCTCATATTCAATGTGTTTTTACCGATCAACACAGCATGGGCCAATGGAACTGATACATCTAACAACGGAACTGAAATAAGCAGCAATGACGGCGGCGCAAACGAAACCGAAGTCACCGAACCGTCAGGCAGTACGGACGAAACCGAAGTCACTGAACCGTCAGGCAGTACGGACGAAACTGAAGTCACTGATCCGTCCGAAAGCACCGACGAAACAGAGGTCACTGACCCATCCGAAAGCACAGATGAAACAGAGGTCACTGATCCATCCGAAAGCACCGACGAAACAGAGGTCACTGACCCGTCCGAAAGCACCGACGAAACTGAAGTCACTGACCCATCCGAAAGTACAGATGAAACAGAAACTGATGATGAATCCGGCATCCCGGAGGAAACAGAAACTGCGGCCGAGCCTGAAGCACCGTCTATAGCAACGGATTCCAATGCACTGGCTGCCGGTAAACTGAACCTTTTACCCGAAGTTTTCGAAGCAGAAGATAAAACAGATGCCTTAATGGATCTTGAAATAACCGTTATGCAGAACGGAGTGGTTATTCCGGAAGACGGAAACTTAACAAGCACGGAAAACATTTCCATTAACGTTTCTTTCCGTGTACCGGTAGAAGGAGATGATTTCAGCGGTGTAACTCCTCCGCCCGATATCGTTCATAAAGGCGACACAGCCCTGTTGGAATTAAGCGACGCCTTTCAGCTGGTTTCCGGCACAACGGTTGAGCTGAAAGACAAGGTAAAAGGCATTTTACTCGGCCATGTAACCTTTACCTCTGAGAGCGGAATCATGTACGCCGCCATTACCTTTGACGGAGAGGACCAGGTTTTTGATGAAACCTACAATACCGTAAAGGGTGATTTCAGTGCAACTTTAAAGTATGACCCCAGCGGTGAGGAAGGCGAAGAAGGGGAACATTTCATAACCATTTTAGGAAAGACCTTTATTATTACAGTGCCTCCTGTTGAAACCGTTTATGAGGTAAAGAAATCCGGAACCATTAATGCGGCAGACAAAAGCATTGAATGGACAGTGGATGTTACCGCAAAGAAAGGCGGGAATCCCGTCAGTCTGGACGGCTACCGGTTCTCCGATGACCTGACAAACGTAGGAAAATATATTACGGATTCCTTTACAGTGGACACTGAACAAAAAACTCCGGAAGAAGACGGAAACGTCATCAGCTACGTTTTCCCACAGGGCTCCACAAGCCCTCAAAAGCTGACCTTTAAAACGGAAATCTCCGACGCCATTTATTATTCCAATGGGAAGAAGCAAATAGAAAACACGGCGGAGCTTTTAGACGGTGATACCCTGAAGGCAGACGGGAAAGGCTCGGTTACTTATGAGCCTACATGGATCACGAAACAGGGAAAAGCCAGCGACGCGGGCAGTACCGGCGCCTATGACCCTACAAACCGCACCATTACCTGGACCATAACCGCAAATCAGGTTGGAGCAACACTTAACGGTGTCGTTATTACGGATAAGCTGCAGGACGGCTTAAGCTTCCAGTCTGCGAAATGGCAGGAATGGGACGGAACGGCATGGGGAGCAGACCATCCCCTTTCCGATCCAGGTACGGACGGCAAATACAATATAGGCAGCATAAACTCCCAAATCCTGCTCACCATTGTAACAAAAGTAAACAGTACAGATGTCACCACCGGAATTACTTATTATAAGAATTCCGCCACCATCACCTGGGACGGATTGTCCGGCAGCTACGGCGCCAACAGCGGAAATGTCGGAGTCGGATATGCGGGCTTTAGGAAAGAAAGCACCTCTGTGGACCCGGCCACCGGCCAGATTGGATGGAAAGTTACCGTAGACCCCAGAGAACAGACCATTCCAAACCTTAAGGTGTACGATCTTCTTGTTTACGGGAGCAGCACAAGCGGGTTTGATATCTCATCAGTTTCGGGAATCCCCGCCGGCATTGACACCGGGAAATTAAAACCACAGTATAATCAGAAATACGTAGACAACACATTTTCCGGATCATCCGGACTCAGCATCACTGTCATTCCTCTTCTTCAAGGAAGTGACCGGGTCGCAGACCTGTTAGAGATTACCGGCTTCCCCAGCGGAACTGGCACAAATACCAGTACTTTTGAATTTAAGAGCCAGGTCTTAAATCCTGAAATATTTGCATCAAACAACACCACGACCATATATAATACCGCTTCTCTCTTCAGCTCCAACGGGTGGATGAACGAAGCAACGGCATCCAGAAGCTATGACAGCAAGGTTCTGGCCAAGGAAATGTTAAAGCGGGAGGCCATGGCAAACCCGGCTGCGGGAGTGAACAACCGCACGAAAGACGCCTCGGAAGGCTTCGATTACGTGGATAAATCCGTAATATTCCGTTTAAGCGTCAACGCAAACGGCATGAATTGGGGAGACGTCATGGGCAAAGCGACCGTCACCGATACCCTGCCTGACGGATGGGTATTTGACAAGATAGGCGAGGCGGATTACCTGATCTTTGGAGGCACCAGGGGCAGTAACGGAAGCGTTAATGCAACAGGCTCAGCCCTATCATCCGTCCCGGGCCTTGCAGCCGGAAGCTTTATCGGAGAAAGAACCGCCAGCTTCACCTTTGATCCTCTTGACAAGCCTTATGTGATTCTGGTCAAGGCAAGGCCCACCAGTGAAAAGGCTGCAGGTTATTTCAACGCTAACAAGACAACTACCGAAAGAAACAACTTAAGCCTGGTAAGCGGCAGCTCCCAGACTCCGGCTGCAACCAGCTGGCAGGACGTTTCCATCACCAGCCAGCTATTGGAAAAATCCCTGGAGATCCCAAGGGCAGGAGAACTGCACTGGAAAGTGGATTATAAACCATACGAGCTTTCACAGCCGGGCACAGTATTAAAGGATACACTGCCAACCGGAATTGATTTACGTACAAATGCCGGAGGCGCCCTGATCCTGGCCGGAGGAAACATTACGGCCCATGAGATGATTTTAAATGCCAACGGTTCCTATACCTTAGGAAACGAGGTCACCTTAGTACCGGGCGAAAATATTTCCTATGACAACTCAGCCAGAGTTTTAAGCTTCAACATCCCGGACAGTAAAAAAGCTTACCGGTTTGAGTATATTACAGACATCACCGGCGAGCCGGGAACTGTTTCCAACGAAGTTTCCTTATACGGAAGTGACGGCAAACAGGAAGGAACCAGCCATCCTTACACCATTACCGCAGCAGACGGCAACGCCAGCATGCAGAGGACCGGCCGCATCATCATAACCAAAACAGATTCCTCCAATTCTCCTCTCTCAGGCGCTGAATTTACACTTTTTGCCGCAGACGGAAAAACCGTTATAAAGAAAGGCGTTACCGACAGCAACGGAACGCTCCGGTTCAAGGTCATTCCTGACGGAGAATACATTCTTCAGGAAACTGCAGCTCCGGCAGGCTACAATCTGGATAAGCAGGCATTTCCTTACGGTTACTACCTCTGGAGGCGCAGTCATTTCCTCCATTGACGGAAAGTCCGGAACAGGAGCCGATACAATTACTGTTAAAAACTTCCTGGAAAATACGGTAGGAAGCCTGATCATTAAAAAGACCGTTGCCGGAAACGGCGGAGAAACCGGCAGAAAATTTGATTTCACAGTAACTCTGGGAGCCGACGGCGCCTACGACTATACGGGAACAGGCGTTCCAAACGGAACCATCAGGAGCGGGGATACAATCTCCCTTGCCGACGGACAGAGCATTACCATAACCGGGCTTCCTAAGGACACTTCCTACGAAGTAACAGAAAAGGATTATTCCGGAAGTGGATACTCCGTCACCACCACGGGAGCAGCCGGTCAGGTTAAGGCAGACCAGGAGCTGACAGCCGCTTTCACCAACACCAAATACCAGCCCGGAAGCCTGATCATCAGCAAGACGGTTACGGGAAGCGGCGGCGATACCAAAAAGAAATTTGAATTTACCATAACCTTTGAAGCAGCCGGCTCCTACTCCTACACAGGAAAGGGCGTTGCCGACGGTACCATCAAGAGCGGGGATAAGATTTCCCTGGCCGACGGAGAAAGCATTACCATAACCGGACTGCCTGACGGCACAAAATACCAGGTGACAGAGGCTGATTATTCCTCTGAAAGATACACCACCACCTCAACAGGGAATACCGGCATCATCCGCACACTGGAAACAGCTTCCGCCGCATTTGTGAACAACAGAGTGGCACAAAGAAGCTCAGGCGGTGGCAGCGGCGGCGGAAGTAATGGACGCTCTCCCGTTGTTTCGACAAACCTGGTGGCCGTTCCTGATGGCCAGACCCCTGCCGGAAATATAAGCAGTCCCACACCAGAGGAAGTAGTGACAATTGACGGCGATGTTCCAAAGGCCGGACTTCCAAAGACAGGCGACAACGGGGCCACAGGCATGATGGTATATATCCTGTTTGGTATTTCGGCATTGCTGACCATGTTCGGTTCCGCAAGCCTCTTTCGGAAAAACAAAATATCAGACAAATAAATAAGCAATAAATAAGTAAAAGGGGGAAACTGTATCCTGATAGTAAGGCACAGAAAAAAGGTTGTGCTGAACGATTGGGGTACAGTTTCCTTTTCTGCTTTTCTCTGTTTTTTCTTTTTCAACTTTTACCGACAGTGCTATTTTTATGCCACTTTCCCGGTTCTTTCTTGTTCAGGAAAATATTGTTAATGTGTTTTCCCTTTTTGTCTATTTTTATTTCCCCTTTCTTTTACATTTTCAAGCAAAAATCGACGAATTCATATAGGATTAGTATAGAATTCTATATGCTGGGGCTATTATCAATCCACAAAAGAATTACTTCAATACATAAAGCCATGATTAAGGGACTCTTGAATATGAATCAATGGCTGCAAGGAGGAATGAAAATTGAAAATGAAGAAACGAAAGAGGCTGGCAAGCTGGCTGCTGGTATTGATATTGGTGTTAAATGTATTTTCACCACTCAATACCGTATGGGCCGAAGGGCTGGATTCCTTGGGGGAAAGCCTGGACAGCGTGATTGAGATCAACGGCAGTGATGATGTCGCTACCGGCAGTCAGGCAACCAAGCCGGACGATTCCAGCGCAGAGGAGGAAAGTGGCAAGTCGGATGTCAGTAATTCGGCCGACGATCCCGCCACAGCCACGGACTCCAATGCCCGGAGTGCCAGCAAAGTCAGTCTTCTCGGCATTGCTGAAGAAACAGGCAAAGAGGTAAGCGGCTTATTAGAGAACCTGACCATAACAATTAACGGTTCAGAAACAGGTGAAATCACCGCAGGCTCGGATTTTACGGTATCAGGCTCGTTTGATGTTCCGGTAGTGGGGGATGGCATAATGGACTCATCCAAGTATGTCAGCTTCAACGATCTTGCAACCTTGCCATTGAGCGAACATATTACGGTCTCTCCGGCCTCCCTTGATTTGAAATTTAATGGCGAATCTGTAGGAACTCTTACATTTTTGGACGGTGAAGCAAATATTCTGTTTGACGGAGAGGCAATGGAAGAGCTGGGAATAAGTGGTGTTCACTGTACTTTCTCTGTCACCATGAAGTATACCGGTGATGACCTTAGTGAAGAAACCCCGTCGAAAGAGATCATCATTTTAGACAAAACGTTTACCGTTAAAGCCCCTGAGATTCCAATTACACAGTCCCAGGAGAAAAGCGGCAAGCTTTCGGAGGACAAAACACAAATTATATGGACTGTTACAGTGAATGTGACGAAAGGTACCAGTGATTACTCTCTGGACGGCTATAAATTTCAGGATGATCTCAGCGGGGTCGGCGATTATGTTGACGGTTCATTCAAGATTGGCGGGACGACCGTTCTTTCTGTTACTCCTGACGAAAACAATATTCTCACCTATACTTTTGGAGAAACTGATATAGGGAAAAAAACCATCACTTTCAACACGAAAGTTCCTGCGGATACCTTGATTGCAGGAGGCACAATCAAAAACACGGCACAATTTGGAAAGGATACGCTTGAATCTACAACTCCTTTCCCTGTTACCATTTCGAAAAAAACACTGATTGACAAAACCGGTACGTCCAACGACGGAGTGAGCGAAG
>JASGGP010000043.1:0-21165 GCA_047604985.1 Lacrimispora sp.
GCTCGAAGGCCTGATAATCATTCATACGGCCTGACTCGATATCGTCCTTGTAAAACGGATACATATACTGGTCAACACGGCCGATGGACATACCTGTCTGGTTCTCTTCCACTACAAGCAGGGATTCGATGGTCCAAACCGCCTGAATGGCTTCCCAGAAGGTTCTTGGCTTGTGAGCAGGTACATAAGCATTTACTTCAGAGATCTTTAACAGCTCTTCCTTACGCTTTGGATTGGTTTCCTTTGCCGCAAGCTCTGCCGCATACTCGGAAAGTCTCTTCGCATAGATCATAACGCCTTCTGTAGTATCAATAATGGATTTGTAGAAATAAATCTTCTCAATATCATCCGGGTTCTCATAGTCCAGCTCTTTTAAATGCTCTCTGGCTTCCTGCTGAATATCCAGCATGCCCTTTTTCATAAGAATTACGTCATAGCCGGGGTTTGAGTCTCCGCCGCCGTTGATGGCATGGTAGGAACAGTCGGATACAAAGGATTCTCCTGATAATTCCCATACGCCTGCTTCACGGTACTGGTCCTCGCAGTATTCATCAACAGATTTGCCTGCCCAGTAAGGGAAGAGCTCTTCTTTCATGATCTTCTTGTCTTCTTCGGAAATGTAGAACGGGTCCTGAGGACGTGTTCCGATGGTATCAATTTCATCTACCATCCATCTCCATGCGATATCAGGAGAGAATGCACCTGCACGGGGAGCTCCGCAGGGAGCGCCTACGATGAGCTCGTTGTCCTGAATCACAAGAGGAGCCGTCTCACAGCAGTAACGGAAGCATTTCGCACGAAGCATGATCTTTGGCATACCAGGATTTTCTTTGGCGATCTTGGTAATGGCACGGGCACGGTATGTAGTGATCGACGGTTTATGTGTTAAGTAATTCTCTTTTAATTTCTGAAGCCTTGGAGTGATGCCCTCCGGTATATCGGAGCCTCCCTCGGTGCATACGGCCGCGGCATGGGGTGCGGCATCCTTTTTGCTAATTTCACCTGAAACACTTTCAAACATTTTCATCAAAGAAGCTCTTTCTTCCGGTGACATGTTCTTTGTTGCTTCCACAAATTTATTTGAAAATTCACGAATATCCAATCTGAGTTCCCTCTCTTTCAATTATTCTTAATCCGGTTCTTTGGACAAGGTTTCCAATATCTGTTTCAAAAGCTCTCTGACATCGTCGCCGCTGTCTCCGCCGGAGGCCTTGGCTGCAGATCCGAGGAATTCCTCAAAGCCCCTGACTCCATATCCCACTCTCCGGGTGTATATGAAATTCATGGGAGAAACGTTGTCCGCCGTTATTCCGGCACCTGCCGTAATACTGCCCAAAGTCATGGCCGGGAACAGGTTTGTGGTCGCTCCCATGCTCCCCAGTGTGGCAGGAGTGTTCACAAGAACTCTTCCCACCGGCTTTTTTAAGGCAAACTGACGAATTACTTCTTCATCTCTGGAATGGATCACCAGGGTGTGCCCATGGCTTTCGTTTACCAGCAGGCTCATACACTTCTCGCAGGCATGGAGCCAGTCGTTTTCAATGTAATAAGCCAATACGGGGCAGAGAAGTTCTTTCGCAAAGGGGTTTCTGTCAGAGATGTATTTCTGCTCAGAAACCAGCACGCTTGTGCTCTCCGGTACTTGAAAGCCTGCCCGGCAGGCAAGTTCTCCGGCCGGTCTTCCCATAATTTCCGTATCCGCCTTTCCATTTTCCAGGCAGAGAAGATCAATCAGCTTTTTCTCCTCTTCTCCGTTCATGAAATAAGCGCCGTTTTTCAGCATTTCTGCTTTCACTTCCGCTGCGATGAGGCTGTCTACCACCATATACTGTTCTGCCGCAGACACGATTCCGTAGTCAAAGGTACGGCTGGCAATGATATCTTTCACCGCCTGCCTTACATCCGCAGTACGCTCTATAAAGACCGGACCGTTTCCGGTGCCGCCGTAGATATAGGGTTTCCCGCTTTCTGCCGCCTCGCGGCACAGCTCCGGAACTCCGGTATTGATAACCATGGCCGCTGCCGGATGGCGGATCAGCTCTAAGGCTCCCGATTTTGTCACTGTCTTTAAGTATCCGATGGCCCCATCCGGAAGTCCGCAGTATTTCCCCGCTTCCAGCAGGCGGTCCAGAAGCCGGCCCGTTACTTTCTCTGCTCTTGCATGAGGAGCAATTACGATGGGATTGCCGGACTTTACGGCAGTAAGTACGTTATAAACAGCAGTGGAAACCGGACTCACCGCCGGAGTGAGGGCTACAAGCACGCCCACGGGGACGCCTATATCCATGGTCTTTTGCCGGGTATCCTCATTTAAAATGCCTACGCATTTCATGTCCTTTAAGCGGTGCGGCAGATAATCACAGACAAATTTGTTTTTCACGTACTTGTCCTGAAAACGTCCATATCCGGTTTCTTCCGCGGACATGGCAGCCAGTTCCTCAGCCATGTCCCTGGCTGCGGCGGCGAGGGTATCCACGATAAAATCCAGCTTTTCCTGGGGAAAGGTGAGCATGGCGCTTCTGGCATCCCTTGCGCTTTCCATAAGAATCCTTGCCTCCTGTATGGAAAGCAAGTCTTTATCTATAAAACTCATTTACATTTCTCCCTTCATCCGGGATGCCTGTTATACCTGTTCAGAAGCAGACGGAATGGCATAGCGCTTTATGATTTTCTCAAGGTCCGGGTGCGGTCTTGGAATCACCACAGAGCTGTAAACATCCGCTCCCATATCGTTTACTGCTTTCACTCCTGCTTCTACAGCTGTCTTACAAGCTCCCACATCTCCGCGTACCAGCACAGAAATATAACCGGAAGCTACGTTCTCATAACCAACGAGTTCCACATCCGCCGCCTTGCACATGGCATCAGCCGCTTCCAGAACGAATACCAAACCGAATGTTTCAATTGAGCCGATGGCTTCATATCTTTCCATATACTGTTTTCCTCTCTCTATGCGTCAATATCATGTACTGATACAATGTCGCCGACCTCTTTGATCGGCCTTGGCATTACATTCTTTGCGGTCAGCTTGCCGATGGCCGCTGCCGCTGCTGCGCCTGCCTCGACAGAGGAACGCACCGCCGCCACATCGCCCTTTACCATAATGGTCACCAGGGTGGAGCCTACGTTTTCATAGGAAATCAATTCTACATCGGCTGCCTTGAGCATCTTGTCTGCCGCTTCCAGTGCGGGAACCAGTCCAAGGGTCTCTACAAGCCCTAAAGCTTCTTCTCCATAATATTTCACCTTTGCAAACCTCCTCTTTTTTATTTGCGGGCACGGTATTTCTTATCCACATATTTGTCAACCGCACTTCTTCCGTCATCATTGATTTCATAGCACATGCGCAGCTCTCCGCTCTGATCTAAATCATAGCTGCACAAATTAACCATACCGTTTGCTTCCAATGACATAACATGGTCCGTGTAACGGTCCTTTGTAAACTGGCGTTCTCCGCCGTAAAGCGGCTTTAAAGCCTCCATAATCTGGCTGATATCCGCATTCTTAACTCCGTATAAATAATTCAAAACCGCAGTTCTTGCAGGTAATAACATTTCTTTATTCCCCTTTCCTAAATAAATCCAGTGGATTCATGGTTACCAAAATAGCGCCAAATACGATTACAATAGAACCGATTACAATCGTAGGGGTTATTGCCTGTCCCAAAAACAGGATACAGAAGAAAACTCCCCAGAACGCATAGGTTACATTTAAGGACATTCCGACAGCACAGCCAACCGTAGAGTTGCTCTTATACCAGCAAAGGAAGGATACTGCTGCGCTTAAACCGGCAACCGCAAGCCAGGCAACAGGAATTCCCGAAAAAAGAGTTCCTCCCAGAAGTCCCAGCCCTCCAACGATAGGAAGGATTACGAATAAATCCACAATACCGGAAATCAGCTGACGTAAATTAACTGCTACATCGGTATCGATCATTGCTCCGCCGTAAGTGGCAAATACGCCCTCAAGGGCCCAGCAGATGGCCGCGACAAAGGAAAAGATGATTCCCAGAGTAAAGTTATCGCTTCCTTCCGGCCTGGTCCAGTTGATGACAATGGCACCTGCCACACATACCAGCATACCGACCATAACTCTTTTGGTGATCTTCTGCTTTAAGAAGATCCATGCAAAAATTGCTCCGAACAAGCTGCACAGTGCAGAAATCGGAATCGCATAAGCGCCTGCCATGGCAAGTCCCACCAGATAAGCGCCGTTTGCTATGGGACCCCCGAGAAGGGATCCGATGACGATCATTTTACCAGGGAATGTATTGAGACTCCTTCCCATCTCACGGATACGGCCGCTTTTCGCATTGTAAGCTGTCAGCCAAATACCTGCGAAAAGATCATTTAAGCCAGAGCATACATATGGCCCAGCCAGAAGTCCTGCCGCACTGACAAGGGGTTCATAATATCCGGCTACCAGCACTAAGACGGTGTAAATGCCGTATGTAAGACCGGACAACGCACCGGTTGTCATTCCGGTTGTTCTGAATTTCTTGTTGACTGCTGCCATTTTTACATCCGCGGATGCAGTTCCCAATCCTTGGTTACTCATTACTTAATCTCCTTTTTGTCTTTCGGAAGAATTATTTCAACCTCTGCATGAGGACGGGGGATTACGTGAACGGAAACCAGTTCGCCGACTCTCTGTGCTGCTGCCGCGCCTGCATCGGTCGCCGCCTTTACAGCGCCTACGTCGCCTCTTACCATAACGGTAACAAGACCGCCTCCCACAAATTCCTTTCCTACAAGAGTTACATTTGCTGCCTTTACCATTGCATCTGCTGCTTCAATGGAACCAATCAGTCCCTTTGTCTCAATCATTCCTAATGCATCATACTTCATTGTTTGTTTCCTCCTTTTTAGTTAGCAGTTCAAATGGGTCTACGGATACTAATACCGCACCCAGGATGATAATAACGGAACCAATGACGATAGTCGGGGTTATGGGCTGCTTTATAAACAGGATACAAAACAGCACGCCCCAGAACGCGTAGGTAATATTCAGCGACATTCCCATCGCACAGCCTATCGTACTGTTGGATTTATACCAGCACAGATAGGAAACTGCAGCGCAGAGTCCTGCAACCAGCAGCCATAAAACCGGAGGCATAGAGAACAGGGTCGCTTTTAAAAGTCCCACGCCTCCTACCAGCGGCAGAATAACAAACAGATCCACGACACCGGACAAAAGCTGCCGGATGTTGATAACCACATCCGTATCCAGCATGGCGCTTCCATAAGCAGCGAAAACACCTTCCAGCGCCCAACCGATAGCCGCTACAAACGCACAGATAATTCCAAGAGTAAAATTGCTGCTGCCTTCCGGCTTTACCCAGTTAATAACAATTGCTCCCACCACACAGATAACCATTCCGATACCGACTCTTGGAACAATTTTCTGTTTTAAGAATATTCTTGCGAACAATGCGCCAAAGAGAATGTACATGGCCGAAATCGGTATTGCATAAGCTCCTGCCATGGCAAGTCCCATAAGGTAAGCGCCGCTTGCTATGGGACCGCCCACCAGAGAACCGATGAGAATGATTTTTCCCGGGAATAAGCCTAAGCTTCTTCCGATCTCCCGGATTCTTCCGGTCTTTATGTTATAAGCGGTCAGCCAGAGGCCCGCGAATAAATCATTCAGTCCCGAGGTTACATAGGGAGCAGCGAACAGTCCGGCTACTCCGGCGAGGGGCTTGTAATAACCGGCAATCAGTACGAATGTGGTATATAAACCATACATAAGTCCGGATATCAAGCCTGTGGTAATTCCAATTTTTTTAAATCTTTTCCGTGCTTCCGTCATTTAAGTTTTTCCTTCCCCATTTGAATACTGTACAAAATTCAAGTTGGCCTGCTACTTTCTTTATTTCTTACGTTCAGCTGAAAACGTTTAGAAAATACATCATGCCAGTTAATGTTACCAATTTTACAACAGCACTCTGTATTTTTCTATGCATTTAGTATAACTCTTCTCCCTAGGGGGAATGTCAACCGGTTTTTTATTTTTTTAATGCTCCAATTATTGGGAGCAGGAAACCCCTATAAAAAAATCCAAAAAAACAGGAAAGTTTCTCTGATACGGCATCCTGAAAGAATCACCGCATCAGAGGAATCTTTCCTTTAATTCTTCCGGACACGATTCCCCGTGCTCCCTTACTCCCTGTAAATAGGGACAATTATCTCCGAAACAAATTCAGCCGGGTCTCTGGTGGTCCAGTAATCCACCACATACCGTTCATAGCTCTCTTTTCCGCATTTATAACCTCTTTTAACTGCCCAATCAAGTATTTTCTCATACTCTTCATCAATTGTTTCATGCTTGCCGATATGATAAACCGATGCCGCCATAAATCCGCCGTAGACCTGCCGGTTTATGCAGCCCAGACATGGATAGATCGCCTGCTGCATGATTCTGGCCCGTTTGCACTTCCCCGTCATCTTTTCCTCAAATGATTCAAATTTTAAAATGACAGGTCCCGTGATCTCATTTTTCGCGCTTTCCAGATGGTTGGTCCACTCTATATTAATGATGGACTCCATGTAATGATAGTCAAAATCCTGTTCCATGCCGCAGAAAGTGGTAGGCTGTATATATTTCACGGAAACGTCATGAACATCATTCTGGAGCACCAGCTTGGCCTCCTGTATCAGCTCATACCAGTCCTTTACCGAGATATAGCTGTTATGGATCTGCTGCTCCTGCAGACGCAGCTGGTCGATCTTATTGCGGAAGTTCTGCTCCAGGTAGTAATAGGTATTTCCTTCTACCAGTCCCTCCATCTCCTCCAGCTTAAATCCCATCTGTTTATAATATTTGATTACAGGAACCGTTAAGAGAGACTCTTTGTTGTAGTAGCGATAACTGTTTTCCTTGCAGATCACATCCGGGGATATGATTCCTATTTTATCGTAAAACCGCAAGGCCTTTGTTGAAATGTTACAGATCTTACTGACTTCCCCTATCGAATACAATTTCTCTTCTTCCATGTAAACCCCCATCATCGTTTGCTTTTGTCTGCGTGTTCTCTGACCGGTTTTTCTGTTATGTCATCCAGTATAAGCCTTCCTGTATAGGGGAATGTCAATAGCGGCTTATACATTCTATTTTAGCCCAAAAATACTGTTCTTAAAGCTGCAAAATCTCCACAAGAAAAAATTTGCATTCTTATTTTCTTCAATGCAAAAAAGACCACAGGCTTCCTCTTACAAAAGAAGATGACCCATGGTCCTGCAAAAGCCGTTTTTTTATCTCAGCTTTTCTACCATTTCAAGAACGTCCTTCTTGGATTTTAATCCTACAGAAGTTACTGCAGCTTTCCCATCCTTAAAAATCAAAAGGGTAGGAATGCTCATGACCCGAAATTGGCTCGCCAGATCCGGCTGCTGGTCGACATCAATCTTGCCCACCTTTACATCCGGATGATTCTCTCCTGCGATTTCGTCTATGATGGGTCCAAACATCTTACAGGGACCGCACCAGGTAGCCCAGAAATCCACCAGAACAATGCCGCTGCTTTTCACTACTTCTGTTTCAAAGTTCTCCTGGGTTAATGTCAATACTGCCATTTTATGTTCCTCCTTCTTAAACTGTCCATCTTTCCTATGGTTTTTCTTATAGTTTTATCATTATCACCAGGATTATCCCGGTTTTTTTGATTATCCTCATATAACTGTAACATTATGAGTTTCAGTAACTTTACTGTTATTATAAAAGTTACAGTTCCATTTGTCAATACTTTTTTATTGCTTATTAAGATCAAATCCCAGATTTCCGATTTTCTTCAAAAATGTGTCCCTGGCCGCCTTAAGCCCACCGTCGCCGGGACCTGTTTCCTTCCCTGCCAGGGTTCCTGACTCCAGGGCCTCCGAAGAAATTTTTCCGCCCTCATAGCCGCCGCTGAGCTCAAGTCCCAGCTGAAGGTTTTCCTTGTGATATGTAATATTCAGCTTGGATATCTGAAAGCTCCGCTTTCCCTCCTGGCCGTTGCCGAAATAGACTTTTGAGTCCACAAGCACCTCCCGGCCGTCAAGTAAAAGGCTGCCGCCCATGGCCAGGCCTCCGTTGGATTCAAAGCCAAGGGCCGCATCCCCCAGTCCTTCCACATGGATTCCGGTAATGTTGAGCGTCTTATCAACAGTAAACAGAACCTCCTGGGCCTCGCTGTCCGTCCTTCTCTCCTTTAACAGCTGCCCCCATTCCTTTAAATCCTTTGTGGGGCCATCTCCCAGCATTTCTCCCGCTTCTTTCAAATAATTATCGAAAAGGGAGGCCGGGATCCGGGCTTTTATTTCTACGCCTGTTTTATCCCTTCCGGCAAAATCAATCCGGCTTTCCATCATCATGGCAATAGCATCTTTTTTTAAGGTTTCCATGTCCGACTCTATCTGCTCTTTCTTTTGGGGAACAATGGAAAAGCCCATGACCTCTTTAAGAGTATCCTGGGTAGTGCTTATGGGCGCTTCTGTAATTCCCGGTATGCGGAATACCACCTTCTCCTGGTCCGCCATGTAGTGGATGCCTTCCCTTATGGAGCCCAGAAAATAGACGTCAAGGCTGCCCTGGGCATAGGTGTTTTTCTCATCCCGCTGCTCTTTCCAGGAGATCCCAAGGCCTCCGGGAAGCACCAGGATGGAGCGTCCGTTCCATTCCACCTCATCCGCCACCAGCTTTAAGGCTTCCTCATAGGCATCCCCTTCCCCCTGATCCTTTCCCCAGAGCCCCACAAGCTTTCCCCTGGTCTGGAGGGCTGCACGGGTTAAGTAAAATCTGGCGTAATACATAGGAACATAATGCCAGGCCAGGCCCGCCAGAATTGCCAGTAAAAGGAGCACTCCGCAGATTCTGAAAAGCCCTTTTCTTTTTTTAAAAGATTCCCGTTTCGCTGAGCTTTTTTTCAAAAAATTCATCTAATTCAAGCACCTTTCTCCGCAATACGATTCCGACCAACAGGGAAATCGGGATATAAACCAGCACATTTAAAATATCTCTCCAATAGGAGTTTTCATAAATTCCGGCCACACATTCCCTCATGGCATTTATGAGGTGGGTAAATGGGAGCAGAGGATTAAGCATCTGGAAAAACCGCGGCGTCACCTGTATAGGGAAGGTTCCGCCGGAGCCCGCCACCTGAATGACCATGAAGATCACCACAATAGCTTTTCCCACATCCCCAAAGGAAATGGTCATGGAATAAATGATATTGGTAAAAATGATGCTTGCAATCACTGCCAAAAGCACAAATTTCCCAGGATTAAGGCACTGGATTCTCAGCATATATAAATCTCCCAGGGACACCACAAGGGCCTGGGCGATGCCAAACAGCATAAAGGTCAGGTACCGTCCGAAATACAGCTCGTAAAGCTTCATCCCCTTTGCCCGTTCCGGCTCTACCTTGCATTTTATCAATGCCACCAGAATAAGGCCGCCGACCCAGATGGCCAGGATGGTGTAAAAGGGTGCCATGGCCGAGCCGTAATTTTCTACCGGGTAAATCTTATTGGTATTCATATCCGTAGGCTGCTTTAAAAAGCTGCTTAACTGCTCCGGGTCATTCTGCATAATATCCATGATCTTATTCAGCTGCTTGTTGTCCGCGATCTTGTTCACATCCTTTATCATGTCATCCACCCGGTCTCCGCTCCGGTTCAGCACCCGGACCGCGCTGTCCAGGGACTCGATTAAGCTGTGGGAGGAATCGGAAAGGCTGGTTAAGGTGGAATCGATCTGGCTCACCAGAGATCCGGTGCTGTCTAAGGCCCCTGCCACAGAATCCAGGGTGTCATATGTCTGATCCAGGCTGTCCTTTAAGGGAATCTCCACCTTGCCGGTGTAAAAATCAAGGACATCTGAGATGGAATTTTGAAGCGTATCAAGGGCATTTCCTATATCATCCCTCATATCATCGGGAAGGCGTTTGGTCTGCTTCACCGTTTTCTCCCCGTTTTCCAGCTTAGTCAGCAAATCCTGCTGCTCTTTTATAACGCCCGCAATCTGCTGCCGTAAGACCTCCACATCGTTTATGGGGATGGGAAGCTTTTTGTTGACCTCTCCCAGAATCCTGTTTACGCTGTTTAACCGGCCGATATTTCCCGTAACCAGATTTTCCATGGCCTTTAAGGCATCGGCAATTCCATCGGCCGACGGGTCAGTCAGCTTCTTAATGACCTCAAAGGATTCATAAATGGAGCCTTCTGTCTCCATAATGCCATCCAGCATATCCTCCACGCCTCCGGTAATGGTTTCGGAAAGCCCCCGGGAGGAATCAATTAAGTCCTTGGCGCTTAAGGCCGTCTTTCCGCCGGAATCAATCAGCCTGCTGACATCGGGAAGAGTTCCCTTCACCCCATTATTCAAGCTGTCTACCGTGCGAAGGGAGGACTGCAGCATGCTGATGGTATCAACTAGCTGGTTTAAATCCCCTTTTACATCTGTAAGGGAGCCAACGGCATCGTTTCTGTTCGTCTCCTTGTCGGTGCTCCACTCATCGGAATAATCGTTTAAAACTGTTCCCATTACCTTGGAGGTAGAGCTGATAAATGTCTCATTGATCTGATGCTGTATGCTTTCCACGCCCTTATCCGTAATCTTTGTGGCAATGGCGTTTTTCTTCTCATTTACATAATACTGCAAAACCGGACGTTCCACCTTGGAGGTGAGAACGCTGGAAATCTTCTGGCTGAAATCCTCAGGCACAATGACCGCCGCATAATATTTACCGGATTCCACCCCGTCAATAGCCGCTTCCTTATCCACAAACTGCCAGCCGATCTGCTCGTTTTTCCTCAGCTCATCCAGTATCATCTCCCCGATGTTGATGGAAGAATCATCAATGTCCGTATCAAAAATACTGTCAATGGACGCACCTTCATCCAGATTGACCACCGCAACCTTAAGCCCTTTTGTATTGGAATAAGGGTCCCAGCTGGCCGCAATGTTGAACCAGGCATATAACGCCGGAATCAGCGTCAGTCCAAAAGCGATGAGGAGAGCCACCGGGTTGAACGCAATATGTTTAAAATCGTCAATAAAGATCTTTATGATATTCTTTATGTGTGTCATGTTTACCTCCTTAGTTTTTAATTTAAAATTACGCAACTCCGTATTATAGTATTTTCCCTGGACAAATGCAATGACTGACTCCGTTAAAATCATGCTCTTTTGCGGGAATACAGGAACGCTCCTTTAACATAATAAAAGAAAAAACGGACCTCCACAGTATGAAAATCCGCATGGACAAAGCTTCCCGATTATACTTAAAATGAAGATTTTCCGGTACTCTGCGCCTTTAACCGGATGCGCACGTAATCAGCATACCAGACCCCGTCCTCGTACAAGACAGGCTTTAAATTCTCCACGGTTTCTGCAATGATTTCCTGGGTTAAGGACCGGTCCACCCTTTCAAAGGGCAGGGTGACAAACATTTTTATCCAGTCCTCCAGCCCGTTTTCGCCTTTAAGGGCGGTTTTGCGGTCAAAAAGGCTTGCATAGGTTACCCTTAAGCCATGGTTTTCAAGAATCGGCGCATACTCTCCGATGGTGGGAAAATAAAAGGTTCGCTTATAATTTAACCCTCTTTTTTCAAATGCAGCCGTCAATGCGGAGTGAATCCTTTCCGCGCAGCCGTAACCGCCGAATTCGCAAACCAGATATCCATGGGGCTTTAATGCTTTGAATATATTTTCCAGCAATCCGTCCTGGTCGTCGATCCAGTGAAAAACAGCATTGGAAAACACATAGTCCACCGGCTCCTCAAGAGTAAATCTTACGGCATCGGCCTGCCGGAATGTCAGCTCCGGATAATTTTGAGCCGCAGTTTCCAGCATTTTCTCCGAAGCGTCTATGCCTGTTACGTCCGCGCCCATATCCCATATTTTCTTGGTCAATGCTCCGTTGCCGCACCCCAGATCCAGGACCTTAGTTCCTTTCTCAATATCCAGAAGCCTTAAAACATCCTCGCCGTATTGATGAACAAACTGAAAATCCTTTGTGTAGCCCTGGGCATTCCATTCTATATTCATAAAGCTTTCCTCCGTTAATCCTTTGACAAGCCTGAAAATATTCAAACCGATTATATCATTTTCATGGAACCATGGCAAGCCGGAAAACAGATGCCTTCTGCTCTTCAACAGTTTTTATAATTTTAAGTATATGGCCTGAAATGCGAAAAGAGGCGGGTAGACGCAGTTCTCTACCAACCTCTTGTTTGCTTATTCTTTCCTGCAATTACTTAATGAACCCATAACCCATCCGGGCTTTGAATCCACCAGCCCTTTTCATTGCTGGCCCATTTCTGAGCGGCAGCTCCGCTTTCTCCATTGGGCGCGGACCAGCTGTCGGTCAAATGAACAATCCATCTCCATTCAAAGCTGATATCTAAGTCAGTTACGTATATAACAATATAGGGATCATCTGCGTGACGGCAGCAATACAGGAGGAACAGGTCTCGTCTCCGCAATGTGCAGGCATTCTTATCACCATATGTAATATCTCATGTTCAAGCAAAAAACGAATATTCTTTTTACTCAACCGGCAAAATATCCGCTTAAATCAAATAAGCTCATCATTCTGTTTTTTTCTCTGTTCCCGCTTCTGCCCCGATTTCTGAAGCCAATACCGCTCCCGCTGCATCTGATGATTTCATATTTTCCGGAAGCCCGGTAATATTGAGGTTCTTCGTTACCTTGGCATCATAGGTTTCCGCTCTCATGATCTCGGAAAGATCAACTCCTGTTGCCTCTTTCATGGATTCAAACAGCTTAGCCATAACAACGGGAACATTTCCCGCAACAGAACTGATTCCATTACCTGAATCACCGTTACCCCCGCCGATAATGGTAATTTTATCAATCTGGGATAAGGGTTCTGCAATCTTACCGGCAATTTCAGGAAGAACCTTAATCATCATTTCCGCCATGGCAACCTTATTGTACTTCTGGTAAGCTTCCGCTTTCTTTTCCATGGCCTCTGCTTCGGCTATACCCTTTGCCTGAATGGCGGCCGCCTCTGCCTCACCCTTTGCCTTGATACCCTCTGCTTCCTGAAGCATTGCATATTTTCCTGCCTCGGCCTGGGCTTTCTTTGCCTCAGCATCCTTTTCCTGCTCATACTTCTTAGCTTCGGCTTCCCTCTGCCTTCTTGCCAGATCAGCCGCCGCTTTCTGTTCAACCGCATAACGCTCTGCGTCTGCCTTTTTATTGATTTCCGCTTCTAAGGTCTGCTGCATAACCGCAACTTCCTTGTTTTTTAACTCGGCTTCTCTTTCTGCCCTGGCAATCTGGGCATTCACCGTAGCCGCCTGGATTGTTTTTTCCTGCTCCTGTTTCTGAATCTCATATGCGGCGTCCGCCTGGGCTCTCTTGGCATCTGATACCTGTTTTAATTCGGCTTTCTTGATTTCAAGCTCATTATTCCTTATGGCAATTTCCGACTCAGCATTAACCCTTGCATCGTTTGCCTCCCGGTCAGCCGATGACTGTGCAATGGCGACCTCTTTATTTGCATTTGCTTTTGCAATCGCGGCATCCTTTTTAATCTGTGAAATATTATCAATACCCAGGTTATTGATGACATCATTTTCATCACGGAAATTCTGGACATTAAAGCTTACCAGCTCAATTCCCATCTTTTCTAAGTCCGGGATTACATTTTCGGAGACCTTGGTTACAAAAGTCTTCCTGTCACCGATTAATTCCCGTAATTTCATGGTACAGATAATTTCACGGACATTGCCTTCCAGGACCTCTGATACGATTGAACCGATTTCTTCAGCACTTTTGTTTAAGAAATTCTGTGCGGCCAGATCAATGGCTTCATCCTCTGCCTTAATTTTTACATTTACTGCGGCATCCACGTAAATATTGATGCAGTCCTGTGTGGGCACAGGATCTTTTGTCACAATATCAAGGGGGATGAGTTTTAAATTCAGTTTATCCAGCCTTTCCAGAAACGGAATTTTAATGCCCGCCCGTCCGATTAAAATTTTCTTTTTCCTCTTTAAGCCGGAAATGACATATGCCGTATCCGGCGGCGCTTTTACATAACCGGACGCGAGGATTCCTAAAACTACAATGGCTAAAATGATTACCGGAGCCATACCTAATAACATTTTCAACATTCTTTTTCTCCTTTTACTCTTTCAACTTAATTATATGCGGTTTTTAATGCTCTCAAAGTGCAGAGCTTTAAGCATCCGCCTGCTTATATAAAGAATACTGCAATTTCATCTGAGTATCAATATGAAGTTTCTAATATAACCTGATCTGTTAAATCCCGGTTTAACAGATCTGCTTTTTCTGCTTTAATATAAAAAACTACCAACTATATATTGACAGTCAGTAGTTTTCTTTACATATTATCAGTTTTTCATTATTTTTAATGTGCAGCTCTCATTAATACAGGATTACCATAATAAATTAACACTCTAAGTCTTTTTGATAGGAAGCCATAGCTTAAATCCAATTAATTCTGCATCTCCAATGGGATTGGCCCAAGATTCACTTGAAAAAATTTGTTCTTCAAGGTATCTTCTCTCATTCAAATCAAATTCGTATCCTGCCATTTCTTTTAAACATTCAGACATGACCCCAAAAGCTGACTGCATGGATGAACCAATGTCTATGCTTCCATCATCATTAAACTCATTCAATACAATATCCCCGACTAAATATAATCCTTTCGGTGCATCGCATACTTTTGCATCAAAAAAAGTATTACTTTTCCCCTCATCTCCCAGCAAGAACATCTGCATTACATATTCGTGAGATATTTCTTCTTCATTTGCCTGATGTTCTGCGCCATCGGGGTGGTGTCCTTTCGGCGCGCATCCAATACAGCGACGAGCAGTGTAATCACTCAGATTTTTGACCGCCCATTTCCGCAACAACTCCCAGGCTGCACTCTCCGGTCCCTTGCAATTTACGAAAAATGAGGCTGCACGTTCATTACTATGTTCTTCAATACGGACCAATGGCTTGGTGCTGATACTCCAATTTCCTCCGTTAATTTTTATTTGAAATGAAATTCTCGGATAATTCGTATATAAACCAAGTTTTCGAGTGTTTGTAGGAGAGATGCCATGAAACGCCTGGTAAGCTCTTGAAAAAGCTTCTGGAGATTCATAACTATACTTTTGTGCTAACTCAACTATTTTAATGTCACTGTTCAGCAAATCATATGCCGCCAATGACATTCTTCTGCATCGTACATATTCTGCTATGGTGATATCTGTCACAAAAGAAAACATACGCTGGAATCTCGATAAAGAGCAGCATGCTATTTTAGCTACTGCTGGATAATCAATTTTATCTTCGATATGCAGTTCCATATAATTAATTGCAGCATTCATTTTTTCCAACCATTCCATCAATTTCACCTCAAAAAAAGTATAACACATAATCTTGATTAAATCCTTGCAGAAAAAGTAATCTGCTGCAAGGGTACAAAATATAAATGGTCTTCATAAATAAAATACCACCCTGCCTGCTGACTATCAATATTAAATTTTCAATGTTCAGCAATTTGTAAATCCTGATTTATTGGCCTGAACCGAAAAACCCGGCAATTTCAATTATAATTTCAGTAGTCTTATCATAGTAATACTCTTTCTCGCAGACCCGCCTCGCATTATTCTCTATTCATTATATTATAGTCCGCTTCAAAGATGCCAGGTTAAAGTTCCAAAAAGGCCAATGGCTTTGATTGCAATATCAAAGCTGCCTGATTTAATATAATTGATTTAATATATCTTATGCGTTCATTTAAGGCCCTTTCATTGCCTGTCACCATCTGACACTTCTGTGTTCTCACTGAATCCATTTATATTGCGTAGATGATATTACTCTCACAGCTTCTGCCAATATATTAACCTCTGATTAATGGAACTTACTCCTTTCCCATATCCCTGAAAATATCAGTCCAATCCTTCTTGAATATAATACATTAGGCGTCAAATTACGCTGTTAAAAAGTCTATAGGAGGAAGCTTTATGTATTCCGAGAAATTTAAAGAAATGAATATATGCAACTGCAATTGTGGGGATACAAATAAATGTTCATGTAATAACTGTTCAAGTAATAGCTGTTCATGTAATAAATGTTCATCTAATAAATGTTCATGTGATAAATGTTCTAATCAGGAAAAAGAATGTTGTAAGCCTCGCCCATGCCAATGCTGCCGTTGCACAGGGCCTACTGGGCCCGGGCCGACCGGACCTACCGGACCTACTGGGCCTACTGGACCTACCGGGCCTACTGGACCTACCGGGCCCACCGGACCTACCGGGCCCACCGGACCCTCCGATTCTCAAGGTCCTACCGGACCCACCGGACCTGCTGGGCCTCAAGGACCGACCGGAGCGTTTATATTAGGAAAATAATTGACAAAAAACATCTCAATGTCAATATAAAGTATAGTGTAACACTATACCTGGACCGGTTGAAAACACACTTATTCGGAACAACACTTATTTGTTTACTATTGTGACACTGGATTTACTCACGTCTCTTGTGTCAGCTTCAACTAACGGAATAGGTATTGCTTTATCTGCATTGGTATGTTAGATCAATCCTTTTATTGTCACTTTACTGCGTAGCAGGATAGTCCAAATAAAAATAGCAATTATGGTCATGATAATCATAATAATTCCTAAACCATGTATCATATTGCTCCATGCTAAAGAACTTAATACCATACCTATGCTGCCCAAAATGGTATGTACTGCATTAATTAGTGAAGAAGCAGAGCCGATATCTTCACTTTGCTGATCCAGCAGAATGTTGGTACTAAAGGGACGAATGGCTCCCTCAACTAAGGTAAACGGAAGATATGAAATCAAGAAAATCAATGGAGAATGATTTCCAACCAAAAGTACACAAAATCCGCTAACTAACGCCACACCAAAACAGCACCAGGAAAAGGTGCGGCCTGACAGCTTTCCTATAGAGCGAATATATATAACTGGACCAAGAATAGCCAAAGCGGAGTTGACTGCAAAATAATAACTGTAGGTTTGTGAGTTTAAGCCAAAGTAATTTTGATATATATAAGAGGATACAGTTACATAAGCCATGTAAGGTGCTGCCAATATTGCAGCAACAAAAAGGAAGCTGCTGAATCCTACATTTTTCCCGACTGCCAGCAGGCGTCTCAATGATCCGGCCAAACTTCCGTTATAGCGTTCTGATTTTGGTACTGTCTCTTGAAACATAAGGGCTGCTATTAATGTCAGTATTCCTATTAAAGCGAGAACAATAAAGGTTTCCCTCCATTCTGCCACACGTAAAATTGCAGCCCCTGCTATGGGAGCTATCATTGGTGCAATTACGCCCATAGCCTGTGTTATGGCTAAAATTTTGCTTTTTAATTTTCCAAAAAAACAGTCTTTTACCAAGGCCGTCGAAATTGCCATAACGCCCCCGGCACCTAATGACTGAACTATTCGGAATATAATCAGTTGATATATTGACCCAGACAGGGCACACGCCAGGCTCCCGGCTGTATATAGAATTAAACAAAAAATCAGAATTGGCCTTCGGCCATACTTATCGCTAAGCGGCCCAAAAATAATAATACCAACTGCGAAAAAGAGATAGAAAGCAATTAAAGTCAAATTTACTATAGCAGATGTAGTATTAAAATAGGCAGCCATAGTTGGCATTGCAGGCAAATATAGATCAATTGACAATGGTATAAACATTCCCATCATAGAAATGAAAAAGATTAGCCCTTTCACTCCCAAATGCTTTTGTGGCATTAACAAAACTGTTGCTTGTTCATTATTCGTTTCCATTATGACTACCTCCTGATATTGGCTTTTCATAAAAAGATGTTCATAGCAATGTTTTTGCATCAAAGCCTTAAAATAAAAAAGACAAGTCCATCAACAATGTCTGTTGATAACTTGTCCAGCACACGCAATGTGCCCTCCGTCACCTTATTATGATAACCCCAAAAATCTGCTAAGTCAATGATTTAATTGGGCTGGCAAGCAGATTAAATTCCATATATTGACCATTAAAAACCTCGTATGTCCTTGTTAAAAAAATGTGGCAGAGCTCAATTACATATATCCTGATTCTTTTATTACAGCTCAAAGGTCATTGTTTCAAAAACATTTGTCTCATAGCCTTGTATCAATATCTTTAAAAATGTTTTAAATTCCAAATTATTACTTGCATTAATCTAAATCAAAAAGAAACATCAGGTGTAACTTTATTGTTTGCGGCTGCACTAATATGTAAATCACGTGATACCCCTAATCCGGCGAGCAAACATATACCAGCAATTCCAATAAGAATAATAAGTGGCATCCCCCAGCCGTCAGCAGCATCGTGCAGGTATCCAAAAAAATCGGTCCCAAAGCGGCAAGTAGATAACCTATAGATTGAGCCATACCTTGTTGAATTAAAATACCAGGTAACCACGCAACCATGCAATAAAAAACCATTGATTGCAATCCCATATACAAAGTGATTTGCCATGCCAGTGGTGATTTCCACATGCAGACGTTTTTAATTACAGGTCCCCGCACGATATTTATTTCATCAATTTCTTCATGCAGTTCAAATGTATCTTTTGTGATGTCAATATCCGTTATTTTCTCAAATAATGGGTATCTTTTGTTTTTTCTTCTTAATTGAGGAATCCATAATATTATGGATACAAAGCTAAATATCGACCAAATTTTTAATGCTCCGGCCCATCCTAATCCAGAGTTGACTGCCAAAGGAATACTTATACCGGAAGCCAATGTTGCAAAAATATTCATAGAAACGGGGTAGACGCCTGTCATAATCCACCCGGATCAAGCTGATTAAGGGACCAACCGACGCTAAAGGCGCCCGGAGGTTTGCTGCAATAAATAAAATTCCTATTATCAGCATTATTGGCGTAGCTTTTTGGGAATATGAATATGGGTTATTTTCGTGTTTGTTGCTTACTTGATTCATTCGTATAGTTTCTCCTTAAAATGTTATATTCTTTTTTCTACATTAATCATCGTATTAATTAAAGACTTCTATTGAATCATTTAGAATGATGAAAATAGCAATCTGGCTATTGGTTTATGAAAAGCAATAGCCCTCTGGACAACTTGAAATGGAGCATTGCCTTTTTAATTTTTTATTGTTCGGCGAATATCTTTTTACACTTGATCAAAATATTTTTTCAGAGCAAAAGCAGTTTCATCACTGATAAGATGCTCCATTTTACAAGCATCCTCACTTGCTGTCCGCTCATTAACATTGCAGCATGTAATTAATAATTGTTTTATTAATTGAAACTTAGCTGTAATAATTTGTCCTTGTTTATACCCCTCATCAGTAAGGTGAATTTCGCCGCGTAAAGGCTTTACAACCAGTCCCTCCTCTTGCAATACAGTCACAGCATTATTAACACTTGGCTTTGAAACTTCTAAATAAACAGCAAGATCAATTGAACGTACTTCTTGTTTTTTTTCAGATAAGTTATATATAGCTTTTAAATAGTCCTCCTTTGAGGGACTAAGTTTTTTTCCCGAATAACAACGCATATTTTGATACACTGCCGCGGATCCTCCTTACAATTGCAGCGCAATGTGTATAGCTGCTATACACATTGGTGCAATTATTTATTCATCTTGTTTTTTAAGTGTTTTTCAACTTCACTGCTTTCCATCTCATTGTCAAAAAGCTCAATTTGCGGAAACATTGGGTATGTATATGGATAAAAACAAAAGGGAACACACAAGGCTAAAGAATTATAGATAGCCCATAAAGCTCTTTCGTCAGATTCAAGCATTTGTTTATAACTCCGCTCACTCAATTCACTTTTATCAGAGGCCATATACGGCTTTGAAGATTTTTTCTTTTTGATGTTAGCACCTCCTAACTTAATTATAATAAAAATGTGTATAGCAGCTATACACTTGTTCAAAATTTTTATTCATCAATATTTTCATTGAAAAATTTAACCTTGTTTATAAGGGACGACAAAAAGTTTGACAAAAATTCTAATTCATGTTCGGAGGCATTTTGCAGCTCATCTTCAACCATACTGTTTAAAATAGAATGATAGTACATATGGTTGCTATGAGCTTTTTTACCTTTTTCAGTCAGACTTAATGAATATCTAGATAAATTAAGATCATCAATTTCCTTTATAACCAGAGCCTTTCTCTCCAGCTTTTTAAGAATCTCGGAAACAGCTCCTTTTGTTACTCCTAAAATATCAGCCAGGCCACCTACATGAATGCCAGGGTGTTCAGCGATAGCCATTATTACATGTATTTCAGAGTGAAAAATCGGTACATCCGTCCCGTAGTAACGAGTCTTTTTATCCAGATCAACGAAAGCAAGCGCTAAATTCAGAGAATCATATGCAATTTTATGTTTGTTATTTATATCTTTATCCATGCCAATAGTATATGGTTGCTATACGCTTTTGTCAAGTTCATATTAAATTAATATCTCTTCTAATAATAAAAAAAGATGATATATGGAGAGCTGAAGACTTAAAAGGTCCGCTTCCGCAAAATGAAAAAATGGCAAAATGGCAAGCAGGGCAAGTGTATTGGCACTTGCGCATTTTTAAGAATTTCTTGTTAGGGCCAACCACCTCAACTCCTGCAGCTTCGGGCCAAGTTCCGTTATCCAGATGTATAAATGCCGCCTGTCTGTCCAATTAAGTGGTATCCTGCGTAATGTTATTGCTCATATTTTATTTGGCGCTCTTATATCGGGCTATTTTGTAGTTTCCTATTATAAAAGGCTCCACCGGGCCTACTGGACCTGCTGGCGCCGCCGGGGCTACTGGACCTACCGGGCCTACTGGTGCCGCTGGACCCGCTGGGGCTACTGGGGCTACTGGGCCTACCGGACCTGCTGGTGCCGCTGGGGCTACTGGAGCTACTGGGCCAACCGGACCTGCTGGCGCCGCTGGAGCTACTGGACCTACCGGGCCTACCGGACCTGCTGGCGCCGCTGGGGCTGCTGGACCTACCGGGCCTACCGGACCTGCTGGGGCTGCTGGAGCTGCTGGACCTACCGGGCCTACCGGACCAATTGGTTTGACTGGCGATACTGGGCCTACCGGACCTGCTGGCGCTGTTGGAGCTGCTGGACCTACCGGACCTACCGGACCTGCTGGCGCCGCTGGAGCTACTGGACCTACCGGACCCGCCGG
>JASGGP010000044.1:0-21106 GCA_047604985.1 Lacrimispora sp.
ACCAATGGTTTTAATGTTCCCATTACATTCTCCTAAATCTTTCATATCTTTGATTCGCAAGCTCTTCCTTTGTCATAGGCAGGTATGCTGCAAAAAATTCCGCCATGGCCCGGTCCATTTCCTTTGCGATTACGGAAATGTTTTCTGCGCAGGCCGGCTCTTCCTCCGGAATAACCCGCTCAATAAGGCCCAGTTCCATCAAATCCTTAGCTGTAATCTTCATGACCCTGGCCGCGTCGTTGGCCTTTTTGCTGTCCTTGTAAAGAATGGAAGCAAAGCCTTCCGGAGAAAGAATGGAGTAAATGGCATTTTCCATCATCCAGACTTCATTTCCCACTGCCATGGCAAGGGCTCCGCCGCTTCCTCCCTCTCCGATAACAATGGAAAGCACCGGAACGGTCAAATCCGACATTTCAAATAAATTCCTGGCAATTGCCTCACCCTGGCCCCGTTCCTCGGCTTCCAGGCCGCAGAACGCTCCCGGCGTATCCACAAAGCAGACCACCGGCCTTCCAAAGGTTTCCGCCTGCTTCATAAGGCGCAGGGCTTTCCGGTAGCCATCCGGAGACGGCATTCCAAAATTACGTTTGATGTTATCCTTTGTGTTCTTTCCCTTTTCCTGCCCGATAACTGTAACAGGCATTCCATGGAAAGAGGCGATGCCGCCCACAATGGCTCCGTCATCCTTAAAATACCGGTCCCCGGAAAACTCCATGAAATCATCAAAAATTTCACGGATATAGTCTGACGCCACAGGCCGGTCTCCGCTTCTGGACAGCAAAACCGTATCCCAGGCGCTTCTTTTACTTTTTCTCAAGCGGAAAGGCTTCTTTTTTCCACCGTCCGCCGATTCTTCCCCTTCGTTATCCACAGAAAGCAGGTCCTTTCCCTGTGGATTGTGGAGAGCTAAAATCCTTGACAGGGTTTTTTTCATCTCTTCCCTGGGAACGATTTTATCAACAAATCCATGTTCAAGCAAAAATTCTGCTCTCTGAAATCCTTCCGGCAGCTTCTGCCCGATAGTCTGCTCAATGACCCGGGGGCCTGCAAAGCCGAAGAGAGCTCCAGGTTCTGCCAGAATGATGTCTCCCAGAATGGCAAAGCTGGCAGTTACCCCGCCGGTGGTGGGGTCAGTCAGCACGCTGACATAAAGCTGGCCTGCCTCATGATGGCGTTTTAAGGCCGCCGAGGTCTTTGCCATCTGCATCAGGGATACAATTCCTTCCTGCATTCTGGCTCCGCCGGAGCAGGCGAAAAGAATTACCGGAAGCTTTTCTTTTGTAGCCCGTTCCACAGCCCTTGCGATCTTCTCACCCACCACATGGCCCATGCTGCTCATGATAAAGCGGGCATCACAGACGCCGAGAACTGCTTTCTGTCCGTCGATCTCACAGCTTCCCGTCACAATGGCTTCGGAAAGCCCTGTCTTTTCCCTGGCCGCAGCCACTTTTTTATCATAGCCCGGGAAATCCAGAGGATTGGTAAACTCCATTTCCTGATCCCATTCTTCAAAGGTCTCCTCGTCCGCGACCATACCGATCCTCTGAAAGGCATGAAGGCGGAAATAGGCCTTGCATTTGGGGCAGATGAAATGATTGCTTTTCACATCCTCCACATAGACCGGCTGGCTGCACTTGTTGCACTTTCTCCACAGTCCGGCCGGGATGTTAGGTTCCTCAGACTTTTCCGGAGCTTTGTATTTGCTGTCTATGAGAGTATAGGTTTTCTTAAACATGGTTCTTAACATAAACACACTCCTTTACCTGCCTACCGGACATAATCCGGGAAATATTTCGGAATAAAGTCTGTATCCACATCTCCGTCCCGGTAAGCCTCATGGCTTAAAATATCAAACTGGAAATCCACGTTGGTCTCGATTCCCTCGATAATCAGCTCACCCAAAGCGCTTCTCATCTTTGCGATTGCTTCCTCCCGGTTCTTTCCGTGGACGATCATTTTCATCAGCATGGAATCATAATTGGCCGGAACCTTATACTCGTTATAAATGTGTGTGTCAATGCGGACTCCGTTGCCGCCCGGCACGTGAACATTCTTGATAAGGCCCGGGCATGGCATAAAGTTTTTCACCGGGTTTTCCGCGTTGATCCTGCATTCAATGGCGTGACCGGAAATGTGGATATCTTCCTGCTTTACGCTTAAATGCTCTCCTGCGGCCACCCGGATCTGCTCCTTTATTAAATCCAGGCCCGTCACCATTTCCGTCACCGGGTGCTCCACCTGGATCCTGGTGTTCATTTCCATGAAGTAAAAATTCTTATGCTTATCTAAAAGAAACTCAATGGTCCCCGCATTTTCATAGTTCACAGCCTTTGCCGCTAAAACCGCAACCTCTCCCATCCGCTGCCTCAGCTCCTGGGAAATGGCTGCTGACGGGGATTCCTCCAGCACCTTCTGATGACGTCTCTGGATGGAGCAGTCTCTCTCCCCCAAATGCACCACATTTCCATACTTATCCGCCATGATCTGAAACTCAATATGACGGGGCTTTTCAATATATTTCTCAATATACATGGTATCGTCGGAAAATCCCTTGACAGACTCCATCTGGGCATTTTTGAAATTGCTCTCAAAATCCTCCAGACCTCTTGATATTCTCATACCCTTTCCGCCGCCGCCGGAGGAAGCCTTTATCATCACGGGAAATCCGATCTTTTCCGCCATTTCCATGGCTTCATCCACATGATGAACCGCTTCCTTGCCGCCGGGAACCACCGGAACGCCTGCTTCCATCATGGTCTTTCTGGCCTCCGACTTATTTCCCATCTTATTGATGACACCGGCGGAAGGCCCAATAAAGGTAATGTTACATTTTTCACAAAGTTCTGCGAACCTGGCATTTTCAGAAAGAAAGCCAAAGCCCGGGTGAATGGCATCCGCTTTCATGGCTACCGTGGCCGTAAGAATCCGCTCCATATTTAAATAGCTTTGGGTAGAGGGCGCCGGGCCGATGCAGATGGCCTCATCCGCCAGTAAGGTATGAAGACTGTCCCGGTCCGCTTCCGAATAAACGGCCACTGTCTTAATCCCCATTTCCCTGCAGGCCCTGATAATGCGCACCGCGATTTCTCCCCGGTTGGCAATTAAAATCTTATCAAACATGAGATTCACCTACCCAATCATAAATGTCAATTCTGCGCTGGCAGCCACCTTGCCGTCTACGGTTGCTGTCGCCTTTCCTACACCCACAGGGCCCTTGCGCTTGATGATTTCGCATTCCAGACGGAGACGCATTCCCGGAATAACCTTGTGTTTGAACTTCGCCTTATCAATGCCGCCGAAATAAGCGATTTTCCCTTTATTTTCTTCCAGGCTTAAAATTGCACATGCTCCCACCTGGGCCAGGGCCTCTAAGATCAATACTCCCGGCATTACCGGCTCCTGGGGAAAATGGCCCTGGAAAAATTGCTCGTCATAGGTCACACATTTATATCCCACAGCCCGGTTTCCCGGCTCCAGCTCTTCAACGCAGTCCACCAGTAAAAACGGATGCCTGTGGGGAATGATTTCCTGAATTTCCTTAATACCTAACATCATACGCTCTCCTTACGCTTGATAAGAAAGGCCCATCCTCTGGGTCTTACCGGATACGGAACAGAGGCTGACCGTATTCCACAACAGCTTCATTGTTTACTAAAACAGCTTCCACCACGCCGTCGTATTCACATTCGATCTCATTCATCAGCTTCATGGCCTCGATGATTCCCAGGGTCTGACCCTTTTTCACCGTATCCCCTGCCTTGACAAAAGGATCGCTGTCAGGAGACGCCGCATTATAAAAGGTGCCTACGAGCGGGGAAGAAACCACCTTATCCGAACCGATCTCACCTTTTTCCGCCGCCTGACATACCTGGCCGGAAGCAGTACTTTCCGAAAGCCTTGGCTGCATCATAACGCCTGCTGCCTCCGCTGAAACCACTGCACTTCCCGTTACAGCTACAAGCTCCCGTTCTCTCTTAATGGAAAGCTTTATATTTCCCTCTTCTAACGTAAAGCTGGTCAGACCGTTTTCCGTCACCGCCTGCATCAGCCTGATAATATCATTGATCTCCATAAACTGCCTCCTACTGTTCAAACTTCTTTACAAGGATGCTGGCATTATGTCCGCCAAATCCCAGGGAATTGCTGATGGCGTATTTTACCTCACAGGCAGTTCCCTCGCCCTTGGTGTAATTTAAATCACAGCCTTCTCCCTCTTCCACAAGGCCGGCAGTTGCATGAACAAAGCCGTCCTCAATGGATTTTATACAGGTTATGAACTCTACTCCGCCTGCTGCCCCTAAAAGATGGCCCACCATAGACTTTGTGGAATTGATTTTCACCTTCCTTGCATGGTCGCCCAGGGCAGTCTTAATCGCCAGTGTTTCGATCCGGTCATTTACCTGAGTGCTGGTTCCGTGAGCATTGACATAATCCAGCTGATCCGGGGTGATTCCTGCGTCCTTTATGGCATCGGTCATGGCTCTTGCCGCGCCGCTTCCATCCTCAGCCGGGGAAGTGATGTGATAGGCATCACAGGTTGCTCCATATCCCACAACCTCACCGTAGATCACCGCATTTCTGGCAAGAGCGTGGTCCAGTTCCTCTAAAACCACAATACCGGCGCCTTCTCCTATGACAAAACCGCTTCTGTCCTTGTCAAAGGGGATGGAGGCCCGAAGCGGGTCATCTGCTGTTGTAAGGGCTGTAAGGGCTGTAAAACCTGCCACGCCTATAGGTGTAATGCTGGATTCCGCACCTCCTGCAACCATGGCATCCGCCTCTCCGTACTGAATGGAACGGAACGCTTCCCCAATGGAATGGGTTCCTGTGGCACAGGCCGTCACCACATTGATGCACTTACCCTTTAATCCGAACTGTATGCTCACATTTCCTGCCGCCATATTGGAGATCATCAGCGGAACCAGAAGAGGATTCACCCTGCCCGGGCCTCTCTCCAGCAGCTTCTTATACTCTCTCTCCATAACCTGAAGGCTTCCGATGCCGGAGCCCACGCTTACCCCCACCCGGAAAGGATCCTCCTTTTCCAAATCGAGACCGGACATTTCCAGGGCTTCCTTTGTAGCAGCCACTGCAAGCTGGACAAAACGCTCCATTCTCTTGGCAGCCTTGGGATCCATGTAATTCTTTGGATCAAAGTCCTTTACCTCTGCCGCCAGCTTTGCTTTATATTCTGTGGTATCAAACTGGGTAATAGAGCCAAATCCCAACTTTTTTTCCTTTAAGCCATTCCAGAAGCTTTCCACATTATTTCCAATGGGGGTAATGGCGCCCATACCGGTTACAACAACTCTTCTGCTCATACCATTTCTCCTCGCTTTCCTCTTGTTCACCCGTCTTTTCCAGGCGTATTAATATACCCACAGGGCCTTTTCTCTCATATACCAATCTTTTCAGGGAATGCCTACATGGCCATACCGCCGTCCACGCTGATCACCTGCCCGGTAATATATCCTGTTTTCTCCGAAGCAAGGAATGCCACCGCTTCTGCAATATCCTCCGCCGTTCCAAATTTCTTCATAGGAATCTGTTCCTGAGCTGCGCTTCTGGCAGCCTCAGGCAGAACATCTGTCATGTCTGTCTGAATGAATCCGGGAGCAACTGCATTTACTGTAATTCCTCTGCTTGCAACCTCTCTGGCAAAGGACTTGGTGATGCCGATCACCCCTGCTTTTGCCGCGCAGTAATTTGCCTGGCCTGCATTGCCCAGCACGCCGGACACAGAGGAGATATTAATGATTCTTCCGCTCCTCTGCTTAATCATCTGGCGGGCCACATGCTTCATGCAGTTAAATACGCCTTTTAAATTGGTGTTAATCACTGCATCGAAATCCTCTTCCGACATCTTCATCAGAAGATTATCCCTTGTAATGCCTGCATTGTTCACCAGAATATCCAGCTTTCCATATTTCTTAATCACGCCGTCAAGGAAAACTCCGGCGTTCTCATATTCCGATACATTGCACTGAATGGCCTCAGCCTTTCCGCCCTTTTCTTCAATGGCTTTTACCACTTCCAAAGCCTTGGCTTCCGAACCGTTATAATTAACGATAACAGACGCGCCTTCCTCTGCCAGCCTTATGGCGATTGCACGGCCGATTCCTCTGCCTGCGCCTGTCACCACCGCAACCTTTCCATCCAACATTTTACCTACCTCCCGCCGGATAAATCCGGCAACTTCTCCAAATCTTCCAGTTTTTCTATATTAAAGACATTTACATCTCTTGTGATCTTCTTCATAAACCCAGCCAGGGTCTTTCCCGGCCCGATTTCAATAAAAGTATCCACTCCATCCGCAACCATGGTTTCCACGCTCTGCTGCCAGCGCACGGAAGAGGATACCTGCAGCTTCAGGAGAGGCTTCACCATTTCCTTATCCGTCACATATCCGGCGGTCACATTGGCTACATAAGGGATACGGGGCGTGTGAATCTCTACACCATCTAAAACCTCTCCCAGCTTTTCCCCTGCTTCCGCAAGCATGGAGGAATGGAAAGGTCCGCTTACATTGAGCATCAAAGCCCGTTTTGCTCCTGCTGCCAGAAGCTTTTCATTGGCGGCTTCCACCGCCTCTTTTAACCCTGATATGACAATCTGTCCCGGGCAGTTGTAATTGGCGATCTGAACGCCTTCCATATCCTTTAAAACTTCCTCAATCCGGGAAGCATCCAGCGACAGAATTGCCGCCATTGCTCCGATTCCCACAGGAACCGCCTGCTGCATGAGAATTCCCCTTTGACGCACGGTCAAAATCGCATCCCCATCGCTCATCACTCCTGCTGCCGCAAGTGCACAATATTCTCCCAGACTTAAGCCTGCCGCCACATCCGGGCGGATTCCCTTTTCTGCTTCCAGCACCCGCATCATGGCGATGCCTGTGGTCACCATAGCCGCCTGTGTGTACTCCGTAATGTCCAAACGGTCATTCTTTTCAAAGCACAGCTCCGGCACGGAAAAGCCGAGAAGACCGGAAGCCATATCGTATGTTTCCTTTCCGATTTTTGTCTGCTCATAAAAATCCTGGCCCATTCCGCAGTACTGCGCTCCCTGGCCTGGGAAAATAAATGCAACCTTGCTCATATTTATAAACTCCTTTTTAACGGCCAAGCAGTTTTTCCGCCTGCGCCACCATCTCGTCAATCATTTCCTTACAGGTTTGTTCCTTGCTTATCATGCCTGCAATCTGTCCTGCCATAACGGTTCCGTTGATAATATCCCCCTCCTGAACCGCTCTTCTCAAGGTTCCGAGGGTCATATACTCCAATTCCTCAAAGGACTTTCCTTCCTCTTCCAGCCTGTTATACTCCCTGGTCATCTGGTTTCTCAGTCCTCTTACCGGATGGCCGTGGGAACGGCCGGTTACGGTAGAATCAATGTCCTTGGCCTTGATAATTCTCTGCTTATAATTCTCATGGACAATGGATTCCTTGGCAACCACAAACCGGGTTCCGATCTGAACCGCTTCTGCACCCAGCATAAATGCTGCCGCAATACCGCGGCCATCTCCGATACCGCCTGCTGCAATAACCGGAATGGATACTGCATCCACTACCTGAGGAACCAAGGTCATGGTGGTCTGCTCTCCAATGTGTCCGCCGGATTCACAGCCTTCCGCCACAACCGCATCTGCGCCGTAGCGCTCCATTCTCTTTGCCAGGGCCACAGAAGCTACCACCGGGATTACCTTAATACCGGCTGCTTTCCATATTTCCATGTATTTCTCCGGATTTCCGGCTCCGGTAGTCACTACCTTAATGCCTTCCTCCACAACAACTCTTGCCACATCATCGGCATGAGGGCTTAACAGCATAACATTCACCCCGATAGGCTTGCTGGTCAGGGCTTTTGCCTTGCGGATCTCCTCGCGCACAACCTCACCGGGGGCGTTTGCTCCCCCGATCAGCCCCAGCCCGCCCGCTTCCGAAACGGCCGATGCCAGATGATGCTCCGCCACCCAGGCCATGCCGCCCTGAATGATCGGATGTTCCACTCCCAAAAGTTCCGTAATTCTGGTTTTCATTACGCTTCCACGCCCTTTGCTTTTAAATAGTCCATAACCTGCTGAACCGTTGTCAGCTTTTCTAAATCCTCGGAAGGGATTTCAACAGAATACTCATCCTCAAGAGCCATAACCAGTTCAAATAAATCCAGGGAATCTGCTCCTAAATCCTCTTTAAAGGAAGACTCCGCTGTAATGATCCCCGCATCCACATTTAACTGCTCCGCAATAATTTCCTGCATTTTCTCTAACATAGTTCTAATCTCCTCTTTCATTTTATCATTAAATTTTTAATCTCTTTATGCTATTACTTTGAATATCAAAGTATTAGTTAAAATCATTACCACTCCAAAAGAGTGGCTCCCCAGGTGAGTCCTGCCCCAAAGCCCGCAAGTACGATCTTATCTCCCCGGCTCAGCTTTCCTTCCCGGTTCATCTCATCCAACAGAATTGGTATGGTAGCTCCCGAGGTATTCCCAAACCGTTCCAGGTTTGCAGGAAGCTTTTCCATGGGAATCTTTAACCGTTTTGCAATGGATTCGAAAATCCGGTAATTTGCCTGGTGCAGAATAAAGTATTTAATTTCATCTATGTCCGTATTTCCATCCGCCAGCACTTTCTTAATGGATTCCGGCACAGTCTTTACCGCAAACTTAAAGACCTCCTGGCCGTCCATGGTCATATACCCCAGCTCCGGCTTCTGTCCTGTCAGGAAGTTTCCCGTAGTCCGGGCCCCGCACTCTAAAACGCTTCCCTTGGTGCCGTCGGACCCCATGGTCATGGTGAGGGTGCCTCCCTCTTCCGCCCGGACAACCGCTGCACCTGCTCCGTCTCCGAAGAGAACGCAGGTGCCTCTGTCGCTCCAGTCAATGAGCTTGCTTAGGGTATCTGCCCCGATCACCAGCCCTGTTTTATAAATTCCCGCCTGGAAAAAGCTGTGGACCGTATGAAAGGCATAAATAAACCCGGAGCAGGCCGCATTGATGTCAAAGGCAACTGCATGAACCGCTCCAATGGCCGCCTGAACCTGGCAGGCCCCGCTGGGAAAACAGCAGTCCGCAGACGCAGTGGCTAAAATAATAATATCCAGCTCTTCCGCCGATACCCCGGCATTTTCAAGAGCCGCTCTCGCCGCCTCCGTTGCCAGATCCGATGTCCCTGACTCCGCCGAAGAAATCCGCCGTTCCCTGATCCCTGTCCTGGTCCGTATCCATTCATCGCTGGTTTCCACAAACCTGGCCAAATCATCATTGGTCACTATCTGCTTTGGTACAGCCGAACCTGTTCCAATAATTTTTGTCGTCATAAATTCCCCCATTCACACCGCCGTTTCCCGTTTTTATACCGGTTCCGGCGCTTCGTATGTCTCGTTGGATTATTTTATTGTCTGGATAGTTTTAAGCATCAAATATTTTGAATATCAAAGTAATTTTATTAGAAGAAATTCCGATTGTCAAGCAAAATTTTACATTTCGCCGTTTATAAAATACTGATATACCTCTCTTTTGCTGATGCCCCTGTCCTTTGCCACCATGCGCATGGCTTCTTTCCGATCCAGACCCTGGCTCTCGTAAATCTCCATATGCTCCTCCATGGTCATCTCCATGGAAGCCTTTGATTTTTCCTCCCTCAGCTCCTCAATACTCTTCCCCTCTATGACAATCACACACTCCCCCCTAGGCTCGTCCGCCTCATAAACCATCAGAGCATCGGAAAGGGTGGTGCAGAATGCAGTCTCATATTTCTTCGTAAGCTCCCTGCAAATGGTGATCCTCCGGTCTCCCAGAGCATCCAGCAGTTCTTTTAAAGTCCGGACCAGCCGGTGGGGAGCCTCATAGATCACAATAGTTCTCGTCTCATCCTTAAGCTCTTCCAGAATCCATTGCTTTTCTTTCTTATCTGTGGGCAGAAATGCCTCAAAGCAAAATCTCCTGGTAGAAAGCCCCGAAAGGGTCAGGGCCGTAATACAGGCTGCCGGACCGGGAAGAGAAGTGACCTCAATTCCCGCCTCATAGCATTGCTTTACCAGTTCTTCCCCCGGATCGGAAATTCCCGGCGTTCCCGCGTCCGTAATAAGGGCAATTTTAACCCCTTCTCTCATCCGCTCCACCAGATATCTGGCCTTATCCACCTTATTGTACTCATGATAGCTGGTCATAGGCGTTTTAATGTCAAAATGGTTTAAAAGCTTAATGCTGTGGCGGGTGTCTTCTGCAGCAATTAAATCCGCTTCTTTAAGAGTATTTAAAACCCGCAGGGTAATATCTTCAAGATTTCCTATGGGCGTTGCGCACAAAAACAATTTTCCTTTTTTCTCTTCCATCTTCCTGACAATTCCCTTTCCACATCACTTATGTGCTCTGAAAACAAACTATTTTTGCTTCAATTTTGCGAGCTTCACATTATGCCCGTTTCGTGCAATCATGGCTTTTTCGCCAAATACAAAGCAATCGTATCATTAAGTGTTATTTTATTTCCCGCATTTATAACGGCCTCACGAATCCCGTTATAAAACCTTGATTTATATGGCTCCTGTAATGTAATGTGCTCCACCTGTGTGCCGGCTAAGTATTCAATATACTCCTTGGCAGTATACACTCTTTTCCTTTTCCAATCACGATAATTAAAATCAACAAAACCGTAATTAACCGCATTGTTATAATTCAGACTGCATGTATATTTTGTTTCAACATGAAAGTGTTCATCATATACTTTTTGTATTGATTCATACAATGCTCCGTTTGACGTTTTTTCATCGGTGTACGTCATAAACATGGCTAAGGTTCCGCCGCTTTTAAGAAGATCATATACCTTCGGAAAGCAGACCTTTTCCGGTATCCACTGTATGGTCGCTGCCGAAAAAACCAAATCGAACTTTTGAGCTCCAAAATCATGAGTCTCAAAGTCATCGTTTTCTATATTGAAATTACTGTAAGAGCAGAATTTGTTCTTTGTAAACTCCACAAAATGTTCCCCAAGCTCAATTGCAAAATAATTGCAGCCGGTCTTTAAGAATGGCTCGGTAGCTTGTCCTGTTCCGGGGCCAATTTCTAGGACTGATTTACCCGGATCTATTTTTGCATAATCAATTACATCAGCGAAAAGTTCATCACAGTAACGAGGTCTCCATTTGTCAAACTCCTCTGGAATTGCATCAAATGTTTTTCTGAAATCCATACCATCCGCCCCCACAAATTCCTGTCCCTTTTTTAATTAGAAAAGATACGCTTAAATACAGAGCTGAATTTTTATAACCAATATCCCGGGAAATCAATACCCATAAATCGTATAAATCTCATCCGTGTACACCCCAGGCTCCTTGTAAACAACAATCGGGGCTTCCACCTTAATCATGGATTTTCCTCCCCTTATCGCTTCAATCAGAACCATATTTGCTTCCTTATCCACAAAAGGATGAACCATCTTCATCCTTTTCGGCTCCAGCCGCCACTCCTTAAGAACCGCAATGATCTCCACCAGCCTGTGAGGCCTGTGAACCATATAAAATCTTCCGCCGGGCCTCAAAAGCCTTGCCCCCTCCCTGACCACATCCTCCAGGCTGCATAAAACCTCATGCCTCGCAATCGCCTTAGGCAGATCCGGATTCTTAAGCCCATGAGCATCATTCATATAGGGAGGATTAGAGGTCACTACGTCAAAGGAAGCCGCACCAAATAAACGGCTGGCTTCCTTAATATCTCCTGTAACAATCCTGATTTTCTCTTCCAAACGGTTTAAAGCCACGCTTCTTGCGGCCATTTCCGCCATTTCCTCCTGAATCTCCAGTCCGGTATAATGGCTTCCCTGGTACTTCGCTTCCAGAAGCAGAGGAATGATCCCGGTTCCCGTTCCCAGATCCACTGCTCTCTCTCCCGGCTTCACATTTGCAAACCCGGAGAGAAGCACTGCATCCATTCCGAAACAGAACCCGTTCCGTTTCTGTATGATCTTATATCCGTTTCTCTGCAGATCGTCGATCCGCTCGTTCTCTTTTAAATCAATTGTCATCTAGCTTCGACTTTCCCTCTTTCTTTTCAAGAGCTTCCAGCGCCTTTAATTCCGCATCCGTCACCTGGTTTTTATCCCTGCGCCGTCTGGGCTTAAATTTCAGCTGATCCACCCGGTATTCCCTGATTTCTTTTTCATCCTTAATGGTAACGATCACCTTCACCAGCTGCCTTAAAACGCTGACTGAATGAACCTCTCCCTTAAGACCGTCATCTGTAGTCACAAAATCCCCCATATTGGGAAGCTTGCTGTTAAGCTCCTCATAGGTTTCCTCTTCATTCTTAAGGCAGCACATCAGCCTGCCGCAGACTCCCGATATCTTGGTCGGATTGAGTGACAGGTTCTGCTCTTTCGCCATCTTAATGGAAACCGGTATGAATTCTGATAAATAGGAATGGCAGCAAAGGGTTCTTCCGCAGATGCCGATTCCTCCGACAATCTTTGTCTCATCCCTGACCCCTACCTGACGAAGCTCGATCCTGGTCTTAAAAACAGATGCCAGATCCTTTACAAGCTCCCTGAAATCAATTCTCCCGTCGGCTGTGAAATAAAACAGTACCTTATTATTATCAAAAGTATATTCCGCATCAATCAGCTTCATCTGAAGCCCATGCTTACGGATCTTTTCCTTACAGATTTTAAAAGCATCCTTTTCTTTCTCGTGGTTTTTCTTTTCCACCTCATCATCGGTTTTGGTTGCCATGCGGATGACCGGCTTTAACGGCTGGACCACCTTCTCGTCCTCCACTTCCCGGCAGCCTAAAACCACATAACCATATTCAATTCCTCTTGCGGTCTCAACGATTACATGATCCCCTGTCCGTACCTCCAGATTCATGGGATCAAAATAATAAATCTTCCCCGCATTGCGGAACCTTACGCCAATTACCTTTATCATCGATTAATTCTCTTCATTACCAGCAGCATAAGCTCCATGGCCAGTTCCATATTCACATTGGCATCCAGACGGATTCTGGCCTTATCAATGGCCTGTAAGATCATCTCAATGCCTTCATAAGCACTGGCGGCACTCATTTCCCTGATTGTATTGTATTCTTCCCTGAAAACAAGAAGATTGATATCACGTGTCACCTTATACATCAAAACATCCCGGTACCATAACTGCATAAAATCAAGACAGTCAAAAATATCCAGGTTTTCATCCTTCATCTTCTTAATATACATAAGAAGCTCAATAATATCCATATCCTTTAAATGCTTCAGCATATGGATCAGCTCCCTGTACATCAGCTGAAAATCCTCCGAAGAGGCCAGATGAATGGCCCTGCCTAAATTCCCTCTGGCAAAAGCGGCATAAACCTCCGCCCGGGTCTCTCCAATGCCCAAAGACCCCATCAAATAGGACTTTACCACAGAATCCTGAAGCGGCTTTAGCTTTAACTGCACGCATCTGGAAAGAATGGTAGGCAGAAATGCTTCCTGATTGACAGTCAGAAGCATAATAACCGCATAGGCCGGCGGCTCTTCAATGGTCTTTAAAAGAGCGTTCTGGGCCTGAACCGTCATCTTCTCCGCCTCGTCCACAATGTAAATTTTATAATAGCTGCTATAGGGCCGAATCATAATCGTATCATGAATCTGATCCCTGATATCGTCCACGCCGATGCTCCCCGGCTTTTCATGGGTCACATAGACCAGATCCGGATGATTCCCGCTCATCACCTGCTTACAGGCATGACACGTCATGCAGGGCTCGCTTTTTCCCTTTTCACAGAGAAGCGTCATGGCAAATGCATTAGCCAGGGACTTTCTCCCCATCCCTGCTTCTCCCGTGAGAATATACGCATGGGAAACATGGTTTGATTCAATCGCTTTCTGCAAATGCTCCTTGATTCTTTCATGACCGATGATATCACTAAATCCCGGCATAAAGACACCTCCCCGCCCCTGTTGTCTGACCCGTACTCCGGTTTCATCGATTCCGGAAAACGAATTACAGTAATTATAGCATATAACCTTTATCACCACAAGAAAGAAGTATTGCCAAATCCCCTATGTTTTCGCTCTGTTTCGGAGGTTTTAAAACAATATTTTGCATTCCATAAAACTTTTTGAGTTGAGATTATAGCCCCGGTGAAGTATACTAAAAAGAGAAGAAGGTATAATTTCATATATGATTTTAATAATAGGGGATGATTTCAATATTAGGAGTAGTAATTGCAGACGACGAAAAGAAGATTTGCAGGCTTTTGGAATATTTAATTGATTGGGAAGAAATAGGGGCGGAGCTTTTAGGGGTCGCTTATGACGGTATCTCCGCGCTTCAATTGATTCAGGAAAAGAAGCCTGATTTTCTGCTTACAGACATCCGGATGCCGGGTATGGACGGGCTTCAGCTGATCGAAGAAGCCAAAAAGCAGAATCCCGCACTGAAATGTATTATTATCAGCGGATACAAGGACTTTCAATACGCACAGCAGGGAATCCGGTACGGGATACGGGATTATTTATTAAAGCCCATTAACCAGGAAGATTTGACCCGCACCTTAAAAAAACTGGTAAAAGAAACCATGGAGCAGAAAAGCAGCCAGGAAGCACGGGTGCACTTGGAAGAAACCATAAAAAATTATTCCGGCGAATTTAAGCGGGTATTCTTAAAGATCGTGCTGGAACAGAACGCCGAGGAAAAGCCGGAAAACGTTTTAAAGGAAATACGCCGGATAAACGCCTCCCAGGCCGCCGGCCTCCGGGGACAAGGCCTGTTTATAAAGCCGGACATTGAATATAAGGAATTTACAAAAGAAGCTTATCATCTTTTAATAGAAAAAACCATGGAAATCCTTCCGGTTGAATTTGCTTCCGATGAGGCCGAATTAATTATGGAAGCAGCCGATGAGGGAATTTTTTTGCTGCTCTGCCAGAAACCGTCTGACAGGGAAGAGCTGATAAAGACCTTAAACCGTGTAAAAGACCGTGTCATGGGGCTACAGGATCTGTTTCCAAAACTTTATTTTACAGCCATAATCACGGAACCGGCCGATTCCTGTGAGGACCTCATCCGCCAGATACAAAGAAGCCGGATCTCCATGTACAACCGTCTTCTTACGGATACCGAAGGGGTTTCGGAGCTGAAAACAGCCTTACCGGAACCAGTAAAAGATACTTCCCTTGCCTCCCAGATTTCAAGGCTTCTGGAAAACAGGCCGGAAGCCTTTGAAACGGACGAAATTAAAAAATGCTTAACCGAAACAAAACGGCTCATGTATGGAGCAAAAGATATTTCCGGCCTTGCAGTCAAAACAGGGCTGCTTCAGCTTGCCTATTATTATCTGGATGGATTTGAGCAGCTGGACCCTTCCCTGGACAAGGACCTGGCCATCAACGGCTTTTCCTGGATGTTTGAACACTGCTCCACCCTTGACCAGGCATTTGAGCTTCTGGAAGAAACTCTTGTGAAAACTCTTTATGAGGTCCTTGATCATTTAAAAAACAGGGAAATAAAGCCGGTTTCCTATGCCAAGCATTATATAGAAGAAAACAAGGGCGTCAATATTAAACTGGAAGAGCTGGCAAAAAATGCAGGCTTCAGCTATACCTATTTTTCATACCTCTTTAAAAAAGAAACCGGAAAAACCTTAACCGAATATATACAGATGGTGAGGATTGAAACAGCCAAAAAGCTTCTGGTGGAAAAGGAACGGAATATAAGCGAGATTGCGGAGCTGGTGGGCTATAATGACATCAAATTCTTTACCAAGCAGTTTAAGAAAACACTGGGCGTCTCACCCAATGAATACCGCAAAATGTTTTTAGAACGTTAAGCCTGGAGGAAACCCTTTGAAAAAACAATGGTTAAAAAAACGGATTATGATCTGGGCCTGGTCCATGATCCTATGGGCCTGCCTTTCCCTCATCCTGTTCTTCCTCATACTCTTAAAGCCGGATTTGGCGGAATCCCTTCTCTATGCAGTGGCTGCATGGGGAATGCTGTTCCTCTTTCTCCTGCTGCTGGTAATAGGAAAAATCCAGATTTTAGAGCCCTTTCAGACCATCCGGAGAAAAATAGAGCTTTTTAACGACGGCATCATATTCACTGAAATTTTTAAGGACTTAGAAGGAATCTCGCCGGACGCGGATGCCCTGGTCTTAAAGGTCCATACCATACTGGACAAGGATAAAATTATTGAAAATGCAAAACAGCAGGCAAGGTATCTGGCCCTTCAAAATCAGATCAACCCCCATTTTCTCTACAATGTGCTGGAATCCATCCGTTCCGATGCGATTATGGCCGGTGTCCCGGAAATCGGAAAGATCACCGAGGCTCTTGCCGTATTCTTCCGTTATACAACCTCCAAAATGGAAAGCCTCAGCACCCTTTTAGAAGAACTGACCAATGTGGAAAATTACTTCCTGATCCAGAAATACCGCTTTGACGATAAGTTAGAGCTGAAAATCAAGCTGCCCGAAAATGATAAAAACATCTTAAAAACCCCCATCCCCAAGCTGACCTTACAGCCAATCGTAGAAAATGCCATTAAGCACGGATTAGAGCCCAAGGTCTCAGGAGGCACCATTGTCATTGACATTGAGCACAGCGACACCATCCTTTATATTTCCGTGGTTGATGACGGAATCGGCATTGAAGAAGCCAGGCTGGGACGACTCAATGAAAAGCTGTCCCGTATGGATGCCGGTGACGGCTCCGCCAACGAAAACGGAAAGGGCGGGATCGCCCTCATTAATGTAAATTCCAGAATCCGCCTTCTCATGGGAGACGAGTACGGAATCCACATTTTCAGCACCCCTGAAATAGGAACCGAGGTCTGCCTTACCCTTCCTTATATGTTTGAGCAGACAGAGGGGAGGGTCTGATGAGAAAAGAAGTGCTTCGTTATGAAAATATCCATTGCTCCCTGGATGACCAGACCTATATCAACGGCCTTTTCTTCCGCGCATTTGAAGGCCAGCTCTGCTGTGTTATCGTAAACAACATCATTGAAAAAGAATATTTCCTGCAGCTTCTTTACGGAAACCTAAAGCCAGGCTACGGCTGGACCTATTTTGAAGGGAAAAAAATATCCTCCTCCCACATGCAGGAACAGATGGTGAAACAGATCGCATTCATCGGCCGAAATCAGGGAACCTTTTCCGAATTAAGCGTGGCTGAAAATATCTTTGTGGCAAGCGGGCGGGTTCCCTATTGGAAACTGGTGCAGCCCCTCTGCAGGAATGCCCCTGAGCTTCTTAAGGACTTAGGAATAACCATACCTCTTCTGGAAAAGGCCCACATGCTGGATACTGGAATGCAAAAACAGGTGGAACTGCTGCGGGCCTATGTCTCAGGATTCCATTTAGCCATCATAACCGATGTTGAAGCGATTATGACCGAACGGCAGCTGAAACAATTTTTCAATCTGGCAGCGAAGCTGAAAGCCAGGGGAATGACATTTATCTACGTTGTAAACAGCTCCAACAAATTATACGAATACGCCGATGAAATAACCATCATCAAAAACGGACGGACCATCGGCCATATGAACCGGGAAGACTTCTCCAAATCCCAGACCTATATAGAACTGTTTGAAAAAACCAAAAAGAACACCTTAAAAAAACACGCCCTGTCGGAAAAAGAAATTGATAAAAAAACCGTTTTAGAATTTAAAAATGTAAAGCTGCCCGATCTTCCCGCATTGAATTTATCCTTAAATGCAGGAGAGGTGCTGAATATTCTGGACCTGGATTCCACGGAATGCAGGAATATCCTTTCCATCCTTCAAGGAGAATGCGGATTTGAATCCGGCAGAATTTTACTGAACGGAAAGCGGCACTTCTTCCGCTCCGTCCATCAGTCCATCCGGGACGGAATCGCTTTTATCGAAGGGCGGCCCATGGAAGAAATGCTGTTTATGGACATGACCGTTCTGGATAACCTGGCCTTTATGATCCAGCGAAAAAAGCAGGGCTTCTTTCTCAGAAAAAAATACACGAAGATGACGCGCCACTTACTGGAGGGAATATTCAGCGAAGAGGAATTGACAGAAAAAACTTATAAAGCAAGCGACGAATGCAAATTAAAGCTTTTATATTACCAGTGGATCTTTGTCCGCCCTAAAATCCTGGTGTGCATAAAACCCTTTTCATCCGTTGACTTCCAAATGCGCCAGGTTACCATTAACCTTTTAAAAGAGGTATTGAAATCAGGCATTGCAGTGATCATCATTACAAACCAGATTGCAGAAGCCTATACGATGGAAGGGAAAAATATCACGTTCCACAACGGACTGATTACCGGTGATTAGCCGTTTCCATTAATTGCTTTTTGTATACTTCAACCATAAAAAAGTCTTATTTTCCTTTTTAATAAGGCTTTTTTTCTTGTTTTTCAAGTGTTATCGAAAAAAACACCCCCATTTAGCACAAAATATACCATTGTTCCAGCCTTTTTTTACTGTTAAAATAACAAACACACAACATTCATTCATTTTATCAAATTAAAGGGAAGTAAGAAGGGAGATTCAAAAAATGAAAAGAAAGCTTTTATCCATGCTCTTAGTATCAGCCATGGTGGTTTCCATGACCGGCTGCGGAGAAAAAAAGTCTACCGTAACCCCAGATACAAAAGAAAACACTGCCTCCGCCTCCGGCGATGTCACAATCGGTGTCATTTTAAAAACATTATCCAGTGAGTACTGGGGATACGTTGCAGCCGGCGTCAATGCAGCTTCAAAAGATCTGGGAGTTAAGGTTGATTTACAGGGTCCGGCTTCTGAGACCGCATACGATGAACAGAACAATATGATCGAAACCATGCTTTCCGGAGGCGTAGATGCCTTTGTCATCGCTCCTCTGCAGTCCGACTCTGTGGCAAGCGTAATCGGAGACGTAAAAATCCCCGTCATAACCGTAGATACAGATGCCGACATTCCCGGAAAAGTATCCTTTGTTGGAACAGGAAATGACAACGCAGCTTATCAGGGAGGCGTATTCGCCGCTCAGAAAGCAGGAAAGGGTGCAAAAGCCGTTATTATCGGAGGAGTAGAAGGAAACTCCACCAGTGATGCCCGTCAGGCAGGCTTTACAAAGGGCCTGGAAGAAAACGGCGTAGAAGTTGTTTCCGTACAGTACGCCCAGTCCAATCCGGATACAGCCGCCAATGTAATGGAGAACATATTGACAGCTCAGAACGGAGACATTCAGATCGTCTGCTGCCATAACGACGATACCGCTGCCGGAGCTTCCAACGCTATAAAGCAGCTTGGCCTGAAAGATATCATCATCGTCGGCTTTGACGGCAACCAGAGCGGCGTCCAGAACATCATTGACGGCAACATAACCGCCACCTGCGCACAGGCCGCTTATACCATGGGCTATGAGGCCGTAGAAACAGCTTTAAAGGCTGTTAAGGGCGAAACCGTAGAGAAGTTCACTGATACAGGCTGCAAGGTTATTACAGCTGAAAATGCAAAAGAATATATGGAAACACTGAAAGGCTACTTAAAATAATCTGTCTGAATAGTTTAGGAAAGGTTTAATGACATTATGAGCAATTATTTGATTGAGCTTAAAAATGTAACGAAACGCTTTCCTGGTGTAGTGGCAATGCGGAATATGTCATTGCAGATCAGGCCCGGAGAAATCCATGGGCTGATCGGTGAAAACGGCGCCGGAAAGTCCACCCTGATCAAAGTGCTGACCGGCGTACATATTCCGGAAGAGGGCGAAATTTATATAGAAGGAAATAAGGTATCATTTAGAAATCCAAATGAAGCCGCCTCCTCCGGAATTGCCTGCGTATACCAGGAATTAAACATTGTCAGGCTGCTTTCCGTCACCGACAATATTTTTATCAACAAAGCACTGAAAAAGAAAGGAAGCCCTTTCCTGGAATATCAGAAAATGCACGAAAAAGCACATGAAGTCATGCTTTCTCTGGGTCAGGATATTGATGTTAAAAAAGAATGCGGCTCCTATGGCATGGGCATTCAGCAGATGGTGGAAATAGCAAAGGCCGTCCTGATCGATGCAAAGCTGATTATCATGGATGAGCCGACCTCCAGCCTGGGGGAAAAAGAGGTAGAACAATTAATGAAAACCGTCCGTTCCTTAAAGGAAAAAGGCGTTGCAATCCTCTTTGTCTCCCATAAGCTGGAAGAGCTCTTTGAACTATGCGACCGTGTGACCGTCATGAGAGACGGAGAACACATTCTGACAAAGGATACCTCTGAGCTGGATAACGATTCCCTGATTTCCGCCATGGTGGGCAGAACTCTTGATAACCAATATCCGAAAGTAGAGGTAAAAACCGGTACAGAAGCCCTCCGGGTGGAGCATTTAAAATCCACAGGAGTCTTAAGAGATATCAGCTTCCACGCAAACCATGGGGAGATCCTGGGCTTTGCAGGTTTGGTAGGCGCAGGCAGAACCGAAACTTTCCGAGCCATATTTGGAGCTGATCCCTATGACAGCGGCGAAGTTTATGTAAACGGAAAAAAGGTAAAGATAAAATCTCCTCAAGACGGAGTACGCTGTGGAATGGCTTTCTTAACTGAGGACCGGAAAGGACAGGGTCTTGTTCTTTCCCAATCGGTCCGGACAAACTTAATCCTCAGCAATATGAAGCACTGTACAAAAGGCCTGTTCTTTGATGAGAAGCATATCGACCAGATGGCCGAGGAAAATATTAAAGACTTAAAGATCAAAACCCCCACCCCTCAGGAAGTGGTGGGCCAGCTGTCAGGCGGCAACCAGCAAAAGGTTGTCATTGGAAAATGGATTAATACAAACGCGGATATCTACATATTTGACGAGCCTACCAGAGGAATTGACGTAGGGGCTAAGGTAGAGGTCTACAACATTATGAACCGACTGGTCAGCGCCGGAAAATGCGTAATCATGATTTCTTCCGAATTGCCGGAGATCATTGGAATGAGCGACAGAGTGATTGTCATGAGGGAAGGAAAAATCATGGGAGAACTTTCGAGAAAAAAGGATATACTGAATCAGGAAATTATCATGAAAGCTGCTTGGGGAGGCGAGATTCGATGAAAACAAAAAAAATAAAAGACCTTATGGGAAAGGTAGCTCCTTTGCTTGCACTGGTTATTCTGTTCATTGTCCTAT
>JASGGP010000045.1:0-20954 GCA_047604985.1 Lacrimispora sp.
ATCGGTACAACTGCAGAGTGCAAGAATCGTCGGAACAGCTCCTTTCATGATCCGGATCTCTTTCCCGTCGTCCCCCATAACCGCTTCTGTCCTTTTGGTTTCCGGGCTGAAGGGGATAAACCGCACCAGCTTTTCATAATCCGGCGTAAAACCGGATTCTTTTGCGTAGGAAAGAATGGCGCCGTCGATTAAGTCCATGCCCTCTTCCCTGGAAGCCTGGGCTGCCAGCCTGATAACTTCCTCTTTCTGATAGCTTCCAAATGCAGCACAATCAACAACCGATAACCGGTTTTGGGTAATGGTTCCCGTTTTATCAAAGCAGAACATATCAATGGATGCAGCGTCCTCAATGCAGTCCAGCTTGGTAACAAGAACGCCTTTCCTGGACAGCTCCATTGCGCCCGCCGCCTGTACAATGGTTAAAACAGCGGGGAGGGCCACTGGTATTGCTCCGATGAGGAAAATCACAATAAAGGAAAGAATGAACAGAATATCCTTATGCAGATAAATGCCGTAGGCAGAAACTACCGCAGAAGCCCCGATCCCCAGATACATCATATATTTGACGATTGTAAGCATCAGTTCTTCCTGTTTTGATTTGGGCTTTGCCACCTTTACCAGCTCCGCCGTTTTTCCAAAGTAAGTGTTTGCGCCGGTATTCATTGCAGCGCATTTGGCCTCTCCCCGTTTCACTATGGTGCCGGAATAGATAATATCCGATGGTGCGGCATTGACGGGCATAGATTCTCCGGTCAAGGCGGACTGATCTACCAGCAGCTCTCCCTCCAAAAGATAAGCGTCGGCAGGAACCAGATCGCCAAGCTTAAGCATGAGAATATCTCCCGGAACGATTTCCCGGGCGTCCAGCAGCACCCACTCCTTATTCCGGAGAACCTTGGATTTAATATCAAGCTTTTTCTTGAGCATTTCAACGGCTTTGTGGGAATTTCTTGATTGCAGGCTGCCGATGACAGCGTTGATGGTCAGAAGTGTAAATATAATGACGCTTTCCGTATAATGATTCAGCACCAATGTGAGCACAATAGAAATTTCCAGAAGCCAGGGCATGGGACCCCAATAGCGTTTTAGAAATTCCAATACGGGATTCCGTCTGATTTCCTGGATCTCATTGTATCCGAATTGCTGAAGCCGGCTGTCCGCCTCCTTTGATTTAAGTCCTTCTTCCGTAGTTTCCAGATGGCCCAGAACCTCTTCCCTGGACATCTTTTTGTATTCTGATGTATTTCTTATCGCCATATCGTTTCTCCCGTTTCAGTTTTTCGATTACTCTTTTGCCATTATAACCCTTGTGTTTATATATGTAAAATAGTATAATATTATAAACATCATATGGTTTTTCATATGAATAAAAGGAGGAATCCCATTGACTTTGCGGCATTTGAAAATTTTTACAGCCGTTTGCGCAGAAAACAGCATTACAAAGGCAGCGGAAAAGCTGCACATGGCCCAGCCTGCTGTCAGCGTCGCAATTAAGGAACTGGAAGATTATTATGGAGTGAAGCTGTTTGACCGCATATCCAGACGGCTCTACCTTACCGATATCGGAGGAAATTTTCTTGATTATGCGATCCACATTGTTTCTCTTTTTGATGATATGGAGAATCATATACAGGAATGGACGTCTTCAGAAAAGCTGAGAATCGGCGCTTCCATTGGCGTAGGCACCCATCTCATGCCCCAGTATGTAAGCGCCTTTTATAAGGATCATCCGCAATCAAGAGTGGATGTTTTCATTGGAAGCTCCGATCTCATTGAGCAAAAGATTATGCAGAACGAGCTTGATTTCGCTCTGATTGAAGGGTCTGTCCATTCCAGCAGCATTCTCTATAATACCTATAGGAAAGACAGGCTGGCAGTTATCTGCCGCCCTGATGACCCATTTTGTGAAAAGGAAACAATAACCATTGAACAGCTGCTTTCACGCCCATTGCTGCTAAGAGAAACTGGAAGCGGCACACGGGAACTCTTCGATCATGCGCTGGCATCTTTGGAATACTCCTGCACTCCTGCATGGGAAAGCACCAGCACTGCGGCCCTCATAAAAGCGGTACACCAGAGGCTGGGGATTGCAGTTCTGCCATATATGATCGTGCAGGAGGAATTGGAAAAAAAGAATTTAGTTGAATTACAGGTTGTAAAACTGCATTTGGACCGGGGACTTCATATTATTTACCACAAGAATAAGCGCCTTACGAATTTAGCAAAGGAGTTTCTTGCAATGTGCCAAAGTACTGATGCGCCGATGTGACAACGGTTTCAGGTGCGGCCGGGTTTTACCTTAACCCGGCTGCACCTGTCGGAAAAGCCCATAATTTCTCATTTTCCAGGTTCCATCACTTTTAAGGTAATCCTGCTTGTTTGCCCTGCCATCCCCGCGGTCTTCACAGCCAGCTTCATAAACGGGGTCTTTTGAAGCACTTCTATATTAGTGTCGGATTCCTTAATATCTCCGCCGGCATAGGGAAGAGAAATCTCAATGGTTCCATCATTCTCCTGGGTCGGGTCTGACACTCCCAGGGCTGCCTCGTCCCCGTTCTGCTGTATTATCACGGATGCGGCTTTATTTGACGTGATCCCTGCCGCAGTTGTTATCTTATTGTTCCAGAAATTCACCGCTGTTATTCCCTTTGCCGTTTCTTTTACGGCATGAGCGTCTTCGCTGCACTCCAGGACTTCAATGTCCGGATCCTTGCTGTACTGTGCGGTTTCCTCCGCAGTTTTTCCGGGAAGAATTATATAGGAATAATCCGCATTGGACGGCCTTTTCCCATGCTCGAACCAGAATACGGCAAAGTGGTTTGTCTCCAGTCCCTCTGTCGTCCCCTGGTCATTCCAATTGCCGGTTCTCTTTTCCTTTAAGGCCATAACATCCGCTTTTCCGGGAAAATAGTATCCAATATCAGAGCCTGCCCTGTTTCCCTCCAGATGAATCCAGGAGGCATCCCTTATTTTTATTCCTTTTAATGCACTTTCCTGGCTATCGTCTCTGATGTTCCTTGGTTCCCCATCAATCAGCACCTCATTGCTTCCATCCTTATTAAGCCTTCGGTTCTCAATAACGGTCTCCACGTAATTTCCGGTGGAGGAAGTGATTCCGCTTCCCAGTGCGGCAATTTCATCATCAAACATAAACCAGGACTTTTTGGCCTTTGCACCTGATCTGGCGCTGCCGCTGCTGCCTAAGGTCCTGTAGCACATTCCTGCCGCGCCGTAATTGCCCAGGCTGGAACCGCCCACCCAGCTGTAAATATTTTTCGTGCGGTCACCGGAGCCGTTGGGACGGGTGACATATTCCGTGGTCGTTCCCGCCAGGCGCTTTGGATCGACACAAGCCCAATAGCCTTCCCCATACTGGTCCCTGTCCCTGTTGTAGAGGTATGTCATGCCGTCGGAGATATTCCAGGTGCGCTTGCCCTCATCATTGATCAGTTCGTGCCCATAGGTACGGCTGGAGTGCATGGATAAGGCGAAGCCAAATTCCGGCATAATATGCACCAGCTTGTCCATGCCGGCAAACAGCTTGTGCATCACATATCCGCTTCTGGGATTAATGAAACCATCATTCATAATCCGGTTTGCTTTCATTAAGGAAGCAATGTGCGTGCTGTGACTGTAATAATAATCCTCGTCGATTCCTATGAAATATTTTATCATTCTATTAAAACGGCTCTTCTGTTCTTCCGGCATGGCATCCCCCAGAAGCATTACCGCATCCAGGATTCCCGCCCCCCTCGTCTTGTCGTTTGAAGTTTTTCTTGTAACGTCTCTTCCTGATACCATATCCATGCACAGGCCATTATAAATAAATGGCTCGATCCCTTCAAATACCATATCAAAGACAAGCTGCTCCCCGTGGTCCTGATAGGTCAGTTCAAAATCAGTGCCGGAAAATACGGAAAATAAAATGCTCAGCTTCTCATAAAGCTGGGAGCCGTATCCGCCCATATAGGCCAGAGCCTGGTGCTGGATAAAGGAGCCGTCTTCATAGAATCCATCTCCTGTGGTTACATATTCAAACACGGTTTTATATGCCATTTTCACATGGTCCAGCTTTTCCCTGCTGCCGGTTAAAAGAGCGGTTTGGACTACTGCCATACCTTTATCGATCAGATTTGCCCCTGTCATGTCCGGAGAGCCCGGATAACCGGAGGGTCGGTCGCACACGTCGGTGAACCGGTTGACCGCAGCTGTATAACGGCCGATTTGATCCGGAGTCAGGTACTCATAGAGAATCAACGCAATATTTAAAAATGCAACCGGACCTCCGATTTCCCAATGCCACCAGTTTCCGAACATCGGCGTTTTTTCATCACTGCTGTTGTAGTGATGCTCATTCATAAAATCCAGGGCCAGGATCAGTTCCTTTTTCACTTCCTCGTTTCCGTACAGGCGGCATCCCTTGGTTGCCCATGGGATTGCAATATCCTTTAAACGGTAGAAGGTTCCGGCCACGCTGCCGGAATGGACCTTGGCCTCCGGGCCGGTCCCTTTGATAAAGCTCATATCTAAATCGCTCCAGAGATTGGTTCTGGAATCATCCTCTGCCTTTTTCATGGTGTTCCAGTATTGCCCGGCCTTCTCATCCATTCCCTTAAGGTAGGTGCGTACCGCTCCATTGCCTGTATCCAGTTCTCCTCCCAGCAGCGTGTCCAGCCACCTTTTCCTCAATGCCTGAAACTGGGAATCAACCGGCTTTTTGCCGGATATACTGTCATTTGTAATCATTCCATCCACCTCGTCTTTTATTCTCTGTTCTTTCTATTCCGGGCCGGACCTCGATTTATATAAAAAGTATATCATTTATGGACCGGAGAAAAAATAAATCATCTTAAGGTTTCTAGTAATATCTTCATTTTTTTGATTCTTTTATTACAGAACTTTACCATTCTTACATCATCACAAATCATCATTTTTAACCTTCGCCAATATTTTTTCCATGTCTCCATCAGTTTGAAAAAATTCCATTAAAGCAGATAAGTTGATCACGGTTGTTACGCTAAGAGAATGTTCAATTAATTCCGTTTCCTCAAGCGGATCAGGACTATGGATGAGCGTCAGAAAAGCCTCAATGGTTTCATGCCTTTTTAACAAATATTTTCCTAAATCCATTCCCCTGTCCGTCATCTGTATAATTTCATAACGGTCATATTTTAAATATCCCATAGCGGAAAGCTTGACTATCATTTTAGAGGCGGAAAGCGCTTTGACATTTAAAAATTCAGCAAGCTGTCCCACTCTCACATAGTCATTTTGCATACACAGCCTGTACACCATTTCCAGATAATCTTCCATAGCCGATGTCAGCTGTCCCTCCTTTTGATTCAATAGCTGATACCCCCGGACTGTCCTGAAATCCGATTCTTTGCCGTTGTTTATAGGATCATCTCCCTTTTTTTTATTTATTATAAAATGTATTCGTAACACAATGGATTTAATGACCATATATTAGCCTAGGGAAAGTTTCTTTCCATACACTAACTTTATCAGGAGGTCCTTTTATGAATCCAAGCCAAATCACACTCAATCAGCTTTGCGCCGGGCAAAAGGGAATTGTTACCGGAATTACATCGGACGGAGCCTCAAGAAGGCGCATGCTGGATCTTGGTATTATCAATGGAACAGAAATTGAGCTGCTCTACAAAAGTCCTGCCGGGAATCCCATGGCCTATTTTATAAGGGGGGCCGTTATTGCCCTGCGCTCCGATGTATCGGAAAAAATCACGGTAATGACGCTGTAAATCCGGACGGAAGTGAAACAATTAAAAATTCGTCTGCTATTATATTTCAAGGAGGCATTAAATGGGATCAGCAAGTGAAGCAACGGATACGGGAAGCTTAAAATACTGTGGATTGCGCATCGAAAAAGAAACGGCCCAGGACAAAATTATCGCCTTGGGAGGAAATCCAAATGTTGGAAAAAGCACGGTTTTTAACAGTCTGACAAAGCTGAACCAGCACACCGGAAATTGGCCCGGGAAGACCGTTGTCAATGCCCATGGAAAATGCCGCCATAACGGCAGAAATTTCATTCTTGTGGACATTCCGGGTACTTATTCCCTGATGGCAAACTCAGCTGAAGAAGAAATCGCCAGGGATTTTATCTGCTTTGGCGAAGCCGATGCCGTAGTAATCGTTGCCGATGGAACCTGTCTGGAGAGGAATTTGAATCTGGTTCTGCAAACAATGGAAATTACCGATAAGGTTATTCTCTGCGTCAATTTAATGGATGAGGCGGAAAAGAAAAAAATACGAATCGATTTAAACCTTCTTTCTTCGAAGCTGGGTATCCCGGTAATCGGAACCAGCGCCAGATCCGGCAAAGGGCTTGACCATTTGATGGATGCCGTTGACTCACTTACGGGAGAACCTTGTGACCCCCATCTTCTCAGGCTCACTTACAGTGAAGAAATAGAAACAGCTGTTTCCATGGCGGAACCGGAAGTGGCAAAGCTTCTGCCCCAGCCAATGGACAGCCGCTGGATTACACTTAAGCTTCTTGAAGGGGATTTCAGCCTGCTTAAATCACTGAAAGCTTACCTCGGTTTTGACCTGATGCAGGAAGAAGCGGTGTCAGAAAAAATTATGGAAGCCAGATTATTTCTCGAAGATTTTGGGATTCTCGATCACTTCCGGGACCAGATCGTTACGAAAATTGTGGAGACCTGCGAGGAAATCAGCCGGGAAGTGATTACATTTGAGAAAAAAGAATATGCGGAAAGAGACCGTAAAATAGATAAAATACTGACCTCCAAATTAACCGGCATCCCCATTATGATAGGGCTGCTGTTCGGAATATTCTGGATTACCATTACCGGGGCAAACGTGCCTTCCAGTCTCCTTGCCTCCGCCCTGTTTTCACTGGAAGCGCCCCTTTCTTCTTTCTTTCAATGGCTTTCGGCTCCGGAATGGATTCGGGGCATATTTGTAGACGGCATATTCCGGACACTGGCCTGGGTGATTTCCGTCATGCTTCCTCCAATGGCAATCTTTTTTCCATTGTTTACGCTTCTTGAAGATTTGGGATACTTGCCCCGCGTCGCCTTTAACCTGGATAATTTTTTCCGCAAAGCCTGTGCCCACGGCAAGCAGGCCCTCTCCATGTGCATGGGATTTGGATGCAATGCCTGCGGAGTCATCGGCTGCCGCATCATTGACTCTCCCCGTGAACGGCTCATTGCAATTATTACAAACAGCTTTGTTCCCTGCAACGGAAGATTCCCTACCCTCATCGCTATCATTACCATGTTTTTTGCCGGGACGGCAGGAGGAATGCTTCACTCCGTAATTTCAACGCTTATGCTCACCGGGGCTATTGTACTGGGTGTTATCATGACAATCTTGGTTTCCAAGCTGCTTTCAAAAACCGTTTTAAAGGGAATCCCCTCATCGTTCCAGCTGGAGCTGCCTCCTTACCGGCGGCCTCAGATAGGCAGAGTCATTGTCCGTTCCATTTTAGACCGCACCCTTTTCGTTCTCGCAAGAGCCATTCTCGTTGCCGCACCGGCCGGCTTTATCATCTGGATTCTTGCAAATATACAGGTTGGGGATTTAAGTCTTCTTGCCCATTGTGCGGGATTTCTCGATCCCTTTGCCCGGCTTATAGGCCTGGACGGCTATATACTGATGGCCTTTATTCTCGGTTTTCCTGCCAATGAAATTGTTGTGCCAATTTTAATCATGAGTTATATGGCAACCGGAACACTTACAGATTTTGAAAGCCTGACCCAGCTGCATACCCTGTTTATTGACCACGGCTGGACCTGGCTGACGGCTGTCTGTGCCATGCTTTTTGCGCTGATGCACTGGCCCTGCGGGACCACCTGCCTGACCATCAAAAAGGAAACCCAAAGTGTGAAATGGACTCTTATTTCATTTGCTGTTCCAACGGCAGCAGGGGTCATCCTTTGCTTTGTGGTAGCAAACACCGTACGTCTACTGGGGATTATTGTATGATGAACTAATATCTGAGAAACAAAATTCATATATATCATATATATTTACAGGTCTGTTAATTTTAAGGTTTATAAAAAGAGGAGGCTCATAATGGCTGCTGATTTATTGATCATTTCAGGATTTTTAGGCGCAGGAAAAACCACATTAATTAAAAAACTGATTACAGAGGGCTTTAAGAATGAGAACATTGTTATCATAGAAAATGACTTCGGCGACGCCAGCGTTGACGCCTCCCTGCTCAGAACCCCCAATATAGAAGTAAAAGAGTTAAGCTCAGGCTGCATATGCTGCAGCCTGTCCGGCGATTTTGTCAGATCCCTTCTCGATGTCTTAAAACGCTTTCGCCCCACAAAAATACTGATTGAGCCGTCCGGCGTCAGCAAAGTGTCGGACATCATAAAATCCTGCTCCGACCCTCGGGTCCGGAAGCTGGCTTCACTTAAGTCAGTCATAACTGTGGTAGATGCAAAACGCTGTAAAAAGCACTTAAATAACTTCGGGGAATTTTTTGAAGACCAGATCAAAAATGCCGATGTTATTTTGCTCAGCCATACGGAAGCATCTCCGGACAGCGAAAGAGATGCACGGTCACTGGTGAAAAGCCTGAATGAAAAATCTGCAATCATAGCAGTTCCCTGGCACCAGCTGACTCCCCAACAAATACTGGATCCGGAAGCCTCTCTTCCTTCTGTGTCCCATACATACAGCCGCCAGGGTATGGAAAGAAAGTCCTGCAATCACAAAGGGGACTGCTGCTGTCATCATCATTCCGCCAATGAGGTATTTGAAACCCTCACCATAAAAGCCCAGCACAAATACAGCGTCAATGACTTAAAAAAACGGGTGGAGGAAATGGAACATCATGAAAACGGCACCATCCTGCGGGTCAAAGGAATTGTCCCAGGCGTTAACGGCTACATTAATCTCCAATACGTCCCTGGGGAAACCGTGCTCACCAGCACCACCGTCACCGGCAATGATGTATGTATCATCGGCAGAAACCTTGACAGGAACAGGCTGATGAGGATTTTTAACGGAGAATGACAAAATGGCAATTCCAACCTTTGTTATAACAGGTTTTCTTGATTCCGGCAAAACCTCCTTTTTAAATGAGCATTTAAACAACCGGGCCTGGAAAGGTCTGAAAATGCTGGTCCTTCAGTTTGAAAGCGGGGAGGAGGATTTCCGGAATTACGGCAATGACTGCAGGACCATAACCTTTCCCCATAAAATCACGGATCAGCAGCCCCAGCTTGTCATCCGACATACAGGACTGCTTAAAAAAGTATAAACCGGACATGATCTGGGTGGAATGGAACGGCATGATGCCTTTTTCCCAGCTGTATTCCCTGTTTTTAACCGATTCCTTAAAAAATCTCTGCAAAATAGAAAAGGTAGTCCATATCGCTGATGCGGAAACCATCGGTCAGCTCCTTGGAAAGACCGGAGCCGCCCTGCCGGAGCAGATATCAAACTGTGACATTGCCGTTCTTCGGAATGCATACGCACCAAAGACCTTCCACCGGATCAGGCACCTTTTAAAAGGACTGAATCCTGATATTTATATCTGCAAAGCAAATGCAAAAAACGAGCTGTATCAGGAGCTTTTTCAAAAAAGAGTTCATCCGCTTTCCATGTTCTTTCAATCCGCAGCAGCTTTATTTTTATTGGGCACCACATTAAAACTGCTGATTGATATATTGGACATAAATGAAAACCTGCTGATCAATCTATTCATAGGAGTGATCCTGCAGGCCATCCCGTTTTTGCTTATCGGTATATTGATCTCCTCTTTCATTCAGGTTTTTATACCAACCAGTGTGATTGAGCGCAGCTTCCCCAAGTCCATAGGCCTTGGAATGGCGGCTGCCGTCTTGTTCGGTTTCTGCCTTCCGGTATGCGACTGTACTTCCATTCCCATATTAAAGGGGCTGGTAAAAAAGGGGATTCCGCTCCCTGCCGCCGTTACGTTTATGACAGCTGCTCCGGTAATAAATCCTGTTGTAATGCTTTCCACTTATTATGCATTCGGAGGCAGCCTTACCTATATGCTCATGCGGGTCTGCTTTGGAATTGTGGCTTCCGTCTTGATCGGTCTGGCATTTTATTTCTTTCCTTTAAAGCAGCCTGCCCTTCCCGAAATCACCTACGACAAAACCATGTGCGGCTGCGGCTTCAGTGAACTATCGGACCCCGCCACCTCCCTGTGGGGGAAAATCCATGTTTTTTTCAGACACTCTCAGTCCGAATTTTATTACATAGGGAAGTATTTAATCATGGGAGCGCTTATTTCTTCCATTTTTCAGGCATTGGGTACCGGGCTCTTATCAGTGCCTCAGAAAAATGGAGGCCTGGCTCTTTCCATAATCATCATGATGGCAATGGCTTTTGTACTTTCCCTCTGCTCCTCCTCCGATGCTGTGATTGCGCAAAGCTTTACCGGCCTGTTTCCTGCAGGGGCAATTATGGGATTTCTGCTATTCGGCCCGATGATAGACATTAAAAATGTCATGATGCTGTCCTCCGGGTTTTCAAAACGTTTTGTGATTAAATTGTCCCTTACCGCTTTTATCGTATGCTTTCTAAGTGTCTTTCTCTTTTTTAACTTCGGAGGAACCTTATGATGCAGGAAAAATCCAAATCCTTCAATCTTCAGGCTTTTCTGGAACTGCTGTCCTGCCTAAGCTTTGCCGGAATCGTATTTTACCTTTTAAAAAGCGGAAAATACTTGAATTACGTCACCCCGCGGATGAAACCGTATTTTTATTTCACCCTTATCCTCATGCTGATATGGGCATTCACAGGCATTAACCGGTTATTCCAGCCCCAATACCAGATAAGATTGTCCCACTGTTTCGTCCTCCTTATACCGGTATTATTTTTATTCATGCCCCATAGTACAATCAATACCGCCGACTTTGTACGCAAATATTCCGTCAGTCAAATCCAGGAAAATTTAACCGGGAAACCCAAACCCGGCGGCCAGGGCAATCTAAGTCCTGTACCGGAGGACGATTCCTCTGCCAATGAAAGCACCGCGCAATCCCAGGCTGCGCCGGAAAATGCAGATCAGGAAGGTACCTCTGCCGCCTCACCTGAGGAAGAAAGCACCGCACCCCTGAAAGAATTTTCAGATGTACTTCCCGGATTGGATACAGAACTTAAAACAATTACTGTTTCCAATGATGATTTTGGATTTTGGGTATCTGAAATAAATATGAACCCTCAAAAATATGTAAACTATAAGATTAAAATGACCGGATTTGTATACATAGACCCGGATACATTTCAAAAAGACGAATTTATGGCCTCCCGGCTGCTCATGACCTGCTGTGTGGCAGACTTATCTCCTGTGGGTCTGATCTGTAAATATGATAAGACATCTCAATTAAAAACCAATTCCTGGGTGACTGTAGAAGGTGTTCTCTTTACTTCCGAATATGAATATAACGGGCAGGCCTGTTATACGCCTGAGCTGACTGTTACAGAAATGCTTCCTGCAAAAGAGGTTACAGGATATGTCTATGCCTATTGATCCGGCAAAAAGGGAAAAAAACAGAGGGTGCTATAAAAGCGGCGGAAGAAACCCAGCCGCTTTTATAACACTCTCTTTCTTAAATGCCGTTATGCCTGTTTCCGGTTTTGTAATCATCTCTCGCCCAGCTTGGAGCGTTGACCGGACCGGCTTTTTCATTCCCATTTTTCGCTGCTCCCTGGATTTCTTGTACCTGGGCCTGCTCATTCTTTGGACGGTTCATTTTCTCGTGATTTTCCGTTCCATGATTGTCTGGATCATAGGGACTTGGTCTTCTCATTCCTGCTTTTGCCATAATGATACCTCCTATCTGTCAATAGTTTCTGTATTTCCATAGAAACTATGCAAAGAAAGACATAAAATGACCGGCAATTATGTTTGCAGGATACGCATAGAGAGCTTATAGGAAATTAAGTCCTTTCTCCTGCATATGGCGGAATCCATCCGGCGATATCAGACGGATCGAACCCGTAATCCAGAGGTTTTCCATAAGCGCTTTCATAGGCGCTTTTCTTCTGCCGGTAATCCTGTTCGCACATGGCAAAGCTGTTATCTCTGACGGATTTGGCCGGGTCGGGATAGATTGAGGGCAGAACCCGCAGCACATACCGTACCTTGCGAAATTCCGGTGCATCCAATTCATCCAGCACCTGCATTTCAACGAAGCAGGAAATGACCGGAACCCCGAATTTTGCAGCATAATAATAAGCTCCCCGCTTTGTGGGACGAGGCTTGCAGTAATTAAACCACATTTCCTGTTCCGGATATATCAGTACATAATTGTTCCGGTTCAGCACTTTTTTAAGCAGCGGCTCAAATTTGCAGGACATATAGTTTGGAATGCGGCTGATGGGAATGATATCCGCATAATTCATCAGATAGCCGATCCAGCCCGTCATAGCCAGATTCGTCTCCTGGCTGACAATACAAAGCTTCCTTTTTCCCAGCTTCCATGCCAGGGTGCGCACTATGGTATTGTCAACGGGACTGAAATGATTGCTTGTGACAATGGCTCCGCCTCTTATGCGTCCGGCATTTTCCAGCCCCACTATAACCGTTTCCCGGTTGACCTTTTTGGTGATTATATGTATTATGTGCCGCGCAATCCTGTTATTCAGCCAAAAGCACAGGGTCCGTCTTTTCCTTAGATAACTTTCAAGGAGAATCTCCTTTTGTTTTTCTGTTAATACAGGATCTCCCACTTCAACCTTATCATGAAAGGCACTTTCTCCCACAGCCCTTCTGATATTTTCAATGACTTTCTCTCTCTTTTCTCCAATAATCATAAACGGGCTTCTTTTCCTTCATTAAATACTGTCCGAAAGGTTACTTCGCCGTCTCCGGTCGCATTTCCCCGGGAAAGCAGCAGGGCCAGATGCTCTCTGTCGGATTGCTTTTCCTGTTCCGTATATGCCGCTTTCATAGCCAGGATTTCAGGAAAAAATCCGGAAGGCTCCGCATAACGCCAGAAATACTGCTCGTATTGCACCTCATCATAGTACCAGGGCTTTGCAAATAAATTGTAGTGAACCAGTTTAGGTTCTTCCACCGGTTCTTCCGCTTCTGAGGGCATAGCATCCCAGTCAGACGGCAGATAAGTGACCTTTCCGCTGCACATTGCGTTGAGATAATCCTGATCCGGTGCAATGGAATCAAAATGGTACTTATTAAACAATTCCAAAAAACGCCGTTCGATCCGCGCCTCTCTCAGTTTCTTTAAATTCATTAACAGAACCCCGGAATTGAAATATTGATTCTTTTCAACACCCACGCAGAGCTCCGCATGTCTCGCCAGCTCTGCGATATATACAATGGCGGGATCAACCGCAGCTCCTAATAAGTTCCCGCCTAAATCCACCTGATACAGCTCTGATATATCGCCTGGAACAACAATATCGCTGTCCAGATAAATTCCTTTATCATATTGGGGAAACATGGCCGGAATGAACAGGCGGAAATAAATGGTAAGGGTAAAATAATCCGCCCGCAGCCGGTTGGACATCTGATCTTTGATAATGCTCAGCCGGTCTTCCATTTCAACAAACCGGATCTCGCAGTTTTCAGTTTTTAAGCGGGAAAGCTTTTCCTTGTTTTCCTCACTGAGTTCCTTATGCAGCACAAACACCCTATACCGGTATTCTTTTGAAGCATTTTGAAGCATTGAGAATAAAGCGACCCCCAGCAGCGGCGCATAACCGTCATCGATGGAGAAAAAAATCGGCACAATTTCCCTGGACTTTTTCATTAACTCCCTCCCATATTTCCTGCTTTAATTTCAGGCAGCAACCGCCTGTATTCATAAAGTATTGTATCGTATTCATGCAATTTCAGTTTGCTGTGCATCTTTTCAATCTCCCAGGGTTTTACCGTCACAGTATGGAACCATGGGAAAAAGCGAAAGCTGGTTGTGAAATGCTGAAAAACCGTATCTCTGCGCAGCTTGCGCTGTTCGTTAAACCGGCGGGGCTGTCTTTTCTTTGAAACAGAAAGCTTGTTCAGCGCGGACTGATCCGGCAGAAACATCTCCTTTTCAGCGCACAGCTTCCTGCATTTTTGCAGCAGTCCTGTTTTGCAGAGCATTTTTAAGTTCATCAGCAGAACTCCGGAATTCTGATAATCCATCTTCAGAAGATTTCTTCGAAAAAACCAGCGTCCGTAATAATCAAGAACACCGGCAAATTCATAATCCGAAATATCCTGATGGAAGAATTCCCCGCAGTCTCTCCGGCAGATCACATCGTTATCCAGATAAAGTATTTTCTCCGGCAGCTCCGGAATCTTATCTGCAAACAGTCTCAGCATGCAGTAAGGGGTAAAGCGTGTATTTAAATTAGCCTTTGGCATCTCCTGGTAAAACATTTCCGTAACATCAATCAGGGAAACAAAATTGTCGGAAGAGGTTTTCTTCACGATTTTATCCAATGAGGCTATGAAGGAATCAGATATAGAATGATATGCTTTTCCAGCAATATTAAGACTCATGGTCAGCACATAAATGTGCAAGGTTTCTTTCACATTTTCCAGCAAGGACAGAATCGAAATAACTAATCCGTCTTCAATTTTCTCGTCGCCGCAATAAAGGATATCCATTCTAAACCTTCTCCTCTTCATATAAAATATACTGGCAGGTGCTTTTCCCGCTGCGCCGAACCATGCAGCGGTAAATATCATCCCTAAGCTTATTTTTTTGTTCTTTCCTGGAAAGCGAATCGTCGGGATAAAAGGGCCCGTCCAGATAAACCGTAATTCCCGGCTTTTTCCCATGTTTTCTTTTCTGGTAAGTGGTTGTCATGCAGAAAGACGGAACGCCCCACTCCACCGGAAACCCGAAGGATACCGGAGGGAAAGGGCGGATTCCCGTATACCAAGGCCAGACATGGGCTTCCGGGTACAGTGCCACCCAGCTTCGCTCCTGAATCCGCTGGCGGATTGCTTCGTTAAATTTTTTCATTCCGTGAAAGGATTCCGGAAGCGGCAAAGCGCCAAGAGCCGGCAAAAGCGCCCCAACAACCGGGATTCCCAGATTAGCCGGGCTGACTACGGCATAGCCCCTTTTGGGAGCAAGCACCCGGATCGGAAGAAACGCATCTCCTATGGGCTGGGTGTGATTTCCATAAAGAAAAAAGCCGGTGTCTGTGCATTGCCGGAAGATGGCCCGGTTTTTTATTTTTACATGCAGGCCAAACCGGCAGTAGAGAAATGCAAAAATCATTCCAATCAAATAAACGATCCCGGAACCCACCCGGTATAATAAGTCTTGGTGAATCCAGGAGTAATTTTCCGGCAACCGGAAGGATTGATCTTTGCTTTTTATAAAATCATCCGTATAGGATCGGTAGTAATGTATTTGCGCTTCCCGGTCATTCTTTCGCATTTTAAAAAGCCTCATAAACTTTACTTTTTAGGGAAAAAAACCTATTCCCTACTGAGTGTGTTCCCTTTTTATTCCCTTATTATACAAAATATATCCATATATCATTCATTCCTATATATTTTCATCTCTATTGAACCGGCAGAAAGGAAGCCTGGGGGCACAAAAAAAGTGCGTTTCCGCTTCAATCCGGAAAACGCACTTTTACGTATTCTTCTTATTCTCTCAGTCTATGGCAGGATATTCCCGGCAGCACGATAGATTTCATACCACTCCTCACGGGTTAAATAAATATCTGCTGCCTTTATACAATCCTTTAAACGCTCAGCGTTCATTGTTCCTGTTACAGGCTGCATATGTGCAGGATGGCGAAGTATCCAGGCCAATGCAATCGTGGTACTGGTCACCTCATATTTGGCGGCAATCTCATCAATCTTGGCATTCAGCTCCGGGAACTTCTCATTACCCAGGAAAACGCCTTCAAAAAATCCGTACTGGAAAGGAGACCAGGGCTGTATGGTAATATCATTTAAGCGGCAGAAATCCAGCAGCTGCCGTCCGGCGATGGCCGGATCATCCAGCATATTGACATGGATACCTGCTGAGATCATGTGGAGTTAGTAATATAAGCTGCAGCTGGTTTGCTATAATCGGCTGGTTCAGGAATTTTTTAAGCAGCTGAATCTGCATGGGATTCTGAAGTGACACGCCAAAATTCCGCACCTTACGCTGCTGTAAAGCTTGTCAAATGCTTCGGCAACCTCTTCCGGCTCAACCAGGGCATCCGGGCGGTGAAGAAGCGGTACATCCAGATAATCGGTTTTCAGACGCTTTAAGCTGCCGTCTACTGCCTCTAAAATATGCTCCTTGGAAAAATCAAACATCCCTTTCCGGATTCCGCACTTGGATTGAAGGATGATTTTTTCACGGACAGCACTGTTCATGTGGATCGCATCCGCAAATATTTCTTCACAGGTTCCGCCGCCATAAATATCCGCGTGATCGAAAAAGTTAGCGCCGTTATCTAAAGCCGTCTGGACAAAGTTCTCCGCATCCGTTTTGCTTAATCCGTTAATGCGCATACAGCCAACTGCAATAACCGGCACTTTCAAATCTGATTGTCCTAATTTTATAAGTTTCATAGCCCTTATTCTCCTTTTTAATATATCTTATTTCGCCATTTTATAAATCTCAAGCACATCCTGCCAGTACAGCTTTTTCAGGCCGCCGAGGGGATGCTCCGCGCCGTAGGCCTCTCCCGTTGATTTTTTTGCCATTACTTCTAAGTTGGTTTCATCGATGCCAAGGTCCGACAGGGTAGATGGAAGCCCCATTTTTCCATAGAATTCACGAAGACGCTCAATGCCTTCCATGACAATGGCATCCGGGTAGCGGTAGCTTCCCTCCACTCCCATTACATTTACGGCAAACTGAACAAACATGTTGATGTTGGTCTTATAGACGTACTGCATCCATGCGGGAGTCAATACAGCCAGCCCTGCGCCATGGGCTACATCATAAATCGCGCTTAGTTCATGCTCCATTCCATGGCAGGCCCAGTCCTGCTCACGGCCAAGTCCCAGCAGGTCATTGTGAGCAATCGTACCGCCGAATCCGACCTGGCACCATGCGTCATAGTTTTTAATATCCGAAGATACCAGCAAAGCATTTTTCATAATGGTTTTCAGAGTGGTCTCGCATAATCCGTCTGTCAAATCAGTCTGTACTGTATTGGTAAAGTAGCGCTCAAAAATATGGCTCATCATATCCGCCACACCGTTGGCTACCTGGTTTTTCGGAAGCGTAAAGAACAATTCCGGATTCATGACACTGAGTATAGGACGAACAAGATCGCTTCCATATCCCAGCTTCATCTGTTTTTCTTCATTGGTAATTACTGTCGAGTTACTGGATTCGCTGCCTGCTGCAGGAATTGTCAGGATCGTGGCAACCGGAAGCACTTTTGTAACCGGCTTACTCTGTTCATAGATTTCCCATACATCGCCGTCGTAGTAGACGCCCATTGCAATTGCTTTCGCTGAGTCAATGGCGCTGCCCCCGCCTACAGCAAGAATTAAATCCACGCCTTCCTTTTTACAAAGTTCAATTCCTTCATGGACCAGGGACAAACGGGGATTGGGAACCACGCCGCCCAGCTCAACAAATTCTAAGCTGCTTTCTTTTAAGGAAGCAACCACTTCATCATACAGGCCGCTCTTTTTAATGCTGCTTCCTCCAAAATGGAGCAGAACTTTCTTTGCGCAGGGCTGCAGCAGAGCTCCGATTTCCTTGTGTGTGTCCTTACCGAATATGATGCGCGTGGGAATGTGTAAATCAAAATTTAACATAGGTATATATTCCTTTCTATAATAAAATAATATTTAAAATGTGGTCATATCAGGATTCTGGGAATATCCGCAGCAGCCTTTTAAATCTGAAATGTTCTGCACATCCTGGGCCGAAAGTTCAAAATCGAAAACATCGGCATTTTCTTTGATCCGGGATTCTGTTACAGACTTGGGAAGAGGTAAATATCCTTTCTGCAAACTCCAGCGGATGCAGATCTGCGCAATTGTCTTCCCGTACTTCTGGGCAATGGCCTGCATTTGGGGCACCTCAAAAATCCGGCCGGTTCCCAGAGGGCTGTATGCTTCCAGTACCATATTGTGTTCTTTGCAATAGGTCACAACCTCATCCTGTGTATCTCCCGGGCAAAGGCGGATTTGATTGACCATAGGCGCAATCTCCGCGGTTTTCATAAGCTCATCAATATGACGGGGATGGAAATTGCTGATTCCGATGGAGCGAATGCGCCCGGCTTTATACAATTCCTCAAATGCTTTCCATGTTCCCGCATTGGCTGACTGCCACTCGTTTCTGTATTTGACCGGATTGGGCCAATGAATCAAATATAGATCCAGATAATCCATATCCAGGTTCTTCATCGTTTGTTCAAATGCCTTCATTGTATTTTCATAACCGTGTTCTGTATTTTGCAGCTTGCTGGTAATGAAAATCTCTTCTCTTCCGATGCCGCTCTGCTTTACCGCAATGCCCACACTTTCCTCATTGCCGTAACCTGCAGCAGTATCAATGTGGCGATATCCCAATGCAATGGCTTTTTTCACAGCAGACACAGCAATCTCCCCATTTTGTGCCTGATATGTACCGAAGCCTATACACGGAATATGTACCCCATTATGCAGCTCAAAACAATCGTTTAATGAATCCATCCCAATACCTCCTTAAATTCATCTTGAAAAACAGTTAAATATAAAGTATGATAAAATTATAGACCTTAACGTTAAGTTTAAGTCAAGAGTAAAACGAAAAATATATTGTAAAATGCAAAGGTAGATTCGGAGGAAAATTTTTATGGGTTATACGATCAAACAAGTATCAGAAAAAACACATTTGAAAGCACACGTTTTACGTTACTATGAAAGTGAAGGCTTACTGCCTTTCGTAAAGAGAAGTGAAAGCGGAATCCGGCATTATTCGGAAGATGACTTAGAATGGCTTGGGTTAATCTGCTGCTTAAAAAATACCGGAATGTCCATAAAGCAGATCAAAGATTTTGTTGAATTGAGTGTAGAAGGGGAAGAAACATTAAAGCAAAGATGTGAGATGCTGGTAGAACACAAAAAAAGTGTGGAAGCACAGATCGAGGAAATGAAAAAACACTTGCTGAAGGTCTCTCACAAAATCGAATATTTCACATCCCAATATCAAAAATACAACGAGCTTAATTCCTCTGGTTCTAAAGCTGTACTGGCGGCTGGCTCAGCAAAAGCGCTGTGATTTTTGCGGGAGCGTATACCCCATAGCCTGCGCTCCCGATATGTCGGGTGTACACCCCCACAAATCACCCTTTTATACGTTAGATTTTCATGTAGCCGCCCATATCCTGCAGGCTCTGGTCATAGTCTTTCGCCAGATGATGTTCCTTAACCACCTTGGCTTTTTTCTTCTTCACTTGTCCTATGCCCTTAAACCGATTACCGGTTTATATTTATATATTTTTCTGCCGCTTGCACGCTCAACCGTCTTAGTTAGTTGATCAATTTTATCAAGATTCATATTCAAATCGTAACCGTATAATCGTTTCAGCGTAATAATCAGTTCCTCAAGGCATGCATTTCCTGCTCTTTCACCGATTCCGGTAGAAGTTGCGCTGGCAAATTCAATCCCTGACAAATAAGCTGACAGACTGTTCGCAGCAGCCATCCCAAAATCATTATGACCGTGAAATTCAATAGGCAGCGCACATCTTGCCGCCAGATACTCAAACTCTTTCCCGGCCTTAAAAGGATCAAGACAGCCAACAGTATCTGCATAGCGAATTCTAATGGCTCCATATTGATAGCCCAGTTCCGCCACCTCTAAGAAGAAGTCCTTATCAGCCCTGGAAGCGTCTTCCGTGCCTATTAATATTTCCGCTCCATTTGCACGAGTGAATTTCATGACGTTTTCCAGACTGGCAAGCACCCATTTCCTGTCTTTTCTCAGTTTGTATTGAATATTAATATCGGATATGGGAACGGATATATGAATATAGGAAAATCCACATTCCAGGGACTGATTCACATCTTCAATAACCGCCCGGTTCCATGCAATTAGATTGGTATCCAGTTTTAGATTCAGCATTTCCTTTAAAAGAGACTGCTCCTCTTTCCCCATGGCGGGGATCCCGGCTTCCATCCGTCGAACTCCAGCTTCTGCCAAAGTCTTAGCAATTTCTAATTTTTCCTGTGCCGGGAAAATGACACCCGCAGTTTGCTCTCCATCCCGGAGAGTCGTATCCACAAGATCAAATTTGGGCAATGTTTTCATCAAAAACCATCTCCTTCCAGACACGCCCTAATCACTTCCGCTGCATGCAATATACAAGTCCATTAATTGCTTTTCTGTTAAGGAAGAATTTTGCGATAATGCCAAATTCCTTATTTCTTTCATAAGAACGGAAATTTCTTCTTCCTTAAGCTCAATCCCCATCATTTGATATTTTGTACGAATCGCCGCTCTTCCTGAATGCTTCCCTATGATAATCTTACGTTTTACCCCAACCTCTTCCGGTGTAATAATCTCATACAACTGAGGGTTTTTTATGATTCCATCCACATGAATTCCTGATTCATGAGAAAAAATCCCTTGCCCTATAATTGCTTTGTCGACGGGAATCTCCAACTGCATATAGTCCAGAATCTTCTTACAATCATCGGCCAAATCACCGGTATTCTCACAAACCATACCCAGTTCAAAGAATTTAACCGCAAGAATGATTTCCTCCATGGGGGCCCCCTCTAACAGGCCCGCACCTCCCACAACCGTGTGGATATCACTGATATGGCACCTGATGGCTGCAAGTGAGTTTGCTGTTGCCAGCCCACACTCATTTCCGGCACAAAATTCCATTTTGCAATTTAATATGCCTTTGGCTTCTGTCAGCTTATTAGCTACTGTAAACGGGTCAAGGCAACTGCCCGAATCGCAGTAAATAAAACTATCAATTTTATATTTCATAATCAGAACATGATACTGTTCAAGGTTACTTCCTGTTAACTCAGAGGAATT
>JASGGP010000046.1:0-20907 GCA_047604985.1 Lacrimispora sp.
AGAGCGCTTTCCATGGGACCCAGGATTGACAATGTTCCGATGCAGAACAATAAAATAGCCGTGGAAAGCCCCTGCCCTAAATTCCCTTTGGAAAAACGGTTCGCAAGCCTTTCAAACCTTTCGCTTAAATCCAGGGTGGTGCCGATGAGGCTGCCTGCCGCAAGGCTGATAATAAACAGTACGGGATAAGTGCTCTTCGGCATATTCTGAACCACCGCATTGATCCCCAGACCGCAGGCGGCAAGCCCCATGGCATTATACAACGCGTCCTGGTATTTTTCTCCTATCCCCTTTTTCACACACGCGCCGACCGCGCTGCCCGCCAGAATTGCTGCAGTATTTACAATGGTTCCAATCATATGTACCTCCTCATTTTCCAGTTGCTCCAACGCCATACAAGCCGTGTCTTAATAATAAGATAAAGCGTATTTCTTGTCAATTCCTGTTTCTTCTCTCTTCCGCTTCCTCCTTAGGAAATAAGAGGGCAGAGGCCGTCACACGAATTGCAGGGAAAAATGGAAAAATACAGGGAAATATGGTATAATGCCTTTTAACGGAATCCCACAAGGCGCCGGCCGGTACAGCCGGTTCCGTTTAATATTCAGGAATTGCTGAGGTAACCCATATGAACAATATTTATGACGATGATAATTTTTTTAACCGATATGCACAGATGACGCGCAGCCGGCAGGGACTCTCCGGCGCCGGGGAATGGCACCAGCTGAAAGACTTATTTCCGGACTTAACCGGCAAGACGGTGCTGGACTTAGGGTGCGGGTACGGCTGGCATTGCAGGTATGCCGTGGAGTGCGGCGCTGACCGTGTGCTTGGCATTGATTTAAGTAAAAAAATGATCCATTCAGCGAAAGAAAAGAACCACGATCCCAGAATCACCTATGCTGTTATGGGACTTGACGATTACGATTATCCTGCTGACACTTTCAATTGTGTAATTTCCAACCTTGTTCTCCATTACATGGAAGACTTAGATACAATCTATAGAAAAATATTCGGCACGCTGAAAGCAGGCGGATGCTTCCTTCTCAATATCGAACATCCGGTCTTTACAGCTGGCGTAAATGAGGATTGGATTTACGATGACGGCCGTAAGCCGCTGTACTGGCCCGTTGACCGCTATTTTTATCCCGGAGAACGGACCACCCATTTCCTGGGGGAGAACGTCGTCAAGCAGCATCATACCCTGACCCAGATTCTCATGGGGCTGATAAAAGCCGGGTTCCTTCTGGAGGCCGTGGAAGAAGCTGTTCCCAATCCGGAAATGCTGGATATTCCCGGCATGGCCGACGAGATGCGCCGGCCCATGATGCTGATGGTAAAAGCCTTAAAGCCAGACCGGGAATAGGCCATAACCTTGGATTGATTTATGGGAGGACTTATGAACACTCCCCTCTGGGGCGCTGGCTGGCGCCCCTTTTTCTATGCTTCTATTGTCTGCAGGCTCATGGGCGCCAGCTTATTTACCAGACAGAAGTACTGGTAAAATTCCTCTGCTTCCTGCCTGCACCCAGGATCTTTTACTGCCTGTTTCATATCCCACAGGATTTTCTGCATGGTGAAATTGGAGAAATATTTCAGCTCCACATTTCCCCATTTTGAAACGCCGTTTTCATCAGAAAAATAATCCCAATACATTAAGACTTCCTTATCCGCCAGCTGAATCCGGTATTTTTCATGGCTTGGAATCATCCCGTCCTGGCATGCGGAGCTTTCAAAGTTTTCTTTCAGCATAAATGCGCCTATGATCCTTCTGCGTTTTTCCGCAACCCCTTTGGGACATTCCGTAAGCAGGCAGGCGGAATTCAGCTTGAGCCTCACCGGCCGTTTAGGATCGCCCTTGGAAGCGCCGCTCTGATAGGAGCCTGCATAGACAGACCAGGTGGAAAATACATTTTCTCTGTCATTTTCTATAAGTCCAAAGGCTGCCTGGGAATCAGGCCCCACCTTTAAGCTTTGTATCTTTTCCAGCCGCTCCTGCTGACTGGTCTCCTCTGCCCGTTTGCTTTCCTCCTCCTGAAGAATCTGCTCCAGCATCTGATTCATTTCTTTCTGGACAGCTTTATCCTTAATCGTAAGAAATTTCACAAAAGAATTAGGATAGAGAAACTTCTTTTCTCCCTGGGGAAACAGTATGGTGATATACTTTTCCTGTAAACCAGTGATTGTTCCCTCTCCAAATTTCATGTGGCTGACTGCTTTTCCTTCTAACCGCATAGCTTTTCCTCCTTTCAAAAAAAGAAGAGCCTTTCATATCTGCATCTCTGATACAGTACCAAAAGCCCTTCTTAAAAAGACGGTTCTTTATTCGCTGATTATGACTTTTTTTGTAGAATATTAAATCCTGCCTGCAAAAAGTTTATCATTTCTTTTACATTGACCTGATTTGACACTCAATTATATTATAACACAAAATAAATAATAAGCAAGGCCTCAAAAACATTAAGATTTTCGGTCTATGGCCAAGCCTTTTAAGAAATATCTGACATACCGGTCCTGGCATTCCTTATAATTACGCTGTCCCTCTCTCCGCAATACCGCACTCAGCTCACCGTTTGAAAGGTTTAAGCCTGAGGATTTGAAAATAGCCAGCATATCGTCTCCGGTCAGGGACAGGGCGATCTTGATCTTTTTTAAGAAGACATTATTCACCCCTTTGTCATCCTTTATCAGGTACAGGGGCTTGTCCTGCTCTCCGGGCTTTGGCTCCTGCTTTCCTCTTTTAAAAATAATATAACCGTTTAAAAAGGATTCCAGCATGTGATTGTCACATTTCTTCCGGTTTTCAGCCGCCGGGATCACAGAACCGCCGGAGGCCTCCTGGCCGGTCTGGGGCTTTAAAAGGATCTTTTTCAGCTCTTCCCTCGTCATAACGACTCCTCCCAGCCGGAATATCTCCACCATATCCTGATCCTTAATATCCATTGCATATCTCAACCTGATTAATATATCGTTGTTGTCCATATAACCCCTTCCTGGGCAGTATCCTTTCGCCGGCAGGCAGATACTGTCTTTTCGGCTTTATTCTATCATACATTCCCTAAATCCGCAAAGATTAATTCCTGTTCAGCCATGCCATTCATAATCTGGCAGATAAGACTCTCCATACTCAAACCCCAAAAATATTTCTGCATAGATGAATAATAGCGGAAAATATGATATACTGATGACACAAATTTTTTATGGACTGCCTCTTCTGCGAGGATCGGGCCGGATAAATTGCAAAAGTTTTTTATACAAGAGGTGAAGTATATTGAATAGAGAAAATATAGTCAAAAGCATTAAATTTGCCCTTGCCGCAGTCCTGGCAATCGGGATTGCGGCCCAGTTCGGCCTTAAATATCCTGCCACAGCCGGCATCATTACAGTCTTAAGCATTCAGAATACAAAGAGAGAAACTATGAAAAGCGCCAGAAACAGGACCTTGGCCTTTGTCTGCGCCTTAATCCTGGCGGCAGGAGCATTTTATCTTCTGGGATTTACCCTTCCGGGATTTGCCTGCTATCTTCTCCTGTTTGCCCTGCTTTGTCTCTATGAAGGATGGGGCGAAGCCATTGCCATGGATTCCGTCCTGATCACCCATTTTCTGTCGGAGCAGTCCATGTCCATACCCCTGATCGTGAACGAAACGGCTCTTTTCTTCATCGGAACTACGGTAGGCGTCCTGGTAAACATGCACCTTCGCCAGAAAGGGAGCTTATATCAAAGGCTGGCGGACGATGTGGATGCGCAGATAAAGGGAATTTTAAGCCATATGTCCTGCTGGCTGTCACAGGAAGACAAAAGCGTATGCGGCCTGGATTATATGGATAAGCTTAAGGACAGCTTAAAGCTGGCAATGGCATGCGCATTAAATAACTACAACAATGCGCTCTGGAAAAAGGATTCCTATGAGGTGGATTATATCCAGATGCGGGAAAAGCAGAGCGTTGTCCTTCAGGAAATTTATGAAAACGTAAAAAGTATTTCCTGCCTGCCGGAACAGGCGGAGCAGGTGGCCGAACTGTTAAATGGGATTGAACGGGGATATCACAGAAATAACACGGTGGAAGGGCTGCTCCGGGATTTAGAGCTGCTGCTTGAGGATTTAAAGGTCCAGGAGCTTCCGTCCAGCCGGGAAGAATTTGAGGCCAGAGCTATTTTGTTTTATATTTTAAAGCAGATTGAACGGTTATTGATGATAAAACGTGATTTTATTCTGACCCATTCCTAAAGAAAAAGCGGCTGTCACATGCACAGCCGCTTTTTCTCCATAATCCATATCAGGCAAAGCCAAAGTACCGAAGCAGCCCTAAGTAAATGCCGTAAGCAAATCCGTACTGGTCATCCCGCAATTTTTCCGCATCCGAAGGATTGCTTAAGTACCCCAGCTCTACAAGATTTGCAGGCATATTGGCATTCCGCAGGACATAGAGGGATGGATTTTCCCTTATCCCGTTATTCCTGGTTCCAGTTATCTGGTTCACTCCGTCCATGATCTGTTCCGCCAGCCACTGTGCCTGGGTATAGTACTGATAAATATAAACCTCTGTGCCATTGATTGCGGAATTGGGGTTTATATTGCAGTGAATGCTGATGAAATAATCGGCAGGCCAATCATTTGCCATTGAAACTCTCGCTGCCAGGCTGGTTGTGTTATTGGTGCCCAATACCGTAGTTGGCTCCGGCCTTGACACCCTCGCCTCAAACCTGGGATCGCTGTTGAGCAGATTCTGTAAATAGAGTCCCACTTGAAAAGTTATCTCCGATTCAGTTAAGCCATTGGCTTCCGCACCACTGTTAAAATACCCGCTGGGATTATGACCCTGGTCTATAAATATTTTAATAGGCATATCAGCGTTTCCTTTCCTTATTTTTGTCCATATGTTTTGGACATCCAGGTACACCCGGAGGGTGCTTCCATGTCAGCTATTATAAATATATTCCAGGTTCATTCAGTTGCTACATTTTTCAGTACTTTTTTAACAGATTCTTGGCAGACCCTCCCCGTATAAAACATCTATATTCCGGCTTCCCCGCAGCCTTGTTTTCATTCTGACGCCTTTGCCTTCCTCCACGGTCCCAATGATTCTGGCATTTTTTCCGTATTTGCTTCTCTGAACTGCATTTAAAGCCTTTTGGGCCTGATTCTGAGGCACCACCGCTATCATCTTTCCTTCGTTTGCCATATAAAGGGGGTCCAGGCCCAGAATGTCACAGAAGCCTCTCACCTCTGTGCTTACGGGAAGAGCCTCCTCCCATATCTCCACACCGCAGAGGGACTGCTCCGCCGCCTCATTTAACACTGTGGCAAGGCCGCCTCTGGTGACGTCCCTCATACAGCGGACCCTTATGCCCTCATCCAGAAGATTTTTCACAATGGAGTTAAGGGGTGCGCAGTCGCTTGCAATCTGATTCTCAATTCCCATTCTGTGGGAAAGGATGGCAGCGTGATGCTCTCCCAGGTTACCGGATAAAATAATGGCATCTCCCGGCTTACAGGCGGAAATGCTGATTCCGCTTTTCATGATTTCCCCGATGCCGGAGGTGTTGATGTAGATGCCGCCGCTTCCCTCCGCCACCTTTGTATCTCCTGCAACGATCTTCACTCCTGCTTCCTTTGCCGTCACTGCCATGGTATGGGCGATTTCCTCTATAATATCCAAATCCGCCCCTTCCTCAATGATGAATCCCGCGGTCAGGAATCTGGGGATGGCCCCCATCATGGAAAGATCGTTTACGGTCCCGCAAACAGCAAGCTTTCCAATATTTCCTCCGCGGAAGAACAGAGGTGTAACTACAAAGGAATCCGTGGTATAAGCGATCTTCCCGCTGATATTTAGGACTGCGGCATCCTCCAGCTTATTTAATGTCTTGTTGTTAAAATGCTTTAAAAACACCTCATTGATGAGATTTCCCGTCTGCTTTCCGCCGCTTCCGTAAGACATGTCAATTTTCATGGTTTCCTCCTGTAACATCCTTTCTGGTCAAGCCGATATTCCCAATCCGCTTCGCTGCCTGATCCGGTTAAATCCCGCTTTTCTCACGAGTTCCGGTACCAGATTCCGCAGGCCCCTTCCGCTGACACCATACAGGGACCTATTGCGTGAAGAGGGGTACAGGCCTTTTGAAACAGGGGGCACTGGGAAGGATTGATCCGCCCGAGAATCACATCCGTACATCTGCATCCCTTTGGCGCCTCCTCCTCTTTCCCTTCCACAAGGCTTCCCGCATCGTACTGCCGGTATTCCTCTTTCAGCCTCAGGGCAGAGCCCTCAATGAGTCCGATTCCTCTCCAGAAATCATCCCCGGCTTCAAAATACTGCTCAATCATGGCGCGGGCCTTTTGATTGCCTTCTTCCGTAACAGCGCTTGTACATGTTTTTCACCCCAAACCTCTGATGCCTGATCTGGGACACGATCTCGTATATGGCGGCTAAAATATGCTCTCCTTCAAAGCCTCCGATGACAAACGGCTTTTTATATTTTTCCGCCAGCTCCCGGTAGCTGTTGCTTCCTGTGATAACGCTCACATGACCGGGGCTTAAAAAACCGTCAATGTTCTTTTCGTTTTCACAGATAAAGGAAAGCGCAGGCAGGATGGTCTTGACAGAGGTCATAAGCTTTAGGTTCTCAATGCCTTTCCTCTGGATTTCTTCCAGCATCAGGGCGTAAATAGGGGTCGTGGTTTCAAAGCCCACCGCCGCAAAGACATAGTTCACCTCTTTGTTCTTTTCCGCTTCTGTAATTGCCACCAGAGGGGAATAGAGAATCTTCACCTGGGCTCCCGCCGCCTTTGCCTCTGTCAGGGACATTTGGCTTCCCTTTACCTTCATCATGTCACCGAAAGTGAGGACACAGTGCTTTTCTTTTAAGGAATATTCCACCAGCTTATCGATGTAGGCGGCCGAGGTAACACACACCGGACAGCCCGGTCCGGAAATCAGCTGTATTTTAGGTGAAATCATGGACCGGATGCCGTTTTTGAAGATGCTGGAGGTATGAGTTCCGCATACCTCCATGATTTTCACCGGCTCTCCGTCATAATTTTTCAGTTCCCTGATTACCTCATCAACCGTCATTCTATACCTCCTCCAAAAGCTCGGAAAATACGCTGATGATCTCCTCTGCCGCATCCTGGCTTAAAACCTCAATGGCGCAGCCGGCATGGATAAGAACGTAGTCCCCGATTTTTACATCCACCAGCTTTACATTCACATCCGTCATATTGTCCATTACATTGACCTTTGCATAATCTCCCTTTATTCCTACTACCTTGCCCGGTACTGCAACACACATGCTATCATATCCTTTCCTTAATTATTGCCCTCTTTTCAGGGCATAGAGGTATACCCGGAGGGTGTTTCCTTTAAGTATTCTCTTCCCAAATAAACCTGTCCCAGACTGATTCCCCCGTCATTTGGAGGAACCGCCCGGTTTAAATAAACCCGGAACCCGTTTTCCCTCAGCAGCCTGATTGTCCTTTCCGTAAGCAGGCCATTCTGGAATACTCCGCCGCTTAAGGCGACCGCACTGCTTCCGTACCGGTCCTGCAGCCTGCTGCAGACGTTAAGAACAGCCTGAGCCAGGCTATAGTGAAAGCCAAGAGCAAGGGAGCCTGAATCTACTTTCTCTCCCAGCCTGCAGGCCTCAGCAAAAAAGGGCATAGGGTCAAGCTCCAGACCATCCTCTTTTTCCACCAGGGGAAAGAGCAGATCCGCCGGTTTTACGTAATTCTTCTCCGCTGCTACCGCTGCTTTCTCCAGCAATCCCGCACATTCTCCCTCATACCTGTTTTCATGTGCGATATTTAAAACCGATGCAGCTCCGTCAAAGAGCCGTCCCACGCTGGAAGTAAGGACCCTGTTGATCCTGTGATCCAGGGCTGCCTTTATGATGTCCTTTCTCTCATCCCGGACAAAATCCCCCAGCCCTCCGTGAAGCAGACAGCAGGAGGCAGTTTTTTTTGCATCCCGCATGGACTGGTCTCCTCCGAGAATGGGGAAATAGCTCACATGGGCCGCCCGGATAAAATCCTTTCCTTCACAGACAAGAAATTCCCCGCCCCATATATTTCCATCAGTTCCCAGCCGGTCCCGTCAAAAGCTACTCCGATGACCCGCTCCTTTAGGTCGTGTTCCGCCATAACAGATGCGATGTGGGCATGATGGTGCTGAACTTTAGACCGGTATTCCAAGAGCCTCTGTGAAACGGGCGGAATAGTAATTGGGATGCAGATCACATACCGCCAGCTCCGGCTTTACCTTTAACAGCCTGGTTAAGTCCCCGTAGGATTTTTCATACTCCTTCATAACTGTATGCTCTTCCAGATCACCGAAATATTGGGATACCACAGCATTTCCCCGCTGATACAGGCAAAAAGCGGCCTTTAAGTCTCCGCCTGCGGCAAAAACAGGGGCCTCCGGCTTTCCGCCGTTCCGGGAGAGGAAAACGGGATAAGGCACATAGCCCCTGCTTCTTCTTGTAGCTGGGGCTTTCCGTCAACGATCCTGGCCACCGAATCATCCACAGAGCGGACGATCCTTCTTTTGTTATATAAAATGCCGTCTAAATAAGGGGAAGAAAGGGCCAGCATTTTCTCATCCTCCCGGATGACAGGCTGGCTGGAAATATTGGCGCTGGTCATAATCAAAGGCCCCAGCTTTTCCGTCAGCATGATCTGAAAGGGCGTGTAGGGAAGAAATGCGCCGCAGTACATGCTCTCCTTATTGGTCGACGGCGCCATAAGGTCCTGATGCATATACAAAAGGACGATGGGCCTTGCCCTGGACTCTAAAAGCGCCTGTTCCTCCTCTGAAACAAAGCAGTGCTCCTTTATCTGGGAAACAGAATGGAACATGACTGCAAAGGGTTTTTCCTCTCTGCCCTTTAATTTCCGAAGCCGGTTCACCGTCTCCTCTTTAAATGGAGAGCAGACCAGATGATAGCCGCCGATCCCCTTGACCGCAGCGATTCCCCCTGCCTCAATGACCTGGCAGGTCTTCTCGAAAGCTTCCTTTTCCAACAGCTCTTCCCTGTTTTTCCCGGTATTGTCCCGGTAAATAAGGTAAGGGCCGCAGTCATTACAGGAAATGGTCTGGGCATGAAAACGGCGGCTGTCCGGGGATGTATATTCTTTCTTACATGCACCGCACATCTCAAAATCCCTCATGGAGGTCCTGTCCCTGTCATAGGGTAAGTCTTCCATGACCGTATACCTGGGACCGCAGGACATGCAGCTGATAAAGGGATTGCCGTACCGCCTGTCCTCCGGATCAGAAAGCTCCCTCATGCATTCCGGGCAAACCGGCAGATCGGGGGGAATGACAGATACTTCCTCCCCCTTCCCGCTCCCGATGATGGCAAAATTGTCAAATTCCTCACAATTAAGCTCCTCTGCTTCCAGCCTGTGATCTCATATCTCTGTTCCCTGTTTTCCTCAAGCGCAGTCAGAAATTCATCCAGAACCTTCTCCCAGACTGAGCCATAATCTCCACATAGCCGCCCACATTGCGCACCGTACCCTTTATGCCCAGCTGTCCGGCAATATGATAAACAAGGGGTCGGAATCCAACCCCTTGAACTATGCCGTAAACTCTTATTCTTTTCGTTATTACCCGATTCTTTCCATGATCCATGCAGCTACCTTATCATAACCTTCTTCCGTCTTGCCGGATACCTTTATCACCGGAGCCGTCTTGTTAAGCGCCCGGACACCCTTCATGAAAAAGTCCTCATCAAAATCAACATAAGGCAGAAGATCGCATTTATTAATTAAAATTATGCCGCCTTTTCAAATGCAAGGGGATATTTATAAGGCTTGTCGCTGCCCTCTGTCACAGTCGAAATCAGCATCTTGGCATGTTCGCCGATCATAAACTCAGCCGGGCACACCAGGTTTCCTATATTCTCAATAAAAAGGACTCCGTCTTTCAGCTTCATCTCCTCTACCGCGTCTCCGATAAGGGGAGAATCTAAGTGGCAGGCCCCGCCCGTGTTGATCTGAATGGCCTTTACACCCAGGGACTGAAGAGTTTTCGTGTCGAAATCCGCTTCAATGTCTCCCTCAATTACATAGGAAGTCACATCTGTGAGCCGTTTTATGATCTGTATGAGAGAAGTGGTCTTTCCCGCTCCCGGCGCTCCCATGACGTTTATGGCGTAAATACCGCTCTTTGTCAATGATTCGTTGATCTTTGCAGCAACTGCGTCATTTTTTTATACGGACTCCATGATCTCAATTTCTTTATTCTCTGACATAATGATCCATTCCTCTCCGGCACCTGTCCCTGTAATCTAAATTTCAATTGACTTGATAAAAAACTCCTGTCCTTCCTTCGTAGGTCTGCCCTCCCCATCGCAATAGGGGCATTTAAATTCAAAGGGCTTTCGGACAAACAATTTCCCGCAGCTGCTGCAGCAAAGCTTTGGCTCCACCCGTTCGATTTGAAGCTTCGCATTCTCACAAGGGGTGCCTTCCGCAATCAGGTCAAAGTAAAGCTCTATGGAGCTGGCCACATAGCCGCAGTAATCCCCCACAACTAAGTGAATTACCTTTACTTTTTCCGCCTGATTCTTCTTTGCATACTCTCCCGCAACCTCTATGATTCGCTGGGTGATTGGGTATTCGTGCATTTTACAAATTCATCCCTTACATTTTCATATGCCGGTGTGGTGTACTGGTTTTCCATGGTCAGGCATTTCTTCGGACATACCTCGCAGCAATAGCCGCACTGGATACATTTCATCCGCTCAATGCTCCACTCTGTCTTTGTCTTGTCCGTCTTGATGGCGCCTGTGGGGCACCGTCTTTCGCACATGCCGCAGAAAATACAATCCTCAATAGTTATTCCTATGCTCCCCCTGGTGCGCTGATACGTTTCTTTCTTCTTTACCGGATAAAGTACAGTGTAGGGGCCATGAAACAAATTTTTTAAAAGTGTTTTTGACATCCTCAATATAGACATAATGACCTCAATTCCGCTGTTCTTCGCAGCAATATCATTTATGGATGAGACGAAACACACTGGGTAAGTTCCGCTCATGATTAGGTAGATAAGGACTGATTACCGCTCGGTACAGCTGATACAGGGATCAATGGTAAGAATCAGGATCGGAACATCAGCAAGAGAACAGTTCTTCAAGGTTTCCAGCAAAGCCGGAATATTGGCAAAGGTAGGGGTGCGGACTCTCACTCTGTCCAAGAATTTTGTTCCGTTTGCCTTTGCATAATAAAGTACCTCTCCACGTGGCTGCTCCAGACGGGTGAAATGCTCTCCCTTTGGATTTCCGGTCACTTTCACCTTGATATCGCCTTCCGGCATTAAATCAATGCACTGCTTCATCAAATCTATGGCCTGAAACATTTCCTTAATTCGGACTTCAGTTCTGGCATAGCAGTCGCCTTCCTGGGCAATTGCAGGCGTAAAGCTCAGCTTATCGTAAGCTGCGTAGCCCCGGAGTCTTAAATCAATCTCCAGGCCGCTGGCTCTGGCCATTGGGCCTACAGCGCCTAAGTCGGAAGCCTGCTGCTTTGACAGAACGCCCACTCCTCTTGTACGGAGCTTTACGGTAGAATCCTTTAAGAATACGTCTGTAATCTCTTTCAATTCCTTTTCCATGGAGGTCAGGACCTTCTTGATCTTTCCAAGGGTTTCAGGGCTTACGTCCTTTCTGACGCCGCCGATATCACATACGGAAAATATAACTCTGCCTCCCGTAGTCTCCTCAAAGATATCCAGAGCCTGCTCCCTCAGCTTCCAGGACTGCATGAACAAGCTTTCAAAACCGAAAGCGTCTGCCAGCAGGCCCAGCCAAAGTAAGTGGCTGTGAAGACGGGAAAGCTCCGCCCACACGGTCCTTAAAAATTTCGCCCGCTCCGGAATCTCCACCTCCATAATGCTTTCTATTGACATACAGTAACCCATGCCATGCATGAAAGAGCAGATTCCGCAGATGCGCTCTGCAACATAGGTATACTGCTGATAATCTTTCTTTTCCACCAGCTTTTCCAAGCCTCTGTGGACATATCCGATTCTTGGGATCGCCTCTACAACCGTCTCATCCTCAAGAACCAGGTCCAGATGTATTGGTTCCGGAAGTACCGGATGCTGAGGACCAAACGGAACAATCGTCCTGTTTCCCATAAGTAGCCTCCATTCTGATGCGAAATGGCATCATTCCCTATTCTTTATACGGTGTTTTCACTGGAATCCTGTACAGCTCATCCTTGAAATCCGGTGTTATGCCGGTGATCTTTACTCCAAACAATTCCTTTATCTCATTTTCATACAGAAAGGAATAGGGGTAAATGATGCCGACGCTGGGCAGCTCAGTCTCCGTATCCGTCAGTATCCGTAAATTTAACAGCTCATACGCTTTATCAAAGGAATAGCTTAATTCCATTCCATCCTTGTTGGTACAGGTGATCGCAACCAGCCGGTAGCCTTCATTTTTTTAACTTCACTGTTTCCGCCAGCAAATCGCTTGCGGATATCTCTTTTATTATCTGTTCAACCATGATTCCCTCTTTCCCGTCCATGTTCTTTGGACGATGTTCTCCCCATGGCGGCCTGCCCTATTTCCTCTTTCCAGCCTGTTTTTTCTTTTCGCCTAAAACTGCAAGGCCCTTCACAACTCCGTCAATGATCGCTTCCGGGCGGGCAGCACATCCCGGTACATACACGTCCACCGGAATTACCTTATCCACACCGCCGACCACGTTGTAACACTCGGCAAAAATGCCTCCCGTAGCCGCGCAGATGCCGACGGCCACCACTACCTTGGGATCTGGCATCTGTTCATACAGCTGCTTTACCACCGGTATACTCTGCTCATTGACGCTTCCGGTAATGAGCAGGATATCCGCATGCTTGGGATTACCTGTATTGATCATGCCGAAGCGCTCCACATCATAGAGGGGCGTAAGGCATGCCAGCACCTCTATATCACAGCCATTGCAGCTTGTTCCGTCATAGTGCAAGATCCAAGGTGATTTTTTTACAACATCCATAAATATCCTCCATACTGCCGTCAGACAGCTTGCCTATATAGTATAACCCTCTCCCGGAAATTCCCCCGGGAATTTACTTGAAAAATGACAGGATAATCAGATTTACCGTGCTTACGACGCCGATCACGATCCATGAAGATTTGAGCGCCTGCTCCCATTTCACTCTTGCGGTTCCGTTGTCCACGATGATTTCCAAAAGATAAACCGCCAGACAGGCAATCACGCCATATACCCGGCTGATGGGCGCTGCAGTTGCAAAGAACAGATAAACCAGTGTCAGGGAGATGATGACCTCATACCAGTGAGTCATCTCAATAACTGCCAGGTCTTTACCGGAGTATTCGGTTGTGATTCCCTTGACGATCTCCTGATGTCCATGGTGGGACATACTCAAATCAAAGGGAGATTTTCTAAGCTTAAAGGTCAGGATATATACAAGACCGATGAAAATTCCGGGCAGAAAGAGAATCGAGGGCTTATCTACCATGATAATGTCCCTTACGAAAAAGCTTTTGTCCGCATAATACAGTCCGATGCAGGTGATCAGTACCATTGGCTCATAGCACATGATCTGCAGCAGCTCCCTTTCCGAACCTATGGTGTTATAGGGGGAATTGGATGCATAGCCTCCCAGCACAAAAAATACGGAGCCCAGGGTCAAAGCAAATATTGCAAGAAGAATATCTCCGCCGGAAAGCAGGATCACAGTGGTAAATACGGCAAATACCATGGAAATATAAACGAAGAAGCGGTGCATGGAATTTACTTCTATGGATTCCTTCTGCATCAGCTTAAGCACATCGTAAAAGGGCTGTAAAAGCGGCGGTCCCTGTCTTCCCTGAAGCCGGGCCGATATGATGCGGTCAATTCCTGTCAGCAGGCCTCCTGCAACGGGGGCAAGAATGATTATTCCGATAATGATTATAATATTCATATTAGGCCATTCCTCCTATCAGCAGTATAACTCCGGCGACCAGGATCGCAGCAGATAAAACATCACTCCAGAAAGATAATCTCTTCGGTCCAAAATAATCTTCCATATACCAGTTGCGCAGCTCCATCTTGTATTTCGCTCCGGTAGCTCCGTAGAATGATTCATTATCCCCGGTATTCTCTCCTGCCATGTAAATAGGCACTTTTCTTCGCTTATTGTTTTTATAGACCGGAATAAAGCTGATGGGAAGCACAATGAGCATGCTCAGCATGAAAAGCATCAGTTTTATATCCCCGTCGCCGATAGGGGTATAGGCCTGTTTGCCAAAGGTATCTGTCAAATAAGGAATCAGCGCATACTGGGATACCAGAGGGAATGTAAAGCAGGAAATAATTACCAGAACAGCAAGGATGCTGATAGGCGCCTCTTCATCCAGAGGGAATTCACTTCCGTGCTGGTGCTTCATGTTAACCTTTGATACCAGCTTGCCCATCCACTTGGTCCAGTAAAACAGCGTTGCCGCACTTCCGTAGGCCAGGCCAATGGTAACGATAACATTGTTGGAATCAATGAAAGCTTTCATGGCAACCCATTTTGATATCAGCATTCCAAATGGCGCAAGGAACATTCCTGCAATACCGATCATCATGTAGAGAGCCAGTTTTCTTGACATGCCCATGAGCACATCCATGTTTTCCACATCCCGGTTTCCGATCTGATGCTCGGCAGAACCAACGGAAATGAAAAGCAGGGATTTGGATACCGCATGGAAAATAATAAGTAATATTGCCGCCCATAAGGAGCCCTGGGTGCCGATGCTGGCACAGATTACGATAAGTCCTAAGTTTGCCAGTGTGGAATAGGCCAGGATCTTCTTCGCATCGCTCTGGGAAATCGCCATCAGGGAGCAGGCCAGGAAAGTCACGGCTCCCACATAGGTCACTGCCTTTCCTACCGGATTAGCGCCTAAAAGCGGTGCAAGCCGGATGATTAAGTAAACACCTGCTTTTACCATGGTGGCTGAATGCAGCAAGGCCGAGGTAGGCGTAGGAGCAACCATGGCTCCAAGGAGCCAGGAGGAAAACGGAAGCTGTGCAGATTTGGTCAGAGCCGCTACTGCCAGTAAGAATACGGGAATCAGAATTACCGCATCCGGTTTCATGGAGGTAAATACGGACAGCTCCAGAGTATTATAAACCAGGCCTATGATGATGATTCCAGCCGCAAATGCAACTCCGCCTCCCAGGTTGATCACCAGTGCACGGAAAGAATTTGCTCTGGCTTCTTCGGTCTGTGTATATCCGATCAGCAGGAATGAGCAAAGGGTTGTCAGCTCCCAGCTAAAATACATCCATGTGAGATTGTTGCTTAAAACGATTCCGAACATAGCGGAAAGGAATAAAAACAGAACGAGAAAAAGAAGCTTTTACGTTCCTTGTACTCCGTATGATGGTGGTGGTAGGTTTTCATATATCCCACTGCATAAATACAGATCAGGCTTCCAACCAGTCCAACTACCATTACCAGAATTGCAGTCAGCTTATCAAAAACGATTGCTCTCTCCACTTCGATTCCGTGCTTTGCCTTTAACTCGAAAAGGAGCATGGCTGTGGTCTGTACAAACGACAGAACTGAAACAGCATACTTTTTGTACCGGATGCCAATCGTAATTATGTACACCGCCACCGCTGTTTCAACAACTGCCATAATCAGATCAATTGCAGCTTCCCATTGGGTGGAAAAAGCAATTCCATCTCTGAAATATAAGCCTACGACCACCAGAGTCAATACAGCGGTCGCCACAGCACTTATTCTGACAATCATGTTCCTTAGCGCATCGTCTTTCACCAGGAAGATTACAAACGCTGCCAACAATGGAAATAAAATCAATACCGTAATCGCGCCCATACTTTTATCCCCTTATTTTTCTTTTTTGAATCTGTTCTGATATAGAACAGTAAAAATCAATAAAGCGATTAAATTTTATAAAAATGTATCACCGCATTATTGATTAATTGTGCTCATTATATCACACCGAAAAAGGTTGTCAAGGTATTAATTTGCATACAATTTCCACAATGCCGGCGCATAAAAGCAGCATTTTAAGGGTTGATTTAGAGAGAAAAGTATGGTTTTCATTAAGCATTTGAGGTATTTTCACAAAAATGGGATTTTCTGCACTCATGCCGGTGCCATAGGATTGTTTCTGAAAAAACACATCTTCTTAACATTTCTGCCGGTAAAATTTGCGGATTATTAACACTCCCCGGGGCCGGTGATGAGGGGTAAAAAGAGGTGTCTTTTCTGAATTACATTATTTGGGGACAGCAGGTTCCGGAAGGGAAAACGGAGACTGTGCAGGTCTTTCTTCCTTGAAACGGATGCTTTGGCAAAAACAGCCCAACAGATATATTTTTATTGATTCATGATAAAAGTATACTTATATGGCCTGAAACGAAACACTATTAATATAAGGAAAGTTCTCGTTTTCCTCCGATGAAATACCCCCATTTATTAATTGCTGTTTCCCGCTTTCTGTCCGGCCGTTTAAGGCGTGTCAGCAGCTGTATTCCTATCAGACATTCGTTTTAAATTTTACCGCTTATACAAGGCCGAATTTCACAAATGCCTTCCACAAGCCATCCCTGTCCACATCATCTGTCACATAATCCGCAGCGGCTTTCAGCCTCTCCCCTGCATTTCCCATTGCCACTCCCACCTGGCAGTACCGGACCATCTGGATATCGCTTTCCGCGTCACCGAATGCAAAGGTATCTTCTTTTTTTACTCCCAGATATTCTAAAAGCTTACTGACCGCATGGACTTTATCTGCACCCATTACGGCAAGCTCACCGAATTCCTGCTTCTTACCGCTTCCCGACCAGCTGTCCACCTTTAAGAAATCGCCGAACAGGGCCCTGGCTTCCTCCAGCCTGTCAGGGCTTAGGCAAAAGCTTATTTTCGCCACATCATCACGGTAAAATTCTCCGTCAAATATCATATGGGGCATCAGCTCACTCACCCTTTTTCTGCCGTCTTCACTGTCTTCACCGAAAAGGACTTCAGATGCCTTGGCGAGGAAGTTGCTGCTGCCGAACAAGCCGTTTCTGCTTTCCAGATAAAAACCAAGCCCATTCTCATTCATCCAGTCAACCGCCTTGACCACATCTTTCTTTCTCATGACAAGATCCTGGATCACGGTTCCACGGTCCTCAATGTACATGCCGTTTCCTCCGATCATTCCATCCACGCCGATCTCCCAGATACTGTCATAGACTTCCGCCCTGCTTCTTCCTGTGGATAAATAGACTCTGTTTCCATTCTTTCTGGTTTCCTGAACCGCCTTTACGGCTGACTCCGGTATTCTTGTACTATAATCCACCAGAGTTCCATCAATGTCCAAAAAAATCACTTTCATAGGAACCAATCTCCTCTGCTTTCCTTTTTTCTGTAACTGCAGATCCTTTTTTTTCTGCCAATTTTACCGGTAAAGCACATAGTCCTGCAGCTCGTGAATGAAGCCTGCGCTTTTAAGTCCCTTAACCGCCTCTTCCGGGTATTCTTTCACTACGATGCGGTTCTGAGAGGGGAATATACGGCGTCTGGCGTAATCCTCCGCAAATCTGCCCAATACTTCGTTAAAGCGATCCGGTTCAAACACCCTTAAGCTCCTGCCCTGGCGTTCCAGAACAGCTGCCGGTATCCCGGCATAAAGCGCCACCGCCGTGCCTGCAACATTGAGAAAGCTTCTGCCCTCCTTATGCTTTATGCTCTTCCCCCAGGGCTGGGCCGGATCAACCGCGTTCAGCCATACAGTCTCCTTTCGGGGCTGCTCCAAGGCCGCCATGGAGCCTGGATAATCATTTTCCCGGATGAACTGGATGCCTGACATCCCTTCTATAAAGTATCCGCGGCGCGCCTTGCCGGTATATTCCCAGATGCGCAGGGTTTCGAGAGCCGTGCTCCAGGCCATTCCCTGGATTGTTTCCCGGCACAGGATCACCGAACGGTCAAAATTGCGGTTAAGCAGTTCTTCCACTGCCAGGGTTTTCAACGGCCGGACCACCTCCCACCGTCCGGTGGAGAGGCTTTTGGTACGGACACTTATCCTCTGGCGGACCGGGCTTTTTTGAAGCTTTGCCCGGTTCAGCCACTGCCTGACCGGGGCAAAGCTGTCCGCGCTCACAAGGCCTTTTGAAGCAAGGCTGAGAAGAGGATCATAGGGAGAACCCGCGGTCAGCCCCTCCAGCCTCTGCATAAAGCTGGCTCCATATTTTAACAGCGCCTCATAAAGGAGCTTTTCGCTTCCTTCCAGGCCATCCCGGATCTCTGATAAATCCGCCTCCCAGTCAATATCTTCCGACCGGTAAAAGCAAAGCTCTGAACCGGGGCCCAGCTGCCAGAATACAGTCCCTCCGGACAGCATTGCATCCATAAGCTCAGGCCGGTAATTGGCCACCCGTGCCGGCAGAAGGATGTTCTCCCAGGCCTCCGCCGGATAAGACAGGCCGCTGAGCAGGCCAATGGCTTCCCTCAGCTGATAGTCAGAAGCTGCCGCCGTCCGCATCCTGGAGGCGAGAAGGGCGGCATACCGCTCTGCAGGCTGTGTTGCCACCTGCCTGCGGCGGCTTTTGATGGTAGCTTCTCTTGCCCGGTCATATAGCTTGGAATGGTGAAAAACACCATCCTGACGGACGGCATCTCCCTGTTCACAGAGCAGGGACAGAATCTCAAGGGCCGTTTCATCGGTCCATAGGTACCGCTCCGCCACCTGTTCCAATGACTTTGCGCCCCGGTATCTTAATAACCTTTGAACAAGGCGTTTTCTTGCGCTTAATTCCGCCCCTTCCAGGGCGTCGGAATATTCTTTTTCATGTTCGGCGGCAATCCAAAGACCTGGCTCAATATATCTGACGCGCCCGGAGGCGGCAAGGGACTCCAGCCAATGAACCGGAATGTCAAGCTCTCCGGCAATCAAATCCCCTTCAATCATCAAAAGGGAATGAAGCTGCTGTTCATCCTCAGGCAGCTTTGTCCGGCGGGCCGTCAAATCTAACTGCTCCGAATCAGGGGTGACAAGGGAAGCCTGTTTCAAGGCTTCTGCCGTAGTCTTTTGGATGTTCTCGGTTGTGGGCGAATAATCATACATCATGGAGGCTTCCGTCTGATGGCGCAGAGGCAGGGACATGGGGGAGGCCGTATCCAGATACATCTCCAAAAGCCGGATATTGCCGGAACGGATTCCGTTTAAGACGTATTCCACACCACCCAGATCCCAATAGTCCTCCAGACACTCCCTCATGGTTTCCCTGATAATAGGATGAGTCTTCTGGCCCACCAGGGAGGACAGCATCTCTGCGCTTTTCATGCGCTGAATCCACAGAGGCTGGCGTTTATTTCCCCTGACTCCCATCATCAGGGCGCGGGCCGTATTATATCGGAAATTCATGTTATACAGGGGCGTAGCCGGAAGCAATGCCCCAAGGGTCTGCCTAGCAGTTGAAACCAGTATCTCCCTAAGAAGCCCTTCCGGCAGCGGTTTGCCGTCGTAGGGAAACAGAAGAAAGCCGTCGTCATCGGCCACACAGTTCACTGACGTATCCCTATGGAGCTTTGCCGCTTCCCTCACAAGGAGAGAGAGAGGCTCATTTACAGAACGGCCAAATATAGAGTGGACCATCATCTGATGGTTGCTGTTTTCATCCATGAAATGTTCTACAATCACGGTCCTGTCGTCAGGCAGGGTTCCCGTGCTCTTTTGCTGGCGTTTTAAAAAATCCAGGGCGCCCTGGGCAGCCGGATCATCAAGGCCCATGTCTTTCAGCTCTTCCCACATGGAATCCGTTTCAGCCGCCCGGTTAAGCCTGCCGAATATCTCCCCGAAAGCGATTCCGGTCCGCAGCCTTCTGCCCTTGATATCGCCGTGCCAGAAAGGAGGCCTGGCACCTGCCGTACCGGCCTGGGTGACGACAACCGTGTCCTTCAATATGCTGATGATCTTCCAGGCAAAGGTTCCCAGCAAAAAACGGTCTCCGATTCTGGATTCAAAGACGAATTCTTCATCCAGTTCCCCAAGCCTGACACCGCCTTCTGTCTTAACCATGTACAGGCCTCTGTCCGGAATTGTCCCTCCTGCGCTGACAGCCAGCATGCGGCTGTATGAGTCGCCCTTTACTGTCTGATGAATCCTGTCATAAATAATCCTTGGCCGCACAGGAATGTCTCTTTCATGCTCATAATCTCCTGCCAGCATGCAGAGGATTTCCTGTACATCCTCTGCCGTTACGTTTCGGAAAGGATAAGCTCTGGGCAGAAGCTCCATAATCTCCTGGACCTCATATTCTCCTCCGCAGGCCATGGAAACCAGATGCTGGGCAAGAATATCAAAGCAAAGATCCGGAGGATTGGAATGCTCAATCCCCCCTTCCCGGGCCACCTCTGCGGTCAGCCCGCAGTACAGAGCCTCTACGTCTCCCTGGGAAACATATACATGACGCTGGTGCGGTTTGGATTATGTCCGGCCCGTCCCAATCGCTGCATGGTGCTGGAAATGGAACGGGGGCAGCCGACCTGGAACACCTGGTCAATATCCCCTACGTCGATTCCCAGCTCCATGGAGGAAGTGGCGCATAAAAGCCTTAGATTCCCGCTGCGCAGATCCTGCTCCACCTCAAAGCGCTGTTCCTTTGACAGACTGCCGTGATGGGTCCTTGCAAATCCGTCCCCGCCTAACTGGTTTATATAGTAGGCTAATTTTTCCGCATAGGCCCGCCCTTCCACAAAGGCGATGGCGCTGCCCCGTCCGCTGCAATAGGAATATACGATTCCGGCAAGCTCCTGCCATATAGACTCCTTTCGCAGGGCTTTAAAATCAGGCAAAGGACTGGTTACCGAAATCTCAATCTCCTTGTGCATATCAGGAGCAATGACTGCGGCTGGGGCGGGAGATAAGTACCGGGCGGCAATG